>DKAR01000235.1 GCA_002450895.1 Proteobacteria bacterium UBA6921
TACCTTGTCCATCAGATTGCCACGCGCGGAATGTGCGAAAGCACGGCACTGGATTCGAGCCTGCAAAGCGTCTTTCGTATTGATGCGGACTCTGTACCTGCCGTCTTCGGAGATATGGGCGGGGTAATTACCGGATTATCAGTTCTGAAAAAACAGCTGACGGAACGGCAGCCAGACAGCTTGTATGTCACAAAATATGTCGTCTCGATGCTGCATCTTGAGCGTAAGTTGAGTGGCCGTCCGGACCTGATCGAGGCCATTCGCTCAGGAATTCGGGCCACGGCGCAACAAACCGAGCAGTATCACGCGACCCATGAAACCGTCATTTCACGCCTGGCGGACGTCTACAAAAACACCATCAGCACGCTCGAGCCACGAATCATTGTTCAAGGCGAGCAAGGCTTCCTGAACAATCCGGAAAACGCCAATAAGGTTCGCGCCATCCTTCTCTCAGGAATTCGGGCTGCGGTATTGTGGAATCAGTGCGGCGGGTCACGCTGGCAAATACTGTTTCGGCGGGCGGCGTTGCAGTCAGAGGCACAGCGACTGCTCGATACGTTACGACACTAACGCGGGATCGGATTCGAAAAAACTTCGCATGACGCGGTAAGTGAACCGCAATGGCGTCTGATCCCATGGCGCGATGCGCGGCAATTGATGAATATCCATCGTGCGGCTGGCGCTTCCCCATGCTGTAGAAACTGCCAGCTTGAACCCCGCATCGCGCACTATTTTTACGTGCGTTGCGCCATAATCCTTGTGGGGTCGCCCGTTAGGAAATGCAAATGTCGTGACGGGAGCAGCTAATAAATTCTCAAGGTACAACTTACTATCAATAATTTCTTTTCGCGCGGACGCATCGTCAACCTTTGCGAGAATCGGATGATTGACCGTGTGGGCGCCGATTTCAACGCCGCTTCGATGCAACTCAATAACCTGCTCATTAGTCATCATCAGATTATTGGGTAACTTTGTGCCAATAGAAGCAGCGAGAGAATCCGCTTTCCGTGCCCGCTCATCCGGCGGCAAATATTTCAGCGAAGTTATTACTTTCATCAACGCTTCAAAGCGCGACTTAGAATTCGACAAATCGACCCGTCCCAAGCCGATGCTATCAAGTGCCAAGAAATCAGTTGTCGCACTATTGAAAGACTCGATCACCGTATCATTCCACATTCGACCCCCATTAATGTATCCGGGAGCAACAAAAACAGTGGCGCTCACCCCGTAACGCTGCAACACCGGCAACGCAAGCTCATAATTGTCTGCATAACCGTCATCGAACGTAATGCTGACGGCGCGTGACGGAAGAGTCCCTTCGCGAAGCCGACGAACACCCTCACCTAAAGAAAAAACATTGAACCAGCGGGAAAGACACCGAACCTGCCAATCAAACATATCGGCGGTAACATCCCAAGGGCGCAATACGTCTGGAGCGTTCAAGACGCGGTGATACATCAATATCGCGAGTCGATTACGCATGCAACTTACCACTAGCGCATCATGCCCGAGGCATTTACACGCGCACCCATACTGCCAATCTGTGCGGGTGTTTCCGTCGAAACTGCTTCAGTTACAAGGCGCCGGGTGACAGCCATTATTGCAACCAAATGATATGGCAAATCGTAGTATCCGAGTCCTAAAAAGGCACCGCCCGTTGCATATCCGATTAAACTAACCTGAATCATTGACGCGAGATAACGTGCCCATGATAAATCCGCTCTGTCTTTGACATCGCGAATGATTCCATTTCCGGTTATAAATGTTGCAGCACCAACCAGAAGAAAAAGAATTAATCCTACGAACCCCTGCTCGCCAAGCATTTCAAAATATATGCTGTGTGCGTCGTGAAAATCGTCAGGTACCGGTGCATATTTTTTAAAAAGATCCTTGGAAAATGCCTGAAATCCACCACCTACCAACGGCCGGTCCAGTGCCAGATTTGTTGCAAAGTGCCACGCATTAATTCGTCCCATGGCAGAGCCATCCTCTTGGTAGGACTGGATCGTATTCATTCGATCCCACCAAGTTTGCGGCATTAGCGAGAGTATGATCGGTACTACAAGTACCATTCCGGCAAACATACGCGCTCGGTTCGGGCTCTTCCATGCCAAAAAAAGCGCCATCATGGTACTGGCTAACAAGGCCCCTCGTGAGAAGGATGTGAGCACGGAAATCGCAGTCAAACCTATCGCAATAAGAATGCCTCGTTTGATCCACTTGTTTTCAGTCGTTAATTGTAGGTATCGCATCAAAGGAATTGTCATTACCAATGCCAGCGCAAGTTCGTTATTGCCTTCGATGAAGCTGTACGCCGGCCCCCATACTTTATAGTTTCCGCCCGTTGCCAAAGAAAATATCCCGCCTTTAACGCCAAAAAAGGCCAGAGACATTGCAATTATCCAGACGAGCAAATGCAATCGTTCTCGTTTCTGCATTAACAAAAGCGTAATTAAAACCATAAGCATGATCTTCATAGTGCGATTCCATTCACTGATCGCCTCGTCATGATTAATTGAAAATAGCGTGGTTACATTCATCCAAAGAACCAGTAACAGCCAGAACACCACGATCGGATGCCAGGGGATTTTCTTCTTTTCTGAGCTGAATACGATTGCGATCAGCGTTGCGGCGGCAACAACTTGCGAAAACGGAAAATTGAATGCAAATCCGTAGGTCAATCGATGCGGATTCATGTATCCAAGCCATGACCACAGGAGCACACCGATATACGGGCGCGATAATACGAAAGGAACGCCACCAAAAATTATCAAACTAACCAGAATGTCCCTCAATGCAGTTCCCTCATGGAGTCAATCCTGGACGGCCAGCAAAAAAATAATACGAAATCGCCGGCAGCCGATCTGCTGCCACAGAGATTCGTAAATGGCTCGAATTCCAACATCATTCGCCGCTTAGTCCCAACCTTGCATAGTTGAACGATATTCGCCCGTTCATCGGGGTGCACGATTCCTTACAAATTGGGCCGAGCGATGATTCGGCGAAATAGCTCAATTTGACCTCGCGTCGTATCATTCCAGCTAAATCGTTCGGCATATCGACGCGTTGAGATTCGATCCAATGGGCGCTCAAGGAGCAAACGTACTCCGTCTTCCACTCCTTTTGGCGAACGTTCTTGCATCAATACTCCGGCAGCGTCCGTCGCCACCACTTCGGGAGTTCCCCAAACGTTTGTCGCAACGACTGGGGTACCGCAGGCCATCGCTTCAAGAAGGACGTTAGCCCATCCTTCGCGGCTCGACGCCAGTACTAATATGTCTACCGCCCCGTAGTAATCTCGCAATTTTTCATGCCGAACAGCACCCAGAAATTTGACGCGTGACGCCACTCCCAACGAGCTAGCTAACTCACGTAGCGACTGCTCTTCAGGCCCATCACCTGCTATCAGTAGTTCCATGTCACACAAGTTCGGCATCGCCTTTATAACCAAGTCATGTCCTTTCCGTTTAATGAGATGTCCCACCGAGAGTAACGTTTTCACTTTAATTCCAAGCTTGGTTCGCAATTCGTTTCGGTTAGTAGGAGGTTTGAACGTATTCAGATCAACACCATTCCGCAGCACCGTAACGCGCTCAGCTTCCACTCCAAGTTCGATTAATGAGTCCTTCAGCGCCTGACACACTGTGATCATGCCGGCCGCATTTCGAGCGGCCCACTGAATCATTTTTCTCGGGATTGAGAACTGGGGGATTAGATTCAAATCGGTCCCGCGGGCAGTGATAACAACCGGCTTCCGAAATTCGCGTCCAATCATGATTGCTGCCACCCCGTCAGGAAAAAAATAATGGGCGTCAATTGCATCAAACATAAACCCCTTACGAATGAGTTTTCGCACAACCGGCCTAACCGCGGCGGCGAGCATCCACGGTGTTATAGTCATGCCGACCTTCGGAATCAACACATAGCGAGGATGTTCTACTTCCAAATCATGGCGTTTCTCGTAATGCGGTGCCTTCGCAAATTTCGCGTATTCTCCAAACCGCTCACTCGTAAATGGAAACCAAGGAATGGGTGCAATCACTCGACTTACCACCTCACCGCTATCAACGAGGTGGCGCAATCGGTTTTCCACAAATATTCCGTGACGTGGCATGGCGGCGTTAGGAAACAACGTCGAGAAGGTAAGTAGGTTCATCGGCCGTAACAGTGCTGCCGGCCTACTAGACTCAATTTCGGCGAAGTGATCGACAGACATTTCTTACGCCCGCATTACTGTCCGCAAGAAAGACTCAAACATCAGCAACGACCACAACGCCGCACTGTGCTCACCAAATCCTGACTGATGTTCATTCACGAGCCTTTCGACGTATAGCATATTGAAAAACCCGGTCTGTCGCAGTGTTGATCCCAACAAGGAGTCTCGGACACGTTGTTTCAGCGGCCCACGGAACCAGCCGGCCAAAGGTACTGCGAATCCCATCTTCGGGCGATACAACACATCATTTGGCAAATGGGGTTCCATGGCCTTCTTGAAAATATATTTTCCTTCCTGGCCGCGCAGTTTGAGATCGGGTTGAAGGCCGCAAACCCAGTCAACGAACTTGTGATCAAGAATCGGAACGCGTACCTCAAGGGCGTGCGCCATACTCGCGCGGTCCACCTTCGTAAGGATATCGCCGGGGAGATACGTCTTGAGATCCAGATATTGAATAAGAGAAAGCGGGTCATCTGTCGGAGCATTTCGGGCGTAGCTCCGGAAAACATCGACGGCCTGGTAACCCTGAAGATTTCTCTTGAGCTCGCTGGAATAAAGTCGCGAGCGCTGGCCATCATGCATGATCGACATCGTATGCATATAGGCTTCAAGGCTGTCGCGCGACAGCGATTGAAATGTCGACTTCGCGCGCAGAAATTTCGGAGCCCAATCCATTTTTGGATAGAGCGCACCCAGCATTCCAAATAGCGGCTTCCGGATCGCAAGCGGCATGCGGCTGCGAATCGACTCCTCGTTCATATGCCAACGATGGCGGCGATACCCGGCGAAATTTTCATCTCCGCCNNCCATCCCCCGAGAGCGCAACAGTGACGCGCTTGCGCGCAAGTTCGCAGACACGATAGGTCGGGATCGCGGAGCTGTCGGCATAAGGTTCGTCGTAAAGAAATGCCAGTTTGTCAATCAGCTCAAAATCATCCGGATTGACCTGTTCCACATGATGATCCGTCTTGTATCGTGTCGCGACCATCTGGGCGAATTCGGTCTCGTTGTACTTCGGATCGCCGAATCCGATGGAGCAGGTATTCACCGGTTTCCCGGGATCAATTTGCGCCATCATGGCAACAACGGCTGAGGAATCCACCCCGCCCGACAAAAACGCGCCAAGCGGAACTTCCGAAATCAGGTGCGACTGCACGGCTTCACGCAGATGCTCGGCAACAGCCACCGAGATTTCCTGCTCAGTACCCGTCATCGTGGGCGTAAAGGATACGTCCCAATATTGGCGGCTGGCCGGGACGGGTTGCCCCACTCGCAAGGTTAACGTATGCCCCGGTAGCAACTTCTTTGCATGACGAAGAATCGTTCGCGGTTCCGGCACGTATCCAAACGCGAAATAATCTTCAACGGCCTGCGGATCGATGTCTCGATTCAGTTCTTTATGTACATAAATCGACTTCAACTCGGAACCAAACACAAACAGACCGTTGGGAAGTTCGCTGTAGTAGAACGGTTTGATGCCCAACCGGTCGCGGGCTATAAACATGGTCTTCTTTTTACGATCCCAAACGGCAAACGCGAACATGCCGCGCAACCGCTTGACGCAATCTTCGCCCCATTGTTCCCAACCGTGAACAATCACCTCGGTATCGGAGTGAGTTCTGAAAACGTGCCCTGCCGCCTGTAACTCCGGAACGAGTTCCTGGAAGTTATAAATTTCGCCATTGAACACTACGACTACGGAACGATCTTCATTGAAGAGCGGTTGCTGCCCGGTCGCGACGTCGATAATCGACAGTCGACGATGGCCAAATCCCACGCCGGGCTCACGATAAATTTCGCCTTCATCGGGCCCGCGGTGATGTTGGGTCTCGTTCATTCGGTGCAGAACATCCGCGTCAATTTCGCGACCGCCCCGCAAATCGAACATTCCAACGATTCCACACATAGATCAAGAAACCCCAGTGCCTGCAGTTTGAGGGATGTTGCGCGCGGCATCATACACGGCCATGTAACGTGCAACCATGTTATCCATACTGAAGTCGCGCACCACGCGCTCGCGACCGGCCGCGCCATGTGCTCGCGCATCATTTTGATGCGTCGCGTAATGAGTTATCGCGCGCGCCATTTGCGTTGGATTTGCTGGTGCGACCAGATAGCCCGTCCTGCCATCGTGAACCAATTCCGGGTTGCCACCGACTCGCGTCGCGACAACCGGCACCCCACAGGCCATGGCCTCTAGAATCGTATTCGAGATTCCCTCGCCCAACGATGGCAACACAAAGATATCGAGCGCCCGGAGCAAATCTGGAACGTCCTTGCGATTTCCTGCCATCCACACTTGGTCTATAACCCCGCTGTCGCGAATCAGATTTTCCAAGTCGCCCCGAAGCGGCCCATCACCAATGAGTACCAGCCGCAATGGGACTCCGGAAGCTTGAATCGTTGCGTCAACAAAAGCCCGGACCAGAGTCGCTTGATCCTTCTCACCGGACAAACGACCCACTGTGCCGACCACAACGGCATCCGGGCCCGCGAAACCGGCGGGCAACACATCGCGCGCCTGCGCAGCGCGGGGCTGGAATTTTTCCATGTCCACACCGTTGTAAATCTGAGTGACGCTATCGCGCCGAGCACCAATCGTATCAATAAGCCAGGCGAACAAGTCCTGTGAAACTGCGATCGTGTGCGACAGAAAACTCTTCATAATTCTCCGAAAACGGATATAGCGAACATTCCGCCCATGTAGATCGCTCATGTCGCGTCCGTGTTCGCCGTGAACGCGCGCCTTTACTCCCGCGAACATTGCGATAGCCTGACACTCCAACGTCCCGATATTCCGGGTATGCACAATGGCGGGCCGAAGCTGACGGAGTAATTTCCAAAGTCTCCAGTACAAACCCAGGTCGTGCCCTGGCTTTTTGTGGAGTTCAAATACCTCGACATCGCTTCTGCGTATTCGGGTTCGAAATTCCGTGGATTCCGTCATGCAGACAATCGCATGACGATAGCGCTCTGTGGGCATGTGGTTGATCAGATTCACCAAGCCGTTCTCGAGACCTCCGACCTGAAGCCTGTGAATAATATGTACAATCAATGGTTCGCTCACATGGCCCCTTGAATCGAAGTGTCCAGTTTTTCACCCATCGAACCTAAGAACTCGGAAAGCAAAGCCCGTGCCTCATCCGGACTATTTTTATACTGAGCGGCGATCGCTACGATCGCGGAACCACGACCAGATCTGGTCACCAGTGATAACGCTTCCAGGATCTTTGCGCGAATTGGATTTGCTGTCGTAGTCGAATTCACATTAAACCAATGCCAAATGACACGATTTACGTTTCTCGCCTCCAACACTGTTTCAGAGACCGGAAACAGGCTGCCATCCGGCGTTTGTATTTCAACAACTCGCTCGTCCAGACGACGATTGTGCAGGGGGTCAAAGAGTCGATTCTCTGAATTTACCAGTTCGGCACCTTGAGCCTGCCGTGCGTAATATGCGGCATACACCTGAATTGAAATTATTCCGTTCCGATATTCACGACGTGTGGTTGAAGAGGCACCCAAAAACTCCGGCATCCATTCATCAACCGAAGAGTAAGGGCCAGACCACGGCGGCGAAGAAACAGGCAAGTCGAGTTCTACAATAAAATTGTTACCGGAAACAAGGGCGGACTCAACGCATGGAGTGGCGATAATTAACGAAGCGCCAATAGCCCCAGAAAGCGCCAATGATCGCCAAGTTCCCGGAGTCTTTGGTCCCACTTCTTGTGGGACGGTTGCAGATTTTTCAGTGTCCCGAAATTTTAATCCGACCCAAAAGAGCGCCGTGACAATCAGCCCAAAAAAAATCCACCCGTATATTAAATGATCGATGCCCGTGGCAAGTCTGTAGTTACTTAGATGCGCGATCATCACAATTAGGTAGGCACGAAGTCCGTTTGCGAGAATCGGAACCACAATTGACAAGACGATGAATGCCGCGCGCCTATAAATGGAATGGTACGTCAGGTGCGCAAACAGCGTACCGAGCGCTATCGAAGCGATTAGGTATCGAATTCCACTGCAGGCTGCGGCGACTTCGAATTGTCCTGACGGTATGGTAAAAAACCGGCCTTCCCATAGGACCGGTATGCCCGTGACATTTAACATCCAGACCGTAAATGCCGCAGTAATATCTTGGAGGTGAGGAACGAGAAATGCCCCAAACGGTACCGCGAAGAAGAGATAACTCAAAGGAAAAACGAGTTGCCATGTGACCCTATTTCCAAGGGTAAGCCAAACGGCACATGGAAACAGAGAAACCATTGCAAAATGTTGGCCAACATTTACGTCCAGAACCCGTGAGCCCAACCAAATTAGGAGCACCCCCGCCAACGGAAACAACGCCCACCATTGACTAGTGGGAACAAGGGAGAAAACTTGAGAACGCCGTTTCCAGACCAAATAAAGTACGATTGGGACAATCAAAAATCCATGTGTGAAGGTGCTGGAGTGCAACCATATCGATAATATTGAAACAGCAGTCGGCCAGAGGGATCCACAAATTGTGGCAAACAAAAACAGTAAGACGAGTAACCTGAGTCTCCATTCTTTTTCGACCGCCAAGCCTGAAGAACTTTTCATCTCGTATACACCACAGGCAACCTGGCGATCGCATAAAACGCTTTTCTCGGAGCTCGGCAATCATCAAAACAACCACGTTCAACTACGTCGCGAATTCCCGACGAGCCGCTGAACATTAGTCCGACAACCTTGCCAACCTTCTTGGTTTTCCAAGGCAACAGGTTTTCGTTACCTCCACTTTCTTATTGACGTGTGAGTCATATGCCAGCCGCAACGGGGCAAAGCTACGTGTATGGCGCTTGGCAGCAAAAAAGTAGCTTAAACGGTTGTTTGAGCGGAACAATTGAGCAGGCATTACGCGAGATCTTTAGCCAGAATCGGCCCAAGTAGGTTTGCTAGGCGAACCGGCATTGCCTTCCACAATTTTATAAACATCTGATATTTTGGATTCGTCGGACTAATGTTCGGTAGCTCGGTTGCTTTAACTAGAAAATATTCGTAACACAACGGCTCCGGCTCGAAACCCCAATTTTTTTTAAAACTATACGATCCAGTGCCTTGTTTACTTCGTCCATAGTCAAAGACTTTTAATCCCCGTTCACACGACCTTCGCATGAGATCCCAATACATAAAATCATTTCCCTTAACCTCTCTTGCTTCAGACGTCCCGCCGCCGTAGTAGGGCAACACCTCGTCACGGTGATAGAAATTCAAGACGCTTCCAATCAGCCGATTATCCTTCGTTACGGTCAATATATCGCTGCAATCTGAAAATACGTCACGCAAAATCGAAAAATATCGTTTAGGAAATACCGGCGTCCCAAGCGCATGTACACTCGCTGAATACGCAATAAAAAAACGCTCAATATTATCGTCCATCTCACCTACTAGTCCGGCCTCAATTCCCTTTCTTACCATTGCGCGCTGTTTGCGCGGGATGCTGCTTAAATTCTTGTCAACATCGGGATCAATTTGCTTTCGAAACGTAACGTACAAGTCTTTTCGCAACCAATCTTGATGTTGAGGAACACGGCTTCGCACCTCGAGGTAGTCGACACCTAAAGACTTTGCCAAAGACTGGCCAGCCTGATCGAGCACTGCCCGCGCTTCGTCCGTTGACGCCACGATCCCACCATAGACACAAAAAGGAACTGAAATTAATGCATTTCCAAATAGCAATGAATTCACATGCCCTAGAGGATAGACACCCTCGATCACTCCTTCACGATCGGCAAGCAACATGTGCATCCTATGTCCAAACGCTTTTTCTATGACTCGTTTCCATCCCGATCGATGAAAAAAAGTTCCGTCAGGTTGACTGAGCACAAATGCATCCCAGCGCTCGATATCTGAAAGCGTCATTTCTCGAATTTTAATATCAGACATTTTTTGCCAATTTCTTATCTGTAGTGTTCTAAAGGGGAAACAGCACTAACTTGATTATTGTCTACGAATACTTCATCCATACGACCCCAATCAAAGTCTTTGATGAGTCGTACTAAACGATTCTCCATTCGCGACAAATTCAAGTAATGTCGAAAACGAGTCTTCAGCGAAATTCCTGCTTGGCGCGGTTGATCCGGATCAAGTTCCCAAGGATGAAAATAAAACATCCCCGGTTCATGGTCGTGCAGATTTACCCTTTTAAGCGCCCATCGAGAGAGTACGTAGGGGTAGAGCCGAAAAAAACCGCCGCCAGCGCACGGGAAATTACTACCGAATAGCGCCACCGTTGTTACAGGAATTTCCAAGATTCCGTTTTCGCCGCGCGGACGATAACGGAATCGCGGTGATCCGGGAATACCGTACAAGTCATGTTTGCCAGGAAATATGCTAGAACTATACTCGTAGCCAGCGCGTTGCAGCTCGTCAAGCGCCCATAGGTTGTTAGCGCTTATTGAGTAACTTGCCGCCCGATAACCTCGAACACTGACTCCACCAATGTCTTCAAGTAGTTTTTTTGTGCGGACAACGTCTTCACGAAATTCGACGGCGGTTTGTTGAGTCGCCCTTACGTGCTGGTATCCATGACTCGCCAATTCATGTCCTTCAGCAACTATTCTCCGGATTACTTCCGGAAACCGTTCGGCTACCCATCCCAATGTAAAAAAAGTCGCACTAATATTATGTTCTGCAAATAGATCAAGAACTTTCTCCGTATTCCGCCCGACACGGTGCGGCACTTTGTCCCAGTGGTTTCGCGATATTACGCGTTCAAACGCCGATACTTGAAAATAATCCTCAACATCGACAGTCATTGCATTTCTGGTTTCGGTCACGACAGCGCCTCTCTCAAAACGTTGATCGAACGCGCACTGTAGCTTCGTGCTCGATATAGTCGGTTGCCGTTGCGCTATCGCTGTTCCGAGCAACACGCTTTATTTCAGCTGACAAATCGGTCTTAGCCGAAATCTTCTTATCTACTGCGTACGTCGTAGATCCGACTTTATCGTTCATGCCGTTCGCGTCACGAACAACGCGCTGTTCATAAGAGACCCGCCCGGCAGCTCGCGCAGAAAACGCCCAACGAATACTTGCCAAACCTCCGTAGATTGTTTCATCACTGGCGCGCAACTCGAACCGCCGATGTTCGTTCGCGAACTCCACGCCGGATTCGACTTTCGCGGAAGCGTATCTGACCAGAAAACGACTGCGTTCACTGACAAAGACTTGATCGGATTCCGAACGGACAATGTCCCCGCTCGCAGTTTGTTGAGTTGAAGCAGGATCTTGAACAGATTGGGAATCAGTGATCTGAATATCCCGGTTGGTTGTGACCTGCTCATCGTAGGATAATTCGGAGTATATGCTTCTGGTTCGATTGCTGAGTCGGCAATTCCAAAGCGAACCGAATAATTGCTCGCCAACTCCAAATGCAACCTCCGTTCGCGGAGATGGCGCCCATCTAACTCCGGCGCGCCACTGATTACCTCGAGTTTGATTTGTATTTAAGACATCGGCAGCATAGTTGTACTTCAGGTAACCAGCACTTCCTTCCAGCGCCCATTCTTGACTAAATTGGTAACCAAGTGAAACGTCGTATTGAATGATGGAATAGTCGATTCCTCCTCCACCAATAAACACTCGCTTTGTTCGCGCCTCTGTTCCCCAGGTGAACTTTGACGCCGATGGTCCGTTTCGAATGCTAAAGAGATACTCCCGTCCGAAAGAATCATTTGCATCACGTTGATAATCGACGTAGTCCAGTCCGAGACTCGCCCGCGCGACCGCAACGCCCCCAAATTGCTGAACAAAATACGGTAATAGGGTCCATGTTGAAACTTCGCCGACTGCGTCGCTCGTAGTTAAACTCCCGGCTCCAACGCTTGCAGTTCGGTCAATTTCTTGCCGACGGATACTGCCAGTGCCCTCTACATACGCGTGGTTCTCGACCAAAGTCACCTCCGCTCGACTCGACAAATCCTGGCGAGCGTAGCTTCGGCTCGGAACTTCGGTGTAGTAAAGGGCTTCAACGGCGTAATTCAAATTGACCTGCGCCCGGCTACCGCGCCCCGTCACACCGATTCCTGGCGCAACCGAAATTATCGTCTCTTTTTCTTCCTGGCCAGATCCTGCGAGAGCCACGTTGTCGGTGTAAGAAAGTCCAGTCTGCAATGACGATTGAAAAGTTACTGCCGCGGCGCTGGTGCAAGCTGCATGGACGATCCCAAAAATGGAACCAACGGGCAATAAAAGCCCCAATATATTCCGGCGGGACGGCATCACGATCATAAATCCTGATTATTTCTGTGCGGGAAAGTAACTCGACCCCGACAATTTCGACCCCAGATGAAGAGCCTAGTCGCGACCGTAACCACTTGGGCCATAGTAGCCATAACCATAACCCTGACTTGAGCCGCCTCGGCTCTTGTTCAACACAATCCCAATTATTTTGTCTGGGCCAAGTAGACTAAGCGCATCTTTAACTGCACGTTGCGGCGTCATTCCCGACTCCACGACCATTACAACCTGTCCAACCAAACCGGATAAGACAACTGCTTCGCTGGAAAGAAGCAACGGCGGGGAGTCCAGAATTACCACACGATCCGAATATCGCTGAGATAGTTCTTGTGTCAGTCGCCGCATGCTTTGACTTGCAAGTAGTTCGGTAGCATGAGGATGAGAACGGCCTGCGCGCAGGAGCGTTAACTTTGGTACGTTTGTTCGAATTAGGAGTTCCTCAAGACTCAACTTGTCGTCGGCCAAGTAATCTACTAACCCACGTGGTTCGCTATTCATTAGTCCGAGGTATCGCGCGGTCGCCGGCTTCGCAACATCAGCTTCTACAAGAAGAACAGTGTGATCCATTTCCATGGCAATACTCATCGCCAAGTTTACAGCCGTAAAAGACTTCCCCTCACCAGGCAATGAGCTGGTTACCATAATGAGGTTTGGATGCTCAACGGGAGCGGCGCGTGAACCAAATGCATTCTTCAACAAGGGACGCTTAATTGCTCTATATTCCTCAGCAATCAGACTCCTTGTATTGCCCGGAGTTAACATTCCGGCGGCTTGCATTCTTTCCAAATCAATTGCCGCCGTGTCATCAGCCTGAGCTTGTCGCGTTACGTTTGTAAACGACTGCTCCGCAGTAACTCCGGATTGTCGAGTTGTCGAAATAGTCGTACCGGAGGACTCGGGAACCGCCCCCCCTTGTTCAGTCCGTCCAGGCCCATTCCCCATCAATCGGTCGACAAATTTCTCAATAGAACTCATGATTCGCCACTCATCGCGCCTAGCCAGCTGAAACCGGCAGCAGTTGCATAGCAACGGATACGCCGTACGCTATAATGAGCGCAACTACGAGCGCTCCAAACGAAAGTTTTTCGATCCTATCGCGCGTCTTTTCGCGGTCTGTCCATACCATGGTTACATAGCCGAGAACGGGAATGTTTGTCGCAGAAAAAATGGCGCTATGATTGTCGAATGTTGGTTTTACTTGAGATAAAAACAGCGCAAATGCGAGCCCCATTGCCATTCCGCCAACCAGTACGACCGATGACAACAAGGGTCGATTAGGGGACACTGGATTTAACGGAACTCGCGGCGGGTCAACAATCTTAAACGTCAGACTGTCGGAACTTTGACCTGCCTGCTCTGAAATTTTTGCTGACTCTCGCCGGGAGATCAGGGTCTCATAATTTTGTTTATTTATTGCGTAATCGCGATTAAGTCGGGCAAGCTCGGCTTCCACTTGTGGAACGGTGTCCACCATTCTATTCAATTTTTGAATTCGCTCTGAATACTCCCGAACACGCACTTTCAATGAAGCAACACTTGCCTCCGAATCCCCCAGCGCAATTTTCAACTGTTGATAAATTGGATTCGCTTCCATTGCTGGCGGCCGGTTGCCAATACGCCTCCTTTCAGCCTCTATACGTTTATTTTCTTGCTCGCGCAAATCTGCGATTTGTTTTCGTAGTGTGACAATGTCTGGGTGACTTTCGGTGTACTTCAATAAGTCCTCGTCAAGCTTACTTTCCAACGCCTGAATCCGTACTTCAGTTTGAGAAAGTAAGTTTTTTGGCTGCCTTTCAATGAGCATCCCAAAGTTTGGCTCCTCGCCCGCGAGTTGTCGCTGTAGCTCATCCCGTCGGTTTTCTGCCTCTCGAAGTTCGAGCTGTGCTTTTTCCAAAGATGCCATTTCCGATTGAAGGCGGTCGTAGTAACCACGGCCTTCCGATGGCATAACGCTAACGTTTCGAAGTTTGAAATCTTTCAAACGCTCTTCAGCTGCAAACAACTTGGTTTCATATTCTTTAATCTGTTCATCCAGAAACCGCTGGGCGGCGCTTGTATCGGTTCGAGTTTCTCCCAAACTACCCTCCACAAAAAGCGTCATCAGTGACTGAACAACGTCTTTCGCTTTTTCAGGATTTTCACTTTTGTAGGAGATCCCAAAAATGTTTTCACGACCCGTGTTTGCTAGAACAACTTTCTTGCTCAATCGGTTGAGCATCAATTCCATTTCTTCGGGAGTCTTAGCTTCCAAGTCGAGATCCGTCATTCGGGCAACTTTTTCGAGATTTGGGCGACTCAAAAGCGTTCTCATGAGCGCATTGACCTGCTCAGTAACGTCAGTTTGTACTGCCAGTCCCTGAAGCAGTGGCTTTAACATCGACTGTGTATCTACGTAAACACGAGCGGTAGCCTCATACTGGTTAGGCATTTCATAAATTAAGACCCAGCCTGCAAGGCAAAGCGGCCAAGCAATTAACTGCGCGAACCAGCGAAAGCGCCACGCACCCCGCAAATAACTTCCGATCATTTCCATGAGCTCATGCATCTGCGGCGACCTCGAGCTAGAACCAGGACTCGGGAATGATCAAGATATCACCGGGAGACATGTTCACGTTCGCTGATATGTCTCCGTCACGAATCAGATCATTGAGCCGAACCGGAAATTGTTTTTGTTCGGAACCAATCTGACGAACAATCGTGGCTCGATTGCCCGATGCCAAGTCTGTAAGACCTCCAACTGCGATCATCACATCCAACAAAGTCATATTTGAAAAATATCTGATGGTCTGGGGACGCGTCGCGGCTCCAACAATTCTAATTTGTTGATTAAATGGTCCTTGAAAACCTGTAACAATGACCGTAACCAGCGGATCCTTCAAAAAGGAAGCAAGACGCTTTTCAACTTCCCTCGCGACCTGATTCGGTGTTTTCCCAGTTACAACCAAATCTTCGACAAGCGGCGTCGAAATCTTTCCATCCGGACGAACCGGAACCGATGACGAAAGGTCAGGATTTCGCCAAACGAATACCTGAAGATTATCGCCAGGCCCAATAATGTAGTCGGCACTCGCTGGAGGCCCTGGAGGAATGGCTTCTCTATTCGCGGTCGAACCACAGCCGCCTATCAAAATTGCAGCGATTAATAAACCGACAAAACCAAAAAAGTTTTTCATCATGTATTACAATAGCCATCCGCAGTTGCTAAATTCTCTTGACTCGCCGTAGCTCCACTGTGGCAACAGGCGCCTGTATTCGTTACGGTCCTAACTTTTTTCAAAGTTTAACATGTAGACCCGCTCTCATCCCCCCAGTTTTTCGGTATTTCGGGGGGAATATTTAGTTTAGACACTGTGCAAAATTCCCAATTTCAAGGTGCACAACCAATTTACCCAGCTTCATAACAACCTCTGTAGTAGTTTCTCAGCTAGCTCCCTGTCTTCAAACTTATCCTTTCCCGATAAAATAGAGCGCAAGATTTGTTTAGAGCCGCCTAAATTGCCGCTTCGCTCCAGAGCAATTGCGTAGTGCGTTTGAATAGTACGATCCTGCGGCGCCCATTCAGCAGCTCTTGCAAGAACTGAAAGCGCCCGCTTTGAATCGCCAGTCATCAAGAGAACCCAACCCAGCGTATCTGCAACAATTGGATGTCCAGGTAGCTGCATATAAGCCCGTCTTGCCGCCTTCAGAGCTCGCGCGTCGTTTAGTACCAAGTATGTCAGTGCAAGACTTCTCAGTAAGTCAACGTTCTCTTCATTAGTTTCCAAAGCCTGCTCGTACGCTTCCGACGCCTCTTTGAATCGCCCAATACTCCGAAGGACGTTACCTCGGAGCTGCAACATCGACTCATCCGCTCGGTGTTCACTCAACCATGTGTCAAGTAATGATAAGGCGCTTACAGCTCGCGACGTTTTACTTCGAGCCACGACACGCTTTTCTAGAAGCGCCCGGCTCTGATTGTTTATTGAAGCCCGCTCGTATCTTTCGTCAGCTGCCACATAGTTTCGGAGAAGCATCTCTACATCTCCCGCAAGTTCCATAGCCACCTCAGATTTCGGAAAATGACGCAGGTACTTTTCCAAGTAGTGAAGCGCAACACTGGCGTTACCGACTTGCAGCTCCAACCGAACGAGTGATTCAGTTATGGAAAAATCAGGTGCGTTTAATTCCAAAGCGCGTTGCAGGGTCGTCCGTGCAGATTCAATGTTACCGTCACGCAACTGAACATTCGCCAAGCGCAAATGCGAGCCAACTTCGCGTGGCGCCACTCGGCACAGCGAGGAATAAGTAACCGTAGCGCGATCAAACGCTTGGCGCGCGAGCTGCGCATCTCCAAGAAGCATCAGCGCTTGCGGTTCGAGTGGCGAAATATCAACTGCCTCTTGACCCAGAAACTCAGCCTCCTCGGCCTGACCCATTTTCAATCGAAATCGGCCGAGCAAAAGTCGAGGTTGGATTGCTTTACTATTTCGTTGCCGCGCTTTCTCCAACCAATCAATTGCACTGGCCTGCCTGCCATCACGCTCTTCAAGCCACGCGATCCGGACCATCGCGTCCAAATCGTTCGGATCTTTTTCGAGCGCGCGTGACAAATATTCTCGAGCGCGACGCACATCATTCATTGCATATTCGAGAATACCGAGGTTGATCAGCGCTGGAATAAAAGTTGAATCAAGCGCAAGCGCGCTTTCGAATTCGCTGCGCGCGTTTTTGAAATCCTGCAATACCAACCGCACGCCTCCAACCAAATTGTGAGCGTATGCGCGTTTTGGTTGCTGGCTTTTTATCAACTGAGCGGACGTAAGCGCTGATGCTTGATTTGAGGATTTAAGCTGCGCTAAAACAGCATTCGATGTAAGTTCTTGTGTGCCTACAACGAACGGCATAATCCACGGCACTCCGTCGTAATGATTGGAATTCATTTCGTCCGGAAAGATTAAAGCCGACGATTCCCCCATACCCATCATCAATGCGCGACGATAACTACTACTGCCAATTCGATAGTCACCAGCTCGGGCAAGGGCGCTTGCCAAATCGCGTAGAGCATTTTGATCTGCCTGAATCGCTGGAAGGCCCGGACCGCTGCCGGGTTTACCCTTAACTCCGTTCAATCGCGATCTGACAGAGTTCAATACAGTTCTTGCGTAAACATCTTCTGGCACCGCATCCAGATACTTGCTCAAGTAGTACTCTGCTTGCTCACAGTTCCCAAGTGCATAGTTGACCGCACCTAGCAACGCAATCACCGGAGTGTCACCGCCAGAGTTTTTTTCTGCCCTTTGCAGAAAATCAAGCGCAAGCTCGTATTCTGACATTTTGACTGCGGCTAATCCTCGTAGATAGTTGAAGAAGGAATTTCTCGAATTCGTCTTAACGAGAGAATCAATCAGTGGAATGGCTTCATTGAGTTTCCCAATACTCAATAATGAAAGCGCAATTCCGACATGCGCTCGAGCGGATCTATTGGTCGCGATGACATTTTGTTCGATCGCAATTACTTTTTGGTATGCGGATTCAGCTTCAGCGTATCGTCGCCCAGCGAATGACAAATCTGCAAAAAGCAGCCATGCATCTGGACTATCGGAAGTTTTTTCAAGCGCCTTTCTCGCCCACTCTTGCGCTGCAGGAACATTGTTTAAAGCAACGGAAACCCTTATTGCGCTTAGAATTACGTCGGTATCCTGGTTTATATCAAGCGCAGACCGAATTGCGTCTCTGGCGCGGAGCCAAGATCCAGTCTCTGCCCAAGCCTCTGCACACACCGCGAGTGCAAAAGGATTTTCCTTCAGAGATACAATTTTCCCCGTCTCGCAAAGTGCTGCCACATCTGCAAACTGCCTTTGCAGTAATTGAGATCGTCCAATCGCCGGCTGAATTTCGTTCGCATCAATTCCCAACTTGGCTGCCCAACGAAGCTCTTTTTCGGCAGACGCGCCGTCCATCAGAGACAAATAAAGCTTTCCCAGCTCCCACCTTGCATCTCGTTCTTGCGGATTCAGCTGCAAGACCTCTTTGTATTCCTGTACCGCTAAGACAACCTTGTTATCTCTACTAAATAACCTTGCTCTTTCAAGATGCTCGTCAGAACTAAGTTTTCCGGAACAAGAGACCAGCGAAAGAACAACGACGACTGGCGCTATCCTTTGAAAAAAACTACGTGCGCCCAAATTCCATGGACAGAACGGGAAAACGTGACGCCGCATTATTTAATAGAGAACTTGTTCATCAAGTCGTAGAGTGTCGGGCGACTTATCCCTAAAAGCTCCGCTGCTTGGGAGACATTTCCGTTGCATAGAGCCATGGCTCTTTCGACAGCTTGCCTTTCCGCCTCATCACGTACTTGCCTTAGATTGACCCACGGCACCCCGGAATCCGTTCCCACATCAATGTCTAGATCGTCGGGAGTTATCTTAGTTCCCTCGGCCATAATAACCGCGCGCTTGATTTTATTTTCCAATTCCCGAACATTGCCAGGCCAAGAATATCTTTCAATCGTCCTCAACGCATCGTTAGTTAACCCCCGCAATCCAGTTCGTTTGAGTTCCCGCCGGTACCGATCAAAAAGCGCTCGCGCAAGTACAACGACGTCGCCTTCACGTTCGCGCACCGGCGGCACCACAATAGTTATCTCACTAATTCGGTAGTAGAGATCTTCGCGAAAACGACCTTCCTTAATAAGCTGCGGAAGATCACAATGAGTTGCGCAAATAACTCGGACGTCGACCGGTATTTCTTCGCGCCCTCCAATTCTCTCGATGACACGCTCCTGCAAGAATCGCAAAATTTTGGGTTGAAGCGGGGATGGCAAATCACCGACTTCATCAAGAAAAAACGTACCTTGTTCTGCAAATTCTATTTTTCCCTTGGTCTGCTTAACTGCGCCGGTGAAGGCACCCTTCTCGTAACCAAAAAGTTCGCTCTCAAGTAACGTTTCAGGAATTGCGGCGCAATTGATTGCAACGAATTTTTTCTCGGATCGCGGGCTCAGGGCATGAAGCGCTTTGGCAACTAATTCCTTTCCGGTACCGCTTTCGCCAAGAATCAAAGCAGTTGCATCGGTCGGTGCTATTTTTTCGATCGTTCTTGTAACCCGAGCCATCTTAGGACTGAGGCCTATAATGCCGCCTAATGGCGATTCTTCGCGCTTGCCCAGTAGCTGGCGGTGCTCTTCTTCCAGCGCATAAACATGAAATGCTCTCTCAATGATCAAACCAAGAATCTGCGGATCAATGGGTTTTTGGTAATAATCGTAAGCCCCAAGGGAGATTGCCTTCAGCGCATTCTCCCGCTCGTCGTTCCCGGTCACTACAATGACCTTCGTGTGCGGTGCGAGCTGCAAAATCTCCTGAAGCGTTTCAAGTCCCTCCGACGCGTTGGCCGGATCGGGCGGAAGTCCGAGATCCAAAGTAACTACGCTGGGCTCAAATCTGCGAACATGAGCCATCGCCTGTTCACGATCTCCCGCAATTACAACTTCGTAGTTTTCGAAAGACCAGCGCAGCTGATTCTGCAGTCCCGGATCGTCTTCAATAACCAAAAGCGTTTTTTGATCTTGTTTGGCCATCCTCAGAAATTCCCGTAGTGGTTGAATTATCGCTCGTAACAGAATTCGTCTTGTGTAGCGGCACGAACAGTGCGAACTCGGTGCCTTTGCCGACTTCGCTCGTGACCTCCAGGCGGCCGCCTATGCCGCGAAGGAATTCCCGGCTTTCGTAAACACCGATTCCCATTCCGGCATTTCCCTTTGTCGTGCGAAAAGGGCGAAACAGTTGATCCCTGATAAAGGCCGGCTCCATTCCACATCCTGTATCCCGCACTCTGATTACTGCCGCTTCGCCCTCGAGGGCAAGATACAAAGTGACTGATCCTTCCGATGGTGTAGCTTCCTGCGCATTTTGAACGAGATGCTCGATAACTGCAGTTAATCTCTCCGGGTTCGCGAACACAAAATATTCACTTTCACCAAATTCAAATTTCGGTTCGGGCCGTCCGGTGGACCGATGTTGAACGGCGTCCCGGATCAATTCAAGCAAATTGACGCGACGCGAATCGCCGGACGCAACACGGCCCATCCGCAGTTGTCCGAGAAGTTTGCTCATCTTCTCAACGGCGTGGCTCACGGTGGAAAACGCATCGTCAAGAAACGCCGGATTGGTGCGGTGGCGGGCTGCGTTGGTGACGATCAGTGAGAGCTGCGCAATGAGATTTTTCAGATCATGGACAACGTAGGCGGACAATCGGTTAAATGCTTCAAACTGACGAGCCTCAATGAGCGCCTCGTTGGCATCCAGAAGTGCGAGATGTCCCGCGATTTGCCGTCCAGCCATCAAAAGCATGTCGCGAACTTCCCAGTTTGTGACGATCGGCGCTCGTCCTTCTGCCAAGACGGCAAACCCATAAAGCTCTTCGTGCTGCAAGAGCGGAACGATCAGCCATGCGCGTCCTTCCTGACTCACCCATTTCGGGATTTGCAGTTCCCCGTAATTTTGCGGATGACGATTGAACTCATGTAGATTTATCACCCAACGCCGCTCAGTCAGAAACCGAACGACAGGATCACTTGTTTCAATTTCCAACGCGGGCGAAAAGGTAAGATTTGAGATCGACGCTAGCCGATACGTTTCACCCGCGCGACGAAACAACGCACCTCCGGTGCTTTCAACGATATCGGCCAACGCAAGAACAGATCGTTCACGCAGTGTTGGTTCAAGCGGCGCCCCGGAAAGCACATCGGTAATCCGCAACCACTCTTCCCGGTAATCGTATTCGGATTTCGAAAAATGTTTGGTCAGGAAAACCTTGAATCGTGCCCGTGCCTCGCCCGAGAACATGACCGCGAATAGCAGTACGATCGCACTGAACAGAAAAACGATTTGCCCCACCAGTCCCCAGTCGCCATCAATAAGTCGAATGTAATATCCCGCAATGGACATCGCGATCAAGTAGGCACCCGCCCCCAAAAGCGTTACCGTTTGGAAGGCGACTTTGCGCGATACGAATATTTCAGTAGACCAGTCCGGATTGCGCGCGAACGAGACGCCGATCAGTGGAACCATCAGGACATTGACATACCCGCGGGCAATCCAGACATTCAGATCGACGGCCTGAAACAATAAGGCCTCCGAGTACATGTAGAAATCGAACGCAAATAGGCCTCCCAGGCCAAAGCTTAGAAATTTGATTTTCCATCGCTCATTTGAAGGCAACGCACGAAATAACTGTTCGATAAAAACGAGCGACAAGATCGCAATGAGTACGAGCAGCGATAGAATTGACGTGCGAACCAGCTCGGCGAGATTTGCCGAATTCGACGCCATCCATTCTCCGGGGATACTGAGTCCGACCAACAACAACACAGCGAACGTCAAAACTGAGAATGTTACAACCGAAATCCACTTTGGCGCGTGGCTGCTCCGGTGCAACTGGATTAATAGTCTCGCCAGAACCAGAAACCAGGCCACATCCCTTAATACTTCACCGAAAATCAGTTCACCCGCATTCAGTACGATTCCTGACGCTACGTGAATTTTCCAGGCGACGACGCCACACCAGACCGCGCTCAGTATTACCGCCACGGCGAACAGCCGCGCCATGGGTCCTCCACGCCAGTTGGCAATCATTAGCGACAACAAGACGCAGTACGCCAGTGCAGCCAGGAAGTACCCGACAAGTGCAACACTGGTCACTGCCGCGCTCTCTTTATGGATCGGTAATGGATTTTCACCAAATGTCGACCTTTCTTACGTGCGCACTTGAAACTGAATATAGTTCACAAACCATCAAGACGTTTCACTAATTGCCCCATGGCACCGTGGTTGAATTAGTCCGCTTGAAATAAATCGGGATGCGAAACGGTTGCCCCCTCGTTCAGTTATTTTTTCGGCGATTTGTCGGCGAACTCAAACCCTTTGTTTTGCACAGAAAGGCAAAATTCGGGGCAGGAATCTGCTGAGATTGGGAGTAAGCACGTAAAACAATTTATTGACTGCTACGCTGGTTCGGATTCAACGGGCCCCTTGCCCAAACATGATGACTTCCGCAGTGTGCAGCATGATCGTTAGGTCAAGAAACAGGTTGTGGTTCTTGGCGTAGTAAAGGTCGTACTGTAATTTCTCGAGCGCATCTTTTTCCGACGCTCCGTAGGGATAGCGAATCTGAGCCCAGCCGGTAATTCCGGGTTTCACTCGATGACGCTCGGTGTAGTACTCAATATTCTTGGCCAACTGTTCGACGAACTGCGGGCGTTCTGGCCGAGGCCCGACAAAGCTCATTTCGCCCTTCAGCACGTTAAACACCTGCGGTAATTCATCAATCCGGACCTTACGAATGAAATTTCCAATACGCGTCACGCGAGAATCATTTTTCTGGGCCCACTGCGCCTTACCATCGACTTCCGCATCGACGCGCATGCTACGAAACTTAATCACGCTGAAATCCCGTCCGCCCTGCCCGACGCGAACCTGTCTGAAAAACACCGGACCACCATCCTCCAGCTTGATCCACAGCGCAGTGAAAAACATGATCGGAGACGTCATCAACAAAAGGAGGGTACTGGCCGTGACGTCGAAGACCCTCTTTATGTAGTCCTGCACCGTGCTTTGTCCGAACCCGTCAGAAAAAATCATCCAGCTGGGATGAAGGCAATCGAGCCGGATCTTACCGGTTTCTCGCTCGAAAAAAGTCAAAAGGTCGACCACTTCGATTCCACTCATTTTACAGTCGAGAAGCTCGTGAACTGGAAAGCCACGTCGACGATCGTCCATAGCCACTACGATTTCGTCGACCTCCAGTCGCATTGCCGTCGCAAGCAGCGACGTATCACTTTCGACAATTCTTTCCTTGTCGACAACGTCGTGTTCGCCTCGAATATGAACGAATCCGACAATTTTGAAACCGCGATGGTCGACACGCCGGCGTAGCTGGGCCAACGACGATGCCCGCTTGCCTGTGCCGAGAACCAGAACCTGCCGCTTAAACGCATCTTGGCTTAGAGCGCTCAAGAATAGCCCGCGAGTCAGTCCGATTCCGACCAGCGAAAAAAGAAAAGCCAGCCCAAGCACACCACGACCAAGGAACATCGACGGCAAAATGTAAAAAATCATGCTCATTACGAGCATGGCCAAAATGAAACTGATGCCTATTCGAACGAGCATCCCGGATGCTCCCTCGCGGAACGAGCGTTTGTATAAGCCCATGGATATTCCGCAAATAAGCATGACATCCGCAAACAAAACCGCTTTCGGAAGAACTGCGCCGACGCTTTGCTGGATAATGGAACGTTCAGTGCCGTAAAAACGTACTTCAACTGCAAGTAACGCCGCTACGCCAAATACAATCAGCTCGAGAATTGCGAGCAGCACAAAGGACGCCGGTACATACTGTCGAAATAGCCGGATTGTCGCCATGAGCTAGTTTTTACCGTGCAACACTGTCGTTTCCCGTTGAATGGGGCGTCCGGATTCGAAGGTCGAATCTGAAAAATTCAATCGTTTCTGTTCGTTGCCAGCCGCGTCAGAAAAACATGGCGCGCAAAATCTCGATACCGGCGAACAATTTCCGATCAGAGGTTCATCACCTAAAAACTATTTTCGCCAACTTCTGTGCACTGCAATGAGCTGAGTTCCTACGAGCTCGTTATCGACCGGCCGCCCATGTTCTGTACGTTGTCAGGAACCTCGGCGGTCCCCGAGTATCAAATCGCTTTAATGCGATCGCCGACCCTGTCGCGCGGCGCCCGTATGGTACCAAAAGCAGCCACCCTAGGACGATTGACCTGAATTACGCTTTCCGAGTGACTTATTTCCATTTTCATTTGTGGCAATTCTGGCTCGGCATCCGGAACACGAGTGCTATAATGCTTTAATTTCGCGCCGTTACATCAAATACGCCCTGCAATTTCCAGACGAGTTTCGAGCCGTAGACGAGGCATCCCGACGTGTATGAGTCTTTTTACAAACTCAATGCCAAACCGTTTCGTCTGAGCCCGGACCCAACGTTTTTCTATCCGAGCAGCGGTCACAAACGGGCACTGGCCTACCTGTTGTATGGATTGAATCAGGGAGAGGGTTTTGTCGTAATTACTGGGGCTCCCGGCACCGGAAAGACCACCCTCGCGCACAAACTGCTCTCGCAGATTGATCCCGCGGGCATCCTGGTGGCTCATTTGTCATCCACCCAGGTCGAAGCGGATGACTTGCTTCGTCTTGTGGCAACGTCATTCAAACTCCGAAGCGAAAACGTTTCAAAAGCGGCTCTGATCAAGGATATTGAGTCTTTCCTGATCGCCCGATCCCGAGAGCGAAAACGCTGCTTGCTCGTCGTCGATGAAGCGCAAAACCTGCCGAGCCGCTCGATTGAAGAGCTCCGCATGCTTTCCAATTTCCAGGTCAATCATCACGCTTTGCTCCAAGTCTTCCTTCTCGGACAGGAGCAATTTCGAACGATGATTGACAGCCCGGATCTCGAACAGTTGCAACAACGCGTCATCGCCAATTTTCATTTGCATCCGCTGGATCTGGTAGAAACTCAAAGATACATCGAGTCCAGGTTGCGGCAATGTGGCTGGGCCAATGATCCATACATCGACGAAGCCGCGTACAAAGTCATTTATTCGTATACCGGTGGTCTGCCGCGCCGAATCAACATGTTTTGCGACCGTCTGTTCCTGTTTGGATATATGGAAGGCCTTCATGTCATTTCGGCCGAAACCGTAACGAATGTCATTGAAGAACTGAAAATGGATGTGTCGAGCCGTAGCCGCAATGTGGTGTTCACACCTGTTGAGCGGCAGCATCCATCAGAACCCGAAATTGCGCCATCCGCGTCCACTGATCCGCGGGAAGCGACAGCCCCTGTGCCTGAACCGGCCACGGATCCAATGCGACAGCCTGCGATCGAATCAATCGAGCACGCGGAACAGGCAGAACAGGAAGAAGAATCGACCCAGGCTGCGCCGCGCGTTGCGTCGATGAACGGATCATCCGGACCTTCTCCCTCGGGCAGCAAGGATCGCCCGATGACCGATTCGTTCGCGGCATCATTGTTCGCAAAAATTTCTGAAATCGAAGGATCGCCGGAACCGATTGCATCGCCCGCTACGTCACGATCGGAACGACCCTCGCCACCTCCCGACGAAATTCCGACTCTGCCACTTTCAAATGAACGTACGGAATTCAGACCGGACCGCGCGGCTGCGCCGTCGGCACCAAAATCCGACGCGGCGATTTTTGCAGATATCAACCCGCGATGGACGGGCGCGGTCGGAATTGTGGTTGTTCTCCTCATTATTGGATACTGGTTTTTTCCCTACTTTCAGGATTCCTCTACAACTTCGGAAAAACAGCTGAAAACCGCGGAGTCGCCGACCTCAAAACTCGAACCGCGCAAGGATAGAGAGACCAGGCCGGTCATTGTCGACCCCACGGAAAATGTCATTCGCGACACCGATCTTTCAGGCGCCGCATCGTCTGAAACTGAAACCGCGGACAATTCGGGCAAGACGCCCGGTGTTTCCACCGATTCGAAAAGATTGGCACCAACGACGGCATCCGCCATGGAATCCGCTGTCGCCGATGCACCACAAAATGTGAAAGAAACGAAATCCGTCCGTGCTGAGTCACCGCGCGTGGAAGACGCCGCGACTAACATCTCTAATCAGAAACGAGTCCAGAACCAGCCACGCGAAATTAAATCGACCGTGGCGGAATCGCCGGATTTGAACAAGAGCACCCGAAAGACGGCAGAAAAAACTCCAGCTGTGGTCGAGGCGAAAACGACCGAAGCCCGCCCCTCAGCCAAGCCAACTTCTTCAAGCTCCGCTCCGGAGGAAACAACTCAGGTTCCAACTCTGTTTCCAACCCCAACGCCACAGTTCGTTACGACACCCGCACCCGTTGTGCAGGAGGAAATCCAAACCGGCAAGCTACCGGCTGAAATTCCGACCAACGTGGCCACAGCGGAACCGCCAGCCGGCATCGAGCCCATCAGCCAACTTGAACTGGCACAGATGCTTCTCAAATTCTCGCGGTATTATGAAGAAGGCAACCTGCAGGCGTTTGCACGGCTGTTTTCAGACGATGTGCGAACCGAAGATCGCATTGGCATCAATGCCCTGAGAGAGGACTATCGTGAGCTGTTCCAGAGAACGGCCTCACGGCAGATCATCATGGGCGACATTCGCTGGGATCGTTCCGGGCGAGTTGCCGTCGGTAGCGGACCGGTTGAAGTTCGAATTCGCGCCCGGACTGACGAGGCACCGAGAGTGTTCCGCGGCACAATCAAGTTTCAGGCCGAGCGACGGAACAACGAACTTATGATCACATCGTTGTTCCACCAAGCCAAATAGCATTTCAAAAAGGGGCAAACGAAATCTATATTTTGGCTAGAGGCGGACGATAGCGTTCTTGCTGCCGTTAATTCGACGAGGGTGTATGCAATCAGTGGGACGTTGCCATTCTTTTGAGCAACTTCGCCGTCGCGCGAATAGACCGTACTTCTTGTCAGGTGCAGCGGCATTTCTGTCGCTACTCGCCCTGCTCAGCCTTCCCGAGTCCGGAATTGCGTCGGAGACGGCGCCACCCCCCATATTTACAACAAATCCCCCTCCGGCTCCGGCAACTCCACCGGAACCGTTGCCGCCCAATGACCCAAGCACCGGTTTTTTTGGCGACGTATCGAAGCAAGAAGAGCGCAATGCCGAAGAGACCGAAAAACGCCTCACCCGCGCCCGCATGGCGTTTCTGTTTGGCTATTACGATCTGGCGAAGGAACTTTGGCTTCCCCTCGCCTACGACGGGAATCCCAAGGCGGAGGCCAACATCGGCTGGATGTATCAGACTGGCAAAGGCGTCGACCGGGATCTGAAAAAAGCCTACGAGTGGTATCTCAAGGCCGCGAAACAAGGCCATGACATTGCCCAGAACAATCTGGGTGTCATGTATGAGAACGGCTGGGGCGTCAAACAAAATATGAAACGCGCGCTGTACTGGTACCGCGAGTCGGCGAGCATCGGCTATGGCTACGCACAATACAACCTCGGTAAAACCCTGCTCGACGGGAAAGGGATCGAAACTGATCCAAAAGAAGCCGCGTACTGGCTCGGCCTTGCGGCAACACAAGGCGTGGACGAAGCCAAGGGCGTGCTGATTGATAAATCGAAATGGGGCAATGCGGCGGCGGAACACCAAGTCGCAAGCACCAAGCCTCAACCGAAACAGCAGCCGGTCAAAGAAGTGCTTCGAGAGGAGTGGATTCTGTCGCAACCACCGGACAGCTACACGCTACAGCTGATCAGCAGCAAGAGCGAAGCGATCGTCACAAATTATATGGCGACCCAGTCAGTGCCTGATCCTTCGGCCTATTACAAATCCAAGGTTCTCGGCGAAGAATGGTATTCGGTGATTTACGGCGTCTTCCCGACTTTCGACGCAGCACAGAACTACCTGAGCCTGCTTCCCAAAGGCGTACTGAAGTACAAACCGTGGGCACGACGATATTCAGACGTACAACAACTGATACGCGCACCCGTCGAATAATCTACGCAGTTCCTGTGACACGCATATGCGGCGCCAGCCGCGCCTGAAGTTCTGTCGCACTCAAACGGGTATAGTCCTTTTCGACATTGGCGCTAACCAGTGCCTTGGCATGCTTGGAAAGCGCGTGATTCAACAGGCCGGAAAAATGCGGCGGTGCGGCAATGATCATTTCCTGAATCGTATTGTTCAGTCGCGCTTTTTCGATTGTATCCGCGAGCTCTTTCGCAAAACGCTCGGCTTCCTGTTGTTTCAGGGATGTGGAATCCGAAAAGGTCCCATGTCCGGTCCCCTTGCTTTGCTGGCGTCCGGCCCGGTCACTCGCGAGCTGACTCCCCTTCAACCGGCTTTCCGGATGATCAAACTCCATGAAAAGTTCCAGATCGGCGTTCCCGGCGAATTTGTACAACTGCGCACAACTGGAGTCCGCAACCAACACCCATTTCGTCGTCATGATTCATGCTCCCAGAGTTACGTCTGACTCAACGTTAGGCCCGCCGGGAAGAGACTCCAATCCGGGCTACTACCTAAGGCGTCGAGGGGCACGGAGAATTCCGGGATTACACCCGATGCCGGATCTCGTCCGGCTCACGGGTAACAACACGACAAGGCGGAAAAACTCAGATTAGGGCTGCGTCAGCGCGACAATGCAAAGATTCATCAATGCACTTGGGTACAGACCCAGCGCCAGTACGCTGAGCGCGTTGACGCTGATGACCGCCCGCAGATCCAGGTTCGCGCGCAACGGCGCTGTTTCTACGGGTTTGTCGAAATACATCAGCTTGACCATGCGCAGGTAGTAGAACGCGCCGATGATCGAAAACACGACAGCGAGCACTGCAAGCCACACCAATCCGACGTCAACCAGCGACTGAATGACCGACAGCTTGGCATAAAAGCCCAGGGTTGGAGGCACGCCGGCCATTGAAAACATCAGGATCAGCATCATGAACGCGTACCACGGACTGCGATCATTCAGGCCCTTAAAGTCCTCAATCTTGTCCGCTTCGAAGCCCGAACGGCTCAGCATCAGGATCATACCGAAGCCACCGGCCCCCATGACGGCGTAGACCAGCGTATAGAACATTGATGACGCATACCCATTCTCGGTACCGGACAAAATACCCAACAACAGGAACCCGACATGCGAGATCGTGGAATACGCCAGCATACGCTTCAGGTTCGTTTGAGCGATGGCCACGATATTGCCGATCCCCATCGACAACACGGACAAGACAATCAGGATGTCGCGCCAATGCGCATGCAAGTCCCCGAGTCCTTCCACAAGCAGGCGCATGATCATTGCAAATGCGGCGATCTTGGGCGCAGTACCGACGAACAGCGTTACTGGCGTTGGTGCGCCGTGGTACACGTCCGGGATCCACATATGAAAAGGGACGGCGCCCAGCTTGAATGCCAGCCCGACGATGACAAACACGACGGCAAACGCGAGGACCAGGTTGTTGGCCTCCGATGCGGATGCCAATCGCTGCGCAACCTGTCCGACATCGAGCGTTCCGGTGACGCCGTAAATGATCGACATACCATACAACAGCATCCCGGACGCCAACGCGCCGAGCACGAAATACTTCATTGCCGCTTCGGTGGCATCCGAGTCATCGCGCTTGAGCGCGACCATCGCGTACAAAGAGAGCGACAGCAATTCAAGACCGAGGTAGATCGTGAGGAAACTGTGTGCGGAAACCATGATCATCATTCCGAGCACCGCAAACAGTGCCAGAACGAAGAATTCGCCTTGATACAGCCCGCGCTCCCTCAAATAGTCACGCGAGTAAATGAACACGACCGCCGTGACCAGATAAATAAAAGTCTTAAGCACGGTGCCCATCATGTCCGAAACGTAGGAGTCGTTGAACGCAAAAATCCGAATGTCCGTCGCCATGGCGACGGTGATCACGGCGGCGACCGCCAGGGTCAGCTGCGACAGCAGATAGGCCGTGTTTCGATCCTTGCCGCGTCCAAACGCGTCAATCACCAATACCAGACAACCCGCCAGCAACAACCACATTTCGGGAAGCGCGAGAAAGAAATTCGGAACCTGAGAGTTTGCCATCGAGCGCCCCTGCTACAACTTTGACGTGTACACCTGTTCCACCAGGTGTCCAACCGAGCTATGCATGACATCCAGCAGCGGTGCGGGCCAGAGGCCGAAGAACAGCACTACCGCCGCCAGCGTGCCCAGAATGATGAATTCACGACGATTCACGTCTGTCAGTGTCTTCACGCCTTCATGCTTGATCGTTCCGAACAGGACGCGCTTCACCATCCACAATGTATAGGCCGCACCAAAAATCAGTGTCGTCGCCGCAATGAAGGCCAGCCAGAAACCGGCCTTGAACGAGCTCAGAATCACCATGAACTCGCCGACGAATCCAGACGTTCCCGGCAGCCCGGCATTCGCCATGGCAAACAGGACCATCAGTGCGGCAAACGTCGGCATGGTATTCACAACTCCGCCGTAGTCTGAAATCTGGCGACTATGCAATCGGTCGTACATCACGCCCACGCAAAGGAACAACGCGCCCGACACGAAGCCGTGCGAAATCATCTGCATCATGCCGCCTTCAATTCCCATCGCGGCGCCCTGCACACTGCCCGTCGTTTGCAGGATTTCGAATCCGATGAAGAAACCGAGCGTGACGAATCCCATATGCGAAATCGAGGAATAGGCAATCAGCTTC
>DKAR01000014.1 GCA_002450895.1 Proteobacteria bacterium UBA6921
GATGGTCCAGTCGGTGTAGTGGGAAAGCGCATTGACGCTGCGCGTGCCCATCAGCGGTCCTTCGAAGGTTGACATGCCATAGAAGGCGAGGGCGACAATCATGAAGCGGATGACCGGGTCGGTGCGCAATTTGTCCCACGCGCCGGACAGCGTCATCATGCCGTTGATCATGCCGCCCCAGGACGGAAAGATCAGTGCGATCGACATGCCCGCGCCGAGCGACATCGTCCAGTCCGGGATGGCGGTGTAATGCAGGTGGTGCGCGCCCACCCAGACATATAAGAAGGTGAGCGCCCAGAAGTGAAGGATCGAAAGACGGTAGGAGTAGATCGGCCGCTCGGCGTGCTTCGGCACGAAGTAATACATCACTCCGATGAATCCGGCCGTCAGAAAGAAACCGACGGCGTTGTGTCCCCACCACCACTGCACCATGGCGTCATGGATTCCTGCGAACATCGAGTAGGAAAATCCGAAGTCGACCGGAATCGCGAGGCCGTTGAAGAAGAAGATGTACGTGCACATGAACAGCATCGCCAGGTAGAACCAGTTGGCGACGTAGATGTGCGGCATCTTGCGATGCGCGATGGTGCCGAGGTAGTTGATGGTGTAGAGCACCCACGACAGCGTGATCATGATGTCGATCCACCATTCCGCTTCGTGGTATTCCTTGTTCTGCGTGATTCCTTGCGGCAGCGTGATCCAGATCGAGATGATGCTGGCGAACCAGAGTGCAATGGCGATCCACGCCAGCCGTTTGCTCCAGTTGCGGACATGGCAGGTGCGCTGCACCATGTAGAAACCCGCCGCGTAGAGCAGGAACCCGCCGAACCCGAAGATCACCGTGTTGGTGTGCATCGGACGGAAGCGCCCGAAGCTCAGGTAGGGGTTGTCCATGTTCATGGCCGGGAAGGCCAGTTCTGATGCGATGAACACGCCCATCGTTGTGCCGATGACGCCCATGATGATGGCGGTGATCAGGCAGAACTTCACGATGTCGTAGTCGTACTGCTCCTCAACGCGTGCCGCTGTGGTCATAGGACCTCCCCTGTCTCCCGGTAGAAGAAGTGAAAATCACTCAACGCAAAACGGCGTGGCCCGTGCGGACTTACGACTAACTTGTGTACAGGTGCGACGGGGTGTGGCTGTTTCCCGCTCTTATGCAGCGCGGCCGGAGTTGTTATTCCTGTCGTCGCGCGGCGAGCACGCATTCGGCAGCTGGGACGGGTGAACAGATGTGTTGGATACGGATTTTTGTGTGTCCCGATCTTTCGGATTGCGTGACGGGAGTTACGCTAGTGGTCTGCGCCTTTATCATCAGTAACGATGTTACCGATACATGACATTTTTGCTCGGATAAAACCCCAAAAAAGAAGCGGCGCCGCAGAGGGCGCCGCCAGTTCCCGGGAGGGGAACTCTTGCTTCAATAGATAAACACGCTGACGACGTTCACGATCGCGATCAGAGTGAAGTAGTAAACGAAACCCAAGATGAACGGCATGGAATACCCTCCATTGGTTGGGTGCGCCACGTGGCCCATGAAGTCTGCTAATAGAGTCGGAGCGGCCGAGCCGAATGTCAGTAACAACACGCACACATCATGGCCGGAAATTGAGGAGAGAGCTCGACCCGTTGCAGATCGTGACGTGTCATTCCTTTTCAAGAAAAGTCCACACCAAAGAGGACGGTCGTATAAGTGGTGTAGCGCGCGAGTGCCGATTTTGTCAGCATGATTGATCCGGAAAGTGCGGGTCCGCACTTGCTCCCATTGAGAACTTNNTACGAATCCTGGATATACGGACCGGTGGGTCCGTATATCGCAAGTTAGAGCGCATTTCATGATCAGACTTTTCACACTAATAACAGTCATCTCGATAGGCGCAATCGTTTTTGCGTTTTATCTTGGCTGGTCTGCCTACAACACATCACCAAGCGGTGTTTTAGTTCACACGCCGGGGCCAACCGATTTTCGCTGTCCGAAGCTGGCCAACAGTTTTTCTCTATCGTTTGTCTTTGCATTAATAATTGATTGCTTGTTCGCGGCTGCCGTATCGGCCGTTAGTTTTGCTGCTAGCTACTTGTCGCGATTTTCAAAACAACAAGCTCTTCTTCGCCGCGTTTCGCTTGCCTGCGCCGTCTCGCTGTTCGTTATTGGGGGCACTACCTACCTAAGTGGCCCTCTTGAAGAATTCTTCCCATTAATGAAAGACCCATCATGTCAGTAATATGCGCTCTAACCATTCGCTCCAGCTGACGCCCAAAGCGCTGCGCGCTTTGGGTTCCCTCGCTTCGCTCGGCGTGGCTGAGCTCAAACGTTAGCTCTCCAGGAGAAATTTCTAGTGAATGAAGGTGAAGTATATTTTGGTCTGATTGGAGACGGCTTTGAGCCAGATGCAATTACTAAATTTCTGGGTATTGATCCGACACGAGCAAAGGCAAAAGGAGAGCCGAGGCCAAAAAAGTCATTCTGGATAATTTCATCTGGGAACGTCGAGGCTGAAATTGTAGATATCTACAAATTGTCCTCTACCCTCATCGAGAAGATTAAGCCGCTTAAAGACAAAATAAATTTGGCGAAGAAACAATTTAACCTTGAGAGTTATCTCGAGGTTGTACTGCGAATTTCTACCGACGAATCAATATCAACGCCGAGCGTAGGTTTTGATAGCGACGTTATTGAGTTTCTGCATGAAGTCGGAGCGAGCATTGACATCGATATATACAGAAACTGAGAGAGCTAACAACCACACCAAGTCGTTCGCTTCGATCACTGCGACGCCGCTCCGCGGCGCGCCTTATGTGAATCGTTGAGGCTGTAGAAAAACTAGAATTGCGCAGGAGAAACACTAAACTTCCTTGAGACCCACCCCTCATGCTCAAGGAACGAACATGGCGCGGTACAAACCGTACGATCTGGATCAGGACAAGTTCATTCCCGTCTCGTATCGCGATCAGATTCTTCCCGGAACGTTTGAACACACGCTGTGCGAAGTGATCGATCGGCGCGTCGACCTGTCGGTGTTCGAATCCCGTTATGCGAACGATCAGACTGGAAGACTGGCCTACGACCCGGCGGTGCTGCTGAAGATCGTGCTGTACGGGTATTACAAAGGCATTATCTCCAGCCGCAAGCTCGAAGAAGCGTGTGCCCGTAACGTGGTGTTCATGGCGCTGTCGGCGGACACTCGACCGCACTTCACCACGCTGGCGTCCTTTGTATCGAAGATGCCCAACGAGATTGTTTCGGTGTTCACTGACGTCCTGATGTTCGCCAGCGAA
>DKAR01000055.1 GCA_002450895.1 Proteobacteria bacterium UBA6921
CCATTCGGCGCCTGATGATCGGGCATGCCCACGACGTTGAGATGGATGGCGCGGGTCGTGTTTTGGTCCCGCCACTTCTGCGCGATCTCGCGCAACTGGACAAAGACGTAATGCTGATCGGTCAGGGCGAGCGCCTGGAAATCTGGAGCGAACGCACCTGGAGCGAGCAGCGCCAACTCTGGCGTGACAAGGCGGCGCGGCTGGATTCGACGCAATTGTCCGACGAGTTGAAGTCGCTCAAGTTTTGAGCGGGGCAAGCAAAGAACTGGCGCACCGTCCCGTACTTCTGGACGAAGCGCTTGCGGCATTGGCCATCGGTACGGACGGGATTTACGTGGACGGCACGTATGGTCGGGGTGGTCACACAGGCGAAATTCTGCAGCGGCTCGGGCCGCACGGACACCTGCTCGCCATCGACAAGGATCCCGATGCCATTGCCGCCGCACAGGCACGATTTGGACACGATCCGCGTTTTGCAATAGAGCGCGGTTCGTTCGCGAAGGTCAGGGAATTTGTCGCGCAGCGCGGCTGGATCGGCCGCGTGCGCGGTTTGCTTTTGGATTTGGGTGTTTCATCGCCGCAACTGGACGATGCGCGGCGCGGATTCAGTTTTCAACTCGAGGGACCGCTGGACATGCGCATGGACCCGCACGCGGGTGAGAGTGCGGCGCAATGGCTTGCGCACGCACGCGAGACGGACATTGCCCAGGTGCTGCGCGATTACGGCGACGAACGATTTGCCAAGCGGATTGCGCGGGCCATTGTTCATGCGCGGGAGCAACAACCGATCGTGAGTACGCTACAACTCGCGGATGTCATTTCAGGGGCTGTTCGCACGCGCGAACCGGGCAAGCACCCGGCTACGCGCAGTTTTCAGGCGCTGCGGATTTACGTCAACAACGAACTTTCCGATCTGCGCGCCGCGCTCGAGAGTGCGCTCGACGTTCTTGCAGTGGGCGGACGCCTCGTCGTGATCAGCTTTCACTCTCTGGAAGACCGCATCGTCAAACAATTCATGCGTGACAAGTCCCGCGGCGACGACTTGCCGCGCGGACTGCCCGTGACGCAGGACCAGATTCCGCCGCCGCGCATGCTCCTTGCCGGTAAACCGGTGTTTCCCGGAGATGCCGAAGTTGAGGGCAACCCGCGTGCGCGCAGTGCCGTGCTCCGTGTTGCGGAGAAACTCACATGAAGCTGCGCCTCGCACTCTTTGCGTTGCTGGGATTCGGGCTCATCGGCTCCGCGCTCGGCGTGGTCTATTCCAAGCACGAATCACGACGACTGTTCACCGAACTGCAGCGCATGCAGACCGAACGTGACCGCATGGATGACGAGTGGGGTCGCCTGCAGATCGAGCAAAGCACGTTGGCCGAACATACCCGCATCGAAACGCTGGCGCGGGAAAAAATCGGCATGGCGACTCCGGCGCCCCAGTCCGTGGTGATCGCCGACCGATGAGCACACGCTTCCAACCGCTTTTCTTTCGCCGCGTGTTCGTGTTCGGGCTGCTCGCCGTCGCGGCAGTGCTGCTCGCCTGGCGCGCGGTGTATTTGCAGATCATGAACAAGGATTTCCTGCGCAGCCAGGGTGAAGCGCGCTACTCGCGCGTCGTTCCGGTGGTCGCGCATCGCGGCATGATCCTCGATCGGAATGGTGATGCGCTGGCGGCCAGCACGCCGGTGGATTCGGTGTGGGCGAACCCGAAGGAGTTTCGCGCCACGCAGGCGCAGTTCCGCAAGCTTTCCAGCTTGCTCGAGATTCCGGTGGATGCCATCAACCGCACGGTCTATGACCGGCCGAATTCGGAGTTCGCCTATCTCAAACGTCAGATCAGTCCGGAGATTGGACAGAGCGTGATGGATCTGAAGATTCCAGGTGTCGCGGTGCTGCGGGAATATCGCCGCTACTACCCGGCGGGCGAAGTTGCATCGCATGTGCTGGGTTTTACCGATATTGATGACAAGGGGCAGGAAGGTCTCGAACTCAGTTTCGACGAGACTCTGCGTGGCATCAACGGAAAGCGCAAGATCATTCGCGACAATGCAGGGCGCGTGGTCGAGACGGTGGAGAATGTACTGGATCCGCTGCCCGGTCGCGACGTCGCGCTCTCGATTGATCGTCGTCTGCAGTATCTCGCCTACCGTGAACTCAAGGCCGCGGTTCAAAAGCATCACGCGCAGGCCGGTTCGGTGGTTGTGCTCGACGTGAAGACCGGCGAAGTGCTCGCGATGGTGAACGCGCCGTCATTCAACCCAAACAATCGAGACGAACTGCACGGGCCGCGCTGCCGCAATCGCTCGGTGACTGACCTGTTCGAGCCCGGTTCGACGATCAAGCCGTTTTCCATTGCCGCCGCCTTGCAAACCGGCCACTTCAAGCCGACCACGCTGATCGATACGACGCCGGGCACATTCCGGGTCGGCAACGCGCTGGTGCGCGATACACACAATTACGGGTTGATCGATGTCGCGACCGTGCTGCAGAAATCGAGCAACGTCGGTGTGAGCAAACTGGCACTCGAAACGCCGCCGGAAAAAATCTGGCAGCAATACGTGCGCGCCGGACTCGGCGCAAAAACCGGTACGGAATTCCCGGGAGAGGTCGCCGGCGTGCTGAATCACTACTCGCAATGGCATGAAGTTGAGCGTGTGACGGCATCGTACGGCTACGGCCTTTCCGTGACGGCATTGCAGCTGGCGCGGGCGTACGCCGCGCTCGCCGACGACGGCCATCTGCGCAATGTCACTTTCGCGCGCGTCGAAAACCGCAACGAATTGCCGCCGCCGGCGGATCAGCTCATGAATCCCACCATGTCCGTGCAGATTCGCCGCATGATGGAATCGGTCACCGAAGAGGGCGGCACAGGGACGCACGCACGCGTCCCGGGTTATCGCATTGCCGGAAAGACCGGCACAGTGAAGAAGATCGAAGACGGCGCGTACACCGAAAACCAGTATCGATCGTTGTTTGCCGGTTTTGCGCCGGCAGGCAATCCGCGCCTTGCGATGGTCGTGATGATCGATGATCCGCAGGGCAAGCAATACTACGGCGGTGAAGTCGCCGCGCCGGTATTCGGTGCCGTCATGGCGGGTGCGTTGCGCCTGTTGAACGTGGCGCCGGATGATGTGCCGCCGGCCAAGGCGCGCCTGGCGATGGTCGGAGGCGCGCGATGATGGCCGCGCGAAATACGAATCACGCCGTGCGCCTGAGCGAGCTGCTCACCGGTCTCGTCGATCCGCATTCATACACGGACTGTGATGTTCACGGCCTGATGCTGGACAGTCGAAGCGTCAGCAAAGGCGATGTCTTCTTCGCGTTGTCCGGAACGCGCGCGCACGGCCACGACTACATCGCGCAGGCGCTGGCCGCGGATGCCGCGGCCGTGCTGTGGGATCGCGCACCGGGTGTCGCCAGTATTGATCAGGCCAAGATCGGTCACGGCAAGCATCATTCGGTTCCCGTGATCGGCGTCGAGCGCTTGCGCGAACACCTTGGCGAGATTGCCGCGCGCTACTACGGCCACCCGTCGCACTCGATGACCGTGTTCGGAGTTACGGGCACCAATGGCAAGACGTCGTGTTCGCAATTTGTCGCGCGCGCGCTGAATGATGATGCACCTTGCGGAATCATAGGAACGCTGGGTTATGGTCTCGTCGATCAGCTGAGCCCCTCCAATCACACGACGCCAGATGCTATTTCGGTGCAGTCTCATCTTGCGGAAATGCGGGACGATGGCGCGCGCGCCGTGGCCATGGAAGTGTCCTCGCATGCGCTCGACCAGTTTCGCGTCAACGGCGTGAAGTTCCACACGGCTGTGTTTACCAACCTGACGCGCGACCATCTCGACTATCACGGCAATATGCAGGACTACGGTGCGGCGAAAGCGCGCCTGTTTGCATTTCCTGGATTGAAAAACGCGGTCATTAATGCCGACGACGAATTCGGCCGCTGGTTGATCGCGCGTGTTCCCGCCACAGTGAATGCCATCAGCTATGGGTTGAGTGGCGAATTACACGAGCCGCGGCCTGCGCTGTTTGCATCACGTATTGAACTTTTGCCTGAAGGCCTGCACCTCGAGATTAAGTCCCCGTGGGGTCATGCAACGCTGCGCAGCAATCTGCTTGGCCGATTCAACGCCAGCAATCTGCTGGCCACGCTCGGTGCGCTGATCGCTTCGGGGATGCGCTTTGATACGGCCATCGAGCGCGTGCAGCGTCTCGAAACCGTTCCTGGTCGCATGCAGCGTTTTGGCGGCAACGGGCGGCCGATCATGGTGGTGGACTACGCCCATACCCCGGATGCACTGGAGCATGTGCTGCGCGCGTTGCGCGAACACTGCAAGGGGCGTCTCACCTGCGTTTTCGGCTGCGGCGGCGACCGAGACCGCGGCAAACGTCCGTTAATGGGTCGTATCGCCGAGCGGTATGCGGATGCGGTCATCATCACGGATGACAATCCGCGCACGGAAGACCCTGCCCGCATCGTTCACGATATTCGCGAAGGCATGCAACACCCGGATCGCGCGGACCTGATTCATGATCGTGCGCAAGCGATCCGCCAGGGCCATGCCCAGAGTGGTCCCACCGATGTGGTGCTGGTGGCTGGCAAAGGGCACGAGACCTACCAGATTGTTGGAGATGTCCGCCACGAGTTCAGCGATGCCGCCCAGGTCATGAGTCTTCTGCAGGAGGCATCGCAGTGATGGTCGCCCCACGGCACGAATCCGGTAACAGCGACTTGATGAAGCTGAGCGTCGCCGCCACGGCATGTGGTGGTTCTTTGCACGGCGCGGATGTCGATTTCTGCGGCGGTTCGAGCGATTCCCGCAGCATCGGGCCGGGGGAGCTGTTCATCGCGCTGCGCGGCGAACGTGCGGATGGCCATGAATTTCTTTCCATGGTGCGAGAACGCGGTGCGGTCGCGGCAGTGGTAGATCACGCCGTTGACGATCCGCTGCCGCAGTTGATCGTGCCGGACGTGAAGGTTGCCATGGGGCAGATTGCCGCGCGCTGGCGCGCACAATATTCGATTCCGGTCATCGGGCTGACGGGAAGCAACGGTAAGACCACCGTGAAGGAGCTGATAGCGGCAATCCTTGCGCGTCAGGGTTCCACGCTTTACACGCTCGGCAATTTCAATAACGACATCGGTCTTCCGCTCACGCTGTTTCGCATGCGTTCGGAGCACCGCTACGCTGTCATCGAAATGGGCGCCAATCACCCCGGTGAAATCGCCTACCTCACCTCGCTGACACATCCCGATATCGCGCTTATTACCAACGCGGGACCGGCGCATCTGGAAGGATTTAAATCACTCGAAGGTGTCTCGCGCGCCAAGGGTGAAATCTACGGCGGCCTCTCACAAGGTGGCACCGCGATCGTCAACGCCGACGACAACTTTGCGGATTACTGGTCTGGCCTGAATCGTAATCGTCACTTGATCCGGTTTGGCTTGACGCCATCGGCGGAAATCACCGCCACCTGGAGCGGTGATGCAGTTTCCAGCGCGCTGGAATTGCGCACGCCGATCGGAAACGCGACCGTCACGCTTCATCTTCCGGGCGTGCATAACGTCAGAAACGCACTCGCCGCGGTTGCGGCTTCGGTGGCGGCGGGCGTTTCGCTCGAGAATATCGTCGCGGGTCTGGGGCAGGCACATGGCGCGCCAGGTCGAATGCAGAGCAAGCGCGGGCTCGGCGGCGCACGCGTGATCGACGACACCTACAACGCCAATCCCGGTTCGGTTCGTGCCGCGATCGATGTGTTGGCGGCATGCGGCGGACGTCGCGTGCTGGCGCTTGGCGATCTTGGTGAGCTGGGTGGCGACGCGGCGGAACTGCATCGCGGCGTCGGCGAGTACGCGGCACGCGCCGGAATCGATGCGCTGTATACCGTCGGAAAACTGAGTTCCAACACATCTGAGGTGTTTCCGCGCGAACACCGCCATTTTGAAACGCAGGAGGGAATGATCGCGGAAATTCGCCCGCAACTGGGCGCCAACCTGACAGTGCTGGTAAAGGGCTCACGCAGCGCGCGCATGGAAAACGTCGTGAACGGGTTGGTTGAGGAAGGACAAACCAGTGCGCCCCATTAATCCCGATAACGCGCGACCGCCGGGTCGCCGTGCAGGTAACCGCTGATGCTCTATCACTTCACGCAATGGCTGACGCCGCTTTACAGCGGCTTCAACGTTTTTAGTTATCTGACTTTAAGAGCGATCCTGGGCGTCCTCACTGCGCTTGCGATCGCGCTGATCGTCGGTCCCGCGATGATCCGAAAGCTGACGCTCTACAAGATCGGTCAGACGGTACGCACCGATGGTCCGCAAACCCATCTGACCAAATCCGGGACGCCAACGATGGGCGGCGCGCTGATTCTGGTCGCGGTCGGAATCTCAACGTTGCTGTGGGCGGATCTTACCAACGTCTATGTGTGGATCGTCCTGTTGACCACGATGGCCTTCGGCGTCATCGGTTGGGTCGACGATTACAAGAAGCTGATCAAGAAGGACCCGAAGGGTCTTATCGCGCGCTGGAAGTATTTCTGGCAGTCGGTGTTCGGTCTGGCGGCCGCAATCGCGCTGTACCATTCGACGAACGACATTCCGGCCGCAACACAGCTGATCGTGCCGTTCTTCAAGAGTGTGGCGATTGATCTTGGCCTGTTTTACGTCGTGCTGACGTACCTGGTCATTGTCGGGTCGAGCAACGCGGTCAACCTGACCGATGGTCTCGACGGACTGGCCATCATGCCGACGGTGCTGGTGGCGGGTGCGCTCGGTGTGTTTGCGTGGGCCTGCGGCAACATCAAGTTTGCCGAGTATCTGGCCATTCCCCACATTCCCGGTGCAGGTGAAACCGTGGTGTTCTGCGGCGCGCTGGTCGGCGCCGGTCTCGGGTTTCTCTGGTTCAACACCTATCCCGCCATGGTGTTCATGGGTGATGTCGGCGCACTGGCGTTGGGTGCCGCGCTCGGCGTGCTCGCCGTGATCGTTCGCCAGGAGCTGGTGCTGTTCATCATGGGCGGCGTGTTCGTCATCGAAACCGTTTCGGTGATGCTGCAAGTCGCGTCGTTCAAGCTCACCGGAAAACGCATCTTCAAGATGGCGCCGCTGCACCACCACTATGAATTGAAAGGCTGGCCCGAGCCGCGCGTGATC
>DKAR01000159.1 GCA_002450895.1 Proteobacteria bacterium UBA6921
CGATGCCGGTATCGCTGACGGTGATTTCGACGCTGTTTTCCGGATCCGCCGGATTCGCGCGCACGTCCACGCGGATGTCGCCGCGATCGGTGAATTTTGCGGCGTTGCCGATCAGATTGAGCAGAACCTGTCGCAGTCGCAGGCGGTCGGCGAAAATCGTTTTCACTGTATTGACGTGGCGAATCTCAAGCGTATTGCCACGCGCATCGACAAGCGGTCGAACCAGATCGCGCAATTCCATCAGGAGCTGTTCTAATTTGATCTCCACGGGTTGAAGTTCCATTTTTCCAGCCTCGATCTTGGAAAGATCGAGAATGTCGTTGACGAGAAGCAGCAGGTTGCGTCCGGCCTGCTGGATTTTTCGAATGTCGTCCAGAATCGGTGCGTCGCGTGGGCCCTCGTGGCTTTCCAGAAGGAACTCGCTGTATCCGATAATCGCATTCAAAGGCGTTCGCAGTTCGTGGCTGACATTCGCGAGGAACGAACTCTTTGTTTCGTTCGCGCGTACGGCCTGATCACGTGCGATCACCAGATCGCGCGTTGCATCCTGCAAGGACTGATCGATGGACTCGTTAAGTCGTTTTATTTCACGCACGTGCGCTTCACGGTCCCGCGCGCGCTGTTTGATCTGCACGTCCGCCCGACGGACGAAGGCAAGCATGATCAGATATACGGCGAACAGGCCTCCAAACACGTACCGGAACAGCTCATCTCGAGTTTCGTTCATGGCGAGAACGTGCGGTGTGACGTCGGCGTAGGTTTCAATGATCGCCTTGACGGGCTCGGTTGGTGACTCGCGCAAGGGGAGGTAACTCGAAACAATGTAAACGTTTCTGAGCTCTCCCGAAGAGCCCTGGAACGATTCGAGAAAATCCATTTCACTGACCACGTGGCCCTGCTTGGACTTCACCAGGTCGGGATAATCGTCGCTCTTGAGTTCGCCGATATCCTCGTCATTTGATGAGTAAAGCGTCAGTCCGCTCGCCGTGAAAATCTTGATCTTTACGACGGGAAGTTCGGCAAGCAGGGGGCGCACGGTGCTGCCGATGAGCGGAACGATAAAGTCGCGGTCAAATCCGCTGATCTTCTTTTCATCCGAGTTGACGAACATCTTGATATTCGGCCACATGGCATTGGCGATCGCTTTGCCGAGTATTTCGTTCTGGCGTTCCCCAAGCGAGTAGATGTTCTTTTCCGCAACAAAGCGAAACGCCAGGCCGATGCCCAGAGAGGCCAGCAGCACGGCGCCGAGTGCGACGACGGCAAAGTATCGCGTCAGTTTGAACATCGTAAAAAAAATCGTTTTTGGTATGGCTGTGCCGGGCCCGCGGCAATTATTGTTTGGGCCAAGCTATGTATCGGCAGGACAAAGGAAAAATCCACGCGCCTGTGGGGCGCGATGGCGCGGTCAGGTGGGGGTCAATACAGCAGGCGGGCCAACTCGCGGCGGTACTTGGCCACGACAGGCCCGGTTTCGCCCAGCAATTCAAAGATCTGAAGGATGGCACGGTGCGCGGCACCTTCGTTGAACTCGCGCTTGCGGCGCATAACTTCCAGCAATTGATCGAGGGCGGGCTCGTAATCGCCGCGGATTGCCAGGCGTGATGCGAGTTGCAGTCGCGAGGCCAAGTCGTCCGGATTTATCTCGATTTTCGCCTGAAGTAGGGTGGCGTCCGGAGTCCCCTTCGCGGCATGCGCCAGTTGCAGCCGTGCTTGAAGATTCTTGACCAGCGGATCTGCCTGCAGCGCCGCCGAGATGGAATTCATCAAGGCGCTTGCTTCGTCGAGGTGATCCCCGTCGATCAGCATGGCAAGGTATTGCACCACCACTCGGGAATTGTCCGGGTCGCCCTGATACGCCGCGTTGGCCCGCTGAATTGCCGCATCCCGTTCACCACGCTGAAAAAGCGCCACGGCCTGGGCCATCTGCGTGTCCGATTCGCGTTCGATGTGACGGTCGAGGAACGCGCGAATTTGCGACTCTGGCAACGCGCCCACAAATTCGTCCACGATCTGGCCGCCCCGGAACAGCTTGACGGTCGGCAGGCTACGCACACCATATTGGGCGGAGAGTTCCGGTTGCTCATCACTGTTGACCTTGGCGAGCAGAAACTTTCCCCCATAGACCTCGGCGAGCTGCGCCAGCATTGGCATCAACATTCGGCAGGGTGCACACCACTCCGCCCAGAAATCCACCAGCACCGGCACGCGGTGCGAGTTTTTCAGGACGACTTCGTCGAAGTTGTCTGTAATTTCAAAGATGAATTGCGAGGCTGCCATTGTTTTTTCCTGATTCGTACCCGTCGACGCAGTCCCGGTATTTCGGTGCGATGCGCAAATCCACCACTATCGAGGTTTTGGCCTGAGGTTCTATTCTTGGGGTCGCGCGAAGGACTTACAAGAGCAGAGATCGCCATGGCCGCCTCCGATGAACTGTGTTGGGAACATTTTCCACACGAAGCGGATATGGGGGTCCGTGGCTTTGGGGCCAGCAAGGCGCAGGCGTTCGAGCAGGCGGCTCGCGCAATGACGGCGGTGGTGACCGATCTGTGCACCGTCGATTCGCGCGAGCCGGTGAAAATCGAATGCGAGGCCCCGGATGATGAAATGCTCCTGGTCGATTGGCTGAATCAGCTCATCTTCGAGATGGCCACGCGAAAATTCCTGTTTGGTCGCTTTGAAGTTCATTTTGATGGATCGCGACTGCACGGCACGGCATGGGGCGAGCCGGTGAACGCGGAAAAACATCAGCCCGCCGTGGAGATCAAGGGCGCCACATACACCGCGCTGCGGGTCGTGCAGGAAAACGGCCAATGGGTCGCCCAGTGTGTCGTCGATGTGTAAGGAGTAAATCGTGGACTTATCGCTACTGAATCGAAAATCGGAATTCGAGTGGGAAATTATTCCGCGGGGCGCCATGCGTGTTCCCGGTGTGATTTATGCCAGTGAAGAGCTGGTGCGCGACATGGATCACAAAGTCTACGAGCAAGTCACCAATGTGGCCACGCTGCCCGGCATTGTGAAAGCGTCCTACGCGATGCCCGATGCGCATTGGGGCTATGGATTTCCGATCGGAGGCGTCGCTGCATTCGATCCGGATGAAGGAGGAGTCGTTTCCGCGGGCGGTGTCGGCTTTGACATTTCCTGCGGCGTGCGGTGCCTGCACACCGGGCTGACGGTCGATGACGTTCGCGCCGTGCAAAAAGAACTCGCCGACATACTGTTTCACAAGATCCCCGCGGGCCTGGGGAGTACGGGTGCGATTCGACTGAACGATGCGAAAATGGATGCGATGTTGTCCGGCGGCGCGCGTTGGGCAGTGGAGCAGGGCTGGGGCTCGGCGGCCGACCTGGACCACATCGAGGAGCAGGGACAGATGAAACACGCCAAGCCGGGATATGTCTCGGCGCACGCAAAAAAACGCCAGCGCGATGAAATGGGCACGCTCGGGTCGGGTAATCATTATCTCGAAGTGCAGAAGGTGGCGCGCATCTTCGATGCAAGGATCGCTGAAGCCTTTCATTTGCGCGAAAACGATGTTGTGGTGAGCATTCACTGCGGATCGCGTGGGCTGGGGCATCAGATTGGAACCGAATTTCTGAAGCGCATGGCCATCGCAGCATCCGGCCACGGCATCACGCTGCCTGATCGTGAACTGGCCTGTGCCCCGATTCACTCGGAGGTCGGCGAGGAATATCTTGGCGCGATGCGCGCCGCGATCAATTGCGCACTGGCCAATCGCCAGATCCTCACGCATCTCACGCGCGAAGCATTCGCGCACGTCCTTCCGAAAGCGCGCTTGCCGTTGTTGTACGACGTGTCGCACAACACGTGCAAAGTGGAAGATCACACCGTGGATGGACAGCGTCGCAAGTTGTTTGTTCATCGCAAAGGGGCAACGCGCGCCTTCGGGCCGGGCCATCCGGATATTCCCGCGTTGCTGCGGCCGCACGGCCAACCTGTGCTGATCGGTGGATCGATGGGCACCGGATCCTATGTGCTGGTAGGAACGAAGGAATGTGAAGCACGTTCGTTCAGCTCCGCATGTCACGGTGCGGGACGCGCGATGAGTCGCCATCAGGCTTCGCGCACCTGGCAGGGTCGGCAGGTGATTGATGAACTCGCCGAGCGCGGAATCTTGATTCGCAGCCCCTCGGCGCGCGGTGTTGCGGAAGAAGCCCCCGGTGCGTACAAGGACGTGGCGGCGGTCGTGGATGCTGCGGATCGCGCCGGGTTGGCGCGCACCGTGGCGCGGCTTGAGCCGCTCGTGTGCGTGAAGGGATAAATGCGGAAGCGAGGGCTCAGGGAGTCACAGGAACGGGGATGGCGTCGCTGATGTTGTTGCTTTCAACCATTTCGCCAATTACGCCACCGCGATCGGCAACCACGAATACGTAATACGTTGCCGTCGCCAGACCGGATGGCAGGATGTAGTTGTAGTCCGGATAACTCAGCGAGCTGCCGGATCCGACGGCAAGTGAGTCGACATTGCGCGTGCCAAGCAGCGTGTCGTCGACGGAAAGCGTGGCGTCCGCGGAAAGATAGATTCCGACCTCGAACGCGCCCGCCGCGGCGAATCCCTGATTGAATACCGTTTCAATCACGGAGATCTGGCCACCGGGGTGCGCCGTTCCGGACACCCAGGGTGATTGCACGACAAGATCGGGATTCTGGGGGGCGACGGTCAGGTTATAACCTGTATTTGCGCCCGAGGAATGTGCTCCCAGAATTGGAAATGAACGCACAAAATAGATACCGGAGGCTGGCGCGGTCCAGGCCATTCGCGCGGCGTAAAAATTCCAGTCCGGTGGTGTCGCGCTCGTTGTCAGCAGCGTGGACCCCGTCGAATCGTAGAGCGCAAGACCGGTCCAAGCCTCGCTTCCGACATCACTGGTTGCGATGCCGTAACTGACTCCTGCGCTTGCGGTGAATTGCACCCAGTCCTGCGTGCCCAGACAGTGATTGCGTGCCTGCGGGACGCCCAATGAAATGGATCGTGCCTGCGCGAAAGTGTCATCGGGTTCGAACGCGTCCTCACTGCACGTCGTACCTTGAACCATCAGCGTCGAGGTCTTGATGTTGTTTGCGAGGTTCGAATCGGTCTGGCCGTTGTAGGTTCCGACTCCAAAAAAATACGTTCCGCTGGCCAGGTTCGACGGCAACATGGCCTCGAGATCGATCGTGACAGACGCGCCGGTATCCACTACGGCCAGCGTGCCAAGTCCGATATGTGCATCCAGCGCGATGGCATCAAAAGGATTGTCGCGACTGGAGACGGTGACAAAAGGAAAAACCGCGGCGCCCGCCGACAATGCCGGGCCGTTGTTGCGAATAGTGACCGTTACGGTAAATGAATCGCCCGCCGCCGCGCTCGCGGGAGCGCCGGAAACCGAAACAATTTCCAGATCGGTTTGCGTTGTGTTTGCATCATTGCCGCTCGAACCACTCCCGCCGCCCCCGCTGCAGGACGCAAGCGCCGCGAAACAAAGCCAGATTGGCAGGAGCAGCGTGCGCATTTTATTCATACCCGAGATCCAGGAAGCTGAGATGCTTCAATTATCCGACAAACACCTTAAGCCACCGCGTGCCGGAATCTTCAGCGCAAGTGTGATGCCAATCGAAAATCACGCGAGGATTGAATCAACGGTTTGCGGTGGAACATCGCCAATCCAATAACCAATGTGCCGGACTAGAACAGCTCGACTTCGCCCGCGACGGGTTGCTGCTCGACCGTCTGGATGTACGATTGTTCCTGACTGAGAATCGTGTTGTTGTGCAGCGAGCGCAGGCGCTTCACCTTGACCTTACCGGTTGCCGGAAAGTAAACCACCATGCGCGGGAAGATGTCACCCACGTCTTCAGCGCTGATTTTCATGCCTTCGGTTTCCAGATATTCGCGCACGAACGAGATGTTGCGTTGGCCGACGTCAGTCATGTTTTCCATGATTCGCCCGCCACCAAAAATTTTCACCTCGAGATTGCGACGCTGCCCGCCGTTGCGCAGGATTTCATTGATCAGGTGTTCCATCGCAAAGTTGCCATAGCGATCGGCTGCGCTCACCTTGGAATTACCGGAGCTACCGTGGGATGCGGCCGAGCTTGGCAACATGAAATGATTCATACCGCCGATTCCGAATACCGAATCCCGAATGCAGGCGGAGATGCAGGAGCCCAGTGTGGTGTACACGCCTTCGTCATTTCGCGTGACGTAGAATTCTCCGGGCATGATCCGCGCAGCAAACTTGCCGTGGGCATTGCTCCAGCTGCGACGAAAGTGCTCGAACCCAGGCAGTGCCAGCGGTGGGGTCTGATTGTCAGGGGCGCGCGCCATGCGGGTTTCTTTTTATGCGTTACCGACAAACAATTTCTCGACGGCGCGGATTTCCGCCTGCGCAAATCGAATTGCGGGCTCGCGAATGGAGTCGTCCAGTCCCGTCTTCTCCCACGCGCGCGAGTCCAACGGCGGTACGTCGCCCGGATCGAGCGTATCGATTTCCGCCATCAGCGCAATCGTGTTGGCCAGGTGCACGAGGGCCGTTTCGCGCGGATACGCCTTCGGCTTGTCGATGTCATGATGGTAGGCAATGCACTCGACCAGCAGGGCGGGCAAGTTCCACTCGCGTGCCAGCTCACCGCCGACATCCCCGTGGTCAAATCCCATCACTTGTCGTTCGGCAACATGGATCGGTTGTTCTTCGGCGGTATCGAGAACTTTTGTCAGGGCGAGGGCGGCTTTGTCCGGAAGCCGATTGAAAATCACGAGTTCGCCGATGTCGTGCAGCAAGCCTGCGGTAAACAAGACCTCGGGATCGCATTTGCCCGCCTGTTTTGCGATAAAACGCGCGGCCAGCGCGCAGAGCAGACTGTGTCGCCAGAAGTTTTCCATCGACACGAGTTCGTTAGGGAGTCCTTCGAAGCTCTTGGCGACAGACATGGAAAGCGCCAGCGTGCGGATCTGTGACGTACCGATGATTGTGACAGCACGATCCACGGTGTCGATTTGGGCCGAGCGCCCATACATCGGACTGTTGGCCACGCGCAGCAGTCGCGCTGCAAACGAAGGGTCCTGATTTACCGCCTTTGCAATGTCATCACGGGTGCTCCTTGGGTCTTCCACGAGGCGCGTGATGCGCAGATAGACATCAGGCAATGTGATCAGACCGCGAATGTCTTTCACAAGGTCGACAGCTTGTGTGGCCATGGCGGCTCCTAGTCCAACAAACGTAAAGCGGGGCATCGCGGGGACTGCTCAAGTTACCCCCGTATTAACGGGCGCTAACGAAGGAAAGTGAATGCGTCAGATATTGCTTCGCAGCCGGGCGCCAAGTTGCGCGCCATGGGTCGTACGCAACGGAAAAGTACAGCGCCGTCGAGTGCAATTCGCACACGCGCTTTCTTAAGGCTGCGATTAAGGTGAGTGTGTACTGTCTCAGGCACGGCGTGCATCCGCTGGAACGCGGCCTCGATTTTTACAGCCAGGCTGACTATTCTTCGTTTTCTTCAGCGCGCTCCTCTGCAGCTCGTGCGGGCAGGGCGTTCTTAATTCTTAAAAAAGCGCGGGATCGGGTCATGCGGTCGACAGGAGTGGTATTGCTCATTGTATTGGGGCTCGTTCCGGCGGGAGTCTTTGCCGCGCCCGTTGCCTTGCATTATGCCGGCATCGCCTTTTTGAACAATGGCGGATCCACGGACGCGTTATTCCCGCTGACCCGTGCTCTCGTCAAGGAAACCACAACAGATCAAAAACGATCCGTGCTTGAGCGCGCGCTGCTGGAGAAAGTTCGCGCCGTCCGGAATCCCTCGTTTACCTTGTCCGAAGAGATGGGTGATTTTCGCGACGAGGCTCAGGCGTTATCGCTCGCGTTTGCCGTGGATTGGGAAAACGTGGCGGTCGAAAAAATCGCATCCCGTTACAAGACCGTCGTGGATTTGCACGCCGTCATCCTGATCGTCGATTTTACAAGGCTAAAAGTCATTGGTTCGTTTCCCGTCGCGATCCAGCTGATTGACACGCGAGCGGCAGCGCCAACCGACGCTGACAAGCTGAAACTGCTGCGTGATCTCTACCTCACGGATCAGTACGACGTGAATATTTTCTCGGAGTACGCACGCACACTCGCAGATGTGGAAGTCAAACGGAACTACGGCGGCTACATCCGGGTCACGCAGGTCAAGGTTGAAGACAAGGCGTTGCCGATGCTTCCGGACGCCTCGCCTGCGGGGCGCTCCAGTTTCGAGACGTTTGTGGCGAATTCCTTCAGCAAGTTGCTGGCGAAAAATCAGAAGGTGAGCTTCCTCCCGTATTCCAAAGGGCAGGCCATCGGGCAAAAGATGTCGGCGGTGTTCGCTAATGGCGACGTGTACAACCTCGAAATCCCGCCGGCGGATTTTTCTGTCGAGATCGATGTGCGCGGATTCAAAAAAGTGGAGCTTGGAAAAAACAATATAAAAAGCGCTTGGGTCTACGGCAGCTACATCAATCTCGGTATCTACGAATCGCTCACGCGGCATGCGTATCTGGACCAGCGCTTTAAGTACGGTGTGGTCAAGGAGATGTCGGCGGGCACGGAATACGTTGATGACTGGACTCTGTTCCAGGAATCCCTGTTCACGCTGTTCGATCAGTTGACCCGGCAATTTTCCGCGCCGAACCGTGACTGGATCGAGGAGGCCGCCGGCACGTCCGACGTGATGCCGAAGTTAAAGACACTGAATCAGAAACTGGCCAGCTTTCGATAACACGAAAACAAGAACAGGAGCCCAAACGATGGGAAGGATGACTCTGGGTACGGTATTGCGCCACTCGATGCTCGCGGTGGTGGTGGCAAGCGGGTTGATGATCGGCGTATCAGCGGCGCCAGTGGCGGAAACCAGCGGCACGGCGACGATCACATACAGTACCGGCGCGTTTTCCTCAACGCCTTCGGAGCAGTCGCGCAAGGAAGCCATCGATCAGGCCAGGAAAAATGCGTGGGAGCGCTACACGGCGGGATTCGATGCGGGAAAGATGCGCAGCTATCGCACGATAGCGCCGGATATTCTCAAGTCGCTGGATTCCTACATCGTGGACTATCGCATTGTCGACGAACGCATCGACAAAACGGCGCGCCAACTGACGCTGGTGGTATCCATCGCGGTCAATCAGGCCGCGTTTGACGCCAAGCTTGCCGAAGTCTCAAAGGCGGGCGCACAACTGACCGGCGATGGCAGCACCATCGCGTTCCTGTTTGTGGCGCGCCAGGTGGCATCGTCGAAGTCGTTCGACGAGAAGCGAACGAACATCGAAGTGAAAGAAGGTGCCAGGGATGAGTCGCGCACGGGCAAGGGGAACATCAACAACGCGGCCGCGACCTCGGATTACAAAACCATCAACAAAGTCACTTCCGGTGGCAGCGTCGAGCGCAAGGCGGATGAAGTCGCCTATCTGATGCGCAGTTCCTCCGACGTCGAAACCAGCATGAAGGAAGTGCTTGGCGTCGCCGGATTTGAAACGACGTCGTATGAGGACGTCGTAACGACCTGTGGTGGTCCCGAGGCGAACAAGATTCGCGCCGAATTTGCCAAGGCGGATGAAATCTCCCGCGAGTCGCGGGCCAGTGCCATCAAGGGTGCCAGGGACTGTGAGGCGCGCTACTTCGCGCTCGGCACGATGGATGTGGGGCTTCCCGATACCGATCCGGTGACCGGCAACATGCGCGTCGCGGTAAAAGTGCGCGGCCAGGTATGGAACATCGAAAAGAAATTGCCGCGTGAAGTCGCGACCGTCGCGCCGACCCAATTCGTCGGGCTCGGACCGAGTGCCGACGTGGCCAGCACGAATGCGTTGAACAAGGCGGCCAAGGAAGCGGCGCAAATCATTGTCAATCAACTCAACGCCAAGGGACTCGAGTAGTCGAGTGAAATCAACACCAAGGAGAAGCAACATGAAAAGTAAAACGATAGGAAAAGTAACCGCCACCGCGGCAGTCATTGGGTCACTGCTTGGCGGCGTCACACTAACTTCGCACGCCTGGGATCTGCCGTCGCTCGGTGGCGGAAAGAAAGGCGAGCAAAAGGCCGTCAATACGGATGCTGTGATGGAAGGCCACAATAAACTGTTGCTGCGCACTCAGACGACATTGCAAAGCCTCCTTTCCGCGCAGGAGCACGCCTTCCTCGCGCTAGGGTTGAAGGAGAAAGCGGACGAAGCGAAAGCGCTCGGCGAGCAACTGAAGTCGGGCAACACCGTGAGCAAGGATGCCCTCGAACGCATCGTGAAGTTCACCGAAAAGAGCGACAAGGAAATCCTCGCGGCGATGGACAAGAACAAGCAACTCGACGATCAGGGCAAAACCGAATTCAGTGTTGCGATTGTCGACTATGCCGTCGGAACCGCGGCGGGATCCAAACTGGTCCCCGAGTACAAAGACTGGGCGAGCAGCGCTGCGGACACGATGGGAGAAATGAAGACGCAGCCCGTCGAGCTGAACAAATTCCGCAGCAATATCGCGCCCGGGCTGTATGTGTCGGCACAGATGCCCAAGCTGGGACAGAGCTGGGCCGGGACCAGCACGTCGCTGATTTCGTATGCCAAGAGCAACAACATCGACACCAGCAAGGCGCAGGCCGCACTGCCCGGCGATCTGTAATCTTGTTTGAACGTCCGCTCCTGGTCGTCGATGTATGGGAGCGGACTCTCCGTTGAAGACGATGAGCCGCACGCACACGAAAGGTCGCGCACAAATGAACTCCATTAAGGGATGCCTGAAGGTATTGGGTTTGATTGCAATGTCCCTGACTGCGATGCGCGCATGGTGCGGTGTTGAATACGTCACGATCGAAGGTGTGGGCAGCGGCGCTACGATGAACGCCGCTGTCTGGGGCGCATTGACTCAGGCCGTCACGCAGGTGAATGGAATCGCCGTTGCCGCCAAAGCAGAATTGACGCTGCGCAACATGGAACTCGCGCCGAGCCCGATGGATGCGATGGCCGAGGGAATGAACGAGCGGCTGAGTTCGGCGACGCGGGGCCTCGTGCAGAGCTACCGGGTGCTTGAGAAAGGCAAGGATCCCGCGCGCCCCAATTTGTGGGCCGTGCGTGTTTCCGCGCAAATTGCACATTTTGAAGAGGATGAACAATCGCACCGGATACGATTGGCGATCATGCCGTTCCGGATTCGCGAGGGTCTCGTGCACGGGAATGCCGCCCAGTACGAACGCATTCTCACCGACAATCTCACCGCCTACCTGACCCACACGCGAAAATTCGCGGTGCTTGATCGCGACTACATAAACGAACGTGGCATTGAGCTGGATACCATCCGTCGCGGCATCATGCCTGTGGAGGAGCTGGCTCGGCTCGGCAACAAACTCGCTACTGACTACATGATTGTCGGGACCATTGAAGAAGTGACGCTCAATACCACCACACAAACGTTACCGGCCACCGGACAGAAGATTACCAATGCCGAAGAAGGTGCGCGAATCTCCTACCGCGTGGTGGATGTCGCTACCGGACAGATCAAGTACGCCAACGATTATGATCACATCGACGCTATCGCGTCCGGCAAGTCGGACCTGGGTCGGGCCGCAAAGCGTGCCGGCCTGGGCATCGGCGATGTCATCATCAATGCCATCTTTCCGGTGCGCATCGAAGCCGTCGATTCAGATTACGTCTACCTCGGCAGCGGCGGACTGGCAGTCAAGAAAGGTGAACGGTATCGATTGATCGCGCTTGGCGATTTGCTACGGGATTCCTACACTGGCGAGAGCCTCGGCAACACGGAGCGCGATGTGGGCATGATCGAAGTTGTCGACGTTCAGGCCAAACAGTCACGCGCGCGGATCGTTAAATCCAGTCTCGATGTTCGCAAGGATTTTGAACCTGGCAAATTTATCGTGCGCGCAGTGACTCGCAATGCAAACCAGCCGGCGATGAAAGAAACCGCTCAAACGGCGAACGACAAAGCCGACGCGTTGGAAAAATCATCAGACAAGGAATGGTGATCTCCGCTTGAGTGAGCGGTGAAAAGAATCAGGCGACGACTTACTTTTCCACAGTGGCGCGAACGGCCCAAGCGCGTGCGACCATCGAAAGCGTTCCATCCGCAGACTCGGGGATCCGTTCGCGCAAGCGGTCACGTAAGCGGGTACGTGCTTCCTCGTTCAATGACATTACATACGACGGGGCCGGACCCTGCCCGCCGAGAAACGGTTGCCAGAAGTCATCGAAGTCGGAAAACGATGTGTTTACGTCGATGGGTGCGACATCAATGGAATTCAACTTCGCGCTCGCGAACAGCTGCGACAACGGTCCCGGACGGCAAAGCGGAAAACGGTTTCCTTCATCCAGCGACACCGCAGCAGGATTCATCTCAATGGCGGCATCCCAGAAATACCGCATGAATTCCATTTTGTTGGCGTAATCCCAAACATAGGCTGCGACGGTACCGCCATTTTTCGTCACGCGTGCCATTTCGTTCAGCGCAGCATGTTGGTCCGGAACAAAATTCAACACCAGGGCGGAAACGACAACATCGACTGACGAATCGTTGAGTGGAATTTCAGTCGCACTTCCAGCGTGCAGCGCCACCTGATTCGCGAGGTTCTGCCGCGCGGTTTCGAGAAAGCCCGGGGAGGGTTCGACACCGGCCACCGAAACGGCAGAGCATCGGTCGACGATGGCCGCGCACAACGCGCCGGTTCCACAACCAACATCAAGCCACGCCTGACCGGCGGGCAGGTTCAGCCAGGAGAGAAATGGTCCCGCGACCTGCCGGCTCCATCGACCCACATAGCGCTCGTAGGGATTTCCCCGTTCCCAGGTATCCGACGTGTCTTTTCTATCCATGATTGCGCTCCGTTATGTGGAGTAATGTCCACAGCCTTCCTAAAATGTAATGGCACGTCTGTCGAATTTTATCGCCAGTGTGAGAGAGTTCAGAATATCAATGCCCATCCGCGCCGCTGTCACCTGCAGAGCCGTGTGTATTGCTGTGTGAATAAAATTCATCGGTTCGGGAATCGTCGTATTTCTTTTGTTCTTCGTATTCGAATGAATTTTGTCTGATCCCGCTTTGGGCCTCTGACGAAATAACAAAGCTGGCAAAGTGTTGAACCACGAAACCGAAACTGAACGCACATCCGATCGTGAGCGCGGCCCAATAGCCGTAGGGATGCTCCCACGTTCTAAACCGAGAACCACCAACGACAATTCCGAAGATCATTCCGACGGCAAATGCCCACCAGAATGCCCGGTCCAGAATTACTTTGTGTCGGGTTTGAGCTCCTGTCATAGCCCACGTCCTTGGCGTGCAGTACGGTTTTCAGCAGTCGCCCCACCTGTTCAGGTGTTGGGCAAGCCGCTCAAACTGGCAAGACCGGTTTCATGAGAATCCCGGCGTACGCGACAATCAAAACTCAAGCCGCGCGCCCAGCGTAAATTGCTTTCGGTCCAGATCCTTGTAGCCCGCCACGCGTTCATAGTCGAAGAAGGCCATCCAGCCCTGAGCAAATACACCAACGAAGGAAATACCGATGTTGTAGTAGTCGCGATCCGGTTTGTCGCCGGTCAGTTTGTACTCGGTGTTATCGGTATCGAGAACAAACGAGGTCGTTACTTCTTGCGGGTCATCCTTGAATTCATGCGCCCATTCGACTCGAAATTGCGGCACGAGCACAGCGGCGGGAGTGCTGATAGCGACGCTCAGCCCGAGGCCGAGATTGGTCGTCAATGACTGGCTGTCGTCAATGGAGACGTTCATCTCCAATCCATTGTTGTTTTTGTCCGCCTCGGTGTAGTCGTCCAGTTTTGAGCGCGTATACGTTGTACGAAAACGTGGCGACAGGGTCAGTGCATTCTTGTTGATCTCGAATCCGAATCCAACGCTCGCCATCAACTGTGTACCGTCTGTGTTGCCGACCGCCAGCACGTCCCGTTGAGCCTGTGTTCGCGTGGACTCTTGAAACACCGCGTTACGTGAAAATTCATAATCTCCAAATCGATATCCGAGGCTGCCCTCGACATACGCGCGATCGTTGAAATTGTGCGAAAGAAAGAACGTCACTCCGGACATGTTAGAGTCAATCGAGCCGGCGTTGGTTTGTGGAGTGAATGGTGTTCCGACGGCGACATCTGCATCAAAGGTAGAGCTTGTCTTCTGATAGTCGATGAAGCCGCCAAATACGGTTCGTGTCGTCGTGCGGTAGTCCATCCCGATTTCAAACGCAGTGGAATCCCCGCTAATGCCACGTTCGGCATCCGTCGTTTCGCGTGTTCGATCAAAAATGGAGCGGCGCCCATTGGCAAGAAAACTGAACGTTCCGATGTTGGTGGCGCCATCCTTGTTGGAACGGAGGTCGTCCATTTTCTCGGACGCTTCAAGCGACTTGTCGCGTGCTTGGGCCAGTGAACTCGCCTGGCTGCTCAACGGTTGGCTTGGATTGAGGGAGGACTCGCTGTCCCCGGAAACATTTGCTGTTCCGCTGCCTTCTGCGCATCGTGTGATCAGCGCTCCGGTTGCCGTGGCGCAGGTGCTCGTCAAGAACGTCTGGTAGGTCGCGTTCGACGCAAGAGCCGAAGTGAAGGGAACTCCAAGCCCGGCAATGAGTGTGGCACCTGCAACGGATCGTACAGTCCTTGTGCCAATGAGCCCATGATGACCAGCGCGTCTTTTTTCATTTCTCGTTTCGTTGCGTGGCATTGCACCTCCTCCTTGTCGCGATTTATGTAATACGAAGCGGCCCATGAAACGGCAGGGCGATGATCTCCGGGGTCTGAGCGGGAGGTGAAATTATCCAACATGAGGTGCGGTATGACCAGCGCATCAGCCGATCATTGCGAGGTGTTGTGAATATGTCACAAATGGCGCCGATGCTCGGCGCCATCACGCCCGACATAGAAGGAGAGAAGAAAATCTAGAGTGCGTATGTGTCGTGATATGGTCCGTGCGCGGGGGGGACGTTGGTGCAATGTTCGAAAGAGCCCATCACGATCTGCAGATTGTGCTGAAAGTCATGAACTTGTCGAAATGGGCGGCGCCGCGCGCGTGGCGCGCCGCGCCAGCCATATCGCCAATAAAACCATAAATCCGCCGCCGGCCTGCATCGCGCGCAGCGGTTCGTTCAGCCACCACCATGCAAGCAGGGTCGCGATGACCGGTTGCAACAGCAAACCGATCGATGACAGCGCGGCCGAAAGGTGGGCCAACGCGTACGTGATGAGTCCCTGACCTGCAACGTGTGACAACCACGCCAGCGCAATCAGGACCAGCCATCCGGTGACGGTCGGTGCCAAAAACGATTCTTCGCTGATCCATGCGATGGGTAACAGCACCAGCGTGGTGACCGCGCCGCTCCAGGCCATGAGGGTCGCGGTGGAAAAGACACGCCGCAGTCGGCTGACGGCAAGCAGATATCCGCTGTAAAAGACTGCCGTGAGCAATCCCAGCGCGTCGCCCACGAGGTGGGACCGGTCCCACGACAGGCTGTCGGAGACCAACACGCTTGCACCGCCAACACCCAGCACCAGGGCCACGAAGAACGACGGGCGAAATTTTTCGCCAAACAATCCCCATGCCCCGAGGGCGACAAGGACCGGCGCGAAGTTGGCCAGCAATGTGGCGTTGGCGACCGACGTGAGCTTGATGGACCAATGCCAGACAGCCAAATCGCACCCGAAGCAGACTCCGGCGACAAGAAGCAAAACAATATCTGTTTTGGTCTTCGGGCGGGTCTGCCCCGCGTTGTTGGTTCGGCTAGCCGACCATGCCCACAGGAGCGGGAGCGCAAGCATCAATCGGTAAAAGGCCGTTGTTACGGGCCCAACTTCGGAAAGGCGCACGAGTATCGGGGCAAAGCCAATGCACGTCGCGCCAGTGAGCAGTGCTGGAAGGGCGAGCGAGGGCTTCGCATCAGAGTGGACAGTCATTCGGGTGCGTCACAGGTTTATATATGCGAACAACGCCGGGTGAGTATGACCCCGAGCGGCATGTTCTTGAAGACGATGTTTCATTTTGGGCTGCATCCCGAGCTTTGTTTTGCCAACGCGTGTGCTTCCTTTAGAATCGGCGGATGCAAACGGCGGCCATGTCATGACAGACCCCATTCAGATACTCATCGTTGACGATGATCCGGTCGTACGGGAGATGCTCACCGAGTACTTGTCGGGCCAGGGTTATCAGGTGCTGGTCGCGGACAACGGCCGCGTTTTGCGCGAGCTGCTCGAAGAACAGGCGCCGCATGTGGTATTGCTCGATATCCACATGCCTGGTGAAGACGGTCTCAGTCTCGCGCGTTACGTGCGCGAACGTTTCGACATCGGAATCGTGATGGTGTCCGGGGCAGGAGAGACCGTGGACAAAATTATCGGCCTCGAAGTGGGTGCCGACGATTACGTCAGCAAACCTTTCGATCCGCGGGAACTGCTGGCGCGTATCAAGAGCGTTTTGCGTCGGTACCAGCGGTCTGCGACGGCGGCAGAGCCAGTGCCGGCGGTCACGCTGCCGCCGAATCGCCAAGTGGCCGTTGGGCCGTGTACGTTGGATCTGGACGCCCGCCAACTGCGCGGAGCGAATGGTGCGGAAATCCCGCTGACCAGTGCGGAATTCGAATTGCTGAAGATATTTGCCGAACGCCCCAACCGACCGTTAACGCGCGACCAGATTCTGAACCTGACGCAAAACCGCGATTGGGATCCGTTCGATCGAAGCATCGACATTCGCATCGCCCGGTTACGCCGCAAGATCGAGCCGGATGCCGAACAGCCGCAGGTCATCCGCACCGTGCGGGGTGTCGGGTACATGTACGTCCCTAGTCCCCGATGACCGGGGGCGTTCCCGCCCCAATTGTTTCAGCTTTGTATCAATCGTTATCCATTTGTACGCCGACCCGATTTGCGGGTAGCGCGGTGGTACGATGAATCCACGGGTATCCGGGTAATGGAATCGTGCGGGTTCGGTGTTGTGCTAGCGCGGCAGGTGCAATAAGTCGAAACCCCACCGGCGCAGGGATCCCGCCGCAACACGAGAGAGACCGTCCGCACTCATGGCCACTCCTGCAACAAACGCGTTTGAATCTCGCGATCTGGGCGATGTGCTGCAGCGCGTTTCGCTGGCAGTAGCGAGCGGCAGCGGCGATATATTTCACGAGCTGGTGCGTGGTGCGGCGGAAGCGCTGGGTACCGATTTCGCGTTTATCGGCGAGACGGTTGCCGGGCAGCCCGACGTCGTGAATATGCGTGCGCTATACAGCCACGGGAAATTCGAGCCGTCATTTTTCTACAGTCTGGAGCTGACGCCGTGCCGCAGCGTCATCAACCAGGTCTTTCGTTACTATCCGACGAACGTACAGCAAATCTTCAATGATCCCCACCTGAAAGAGATTGGTGCGGACGGCTATGCCGCGATTCCACTCTACGATTCCGGCGGCACCGGTATCGGCTTGATGGGCGTCATGCACCGCGCTCCGCTCACGGAAGAATCCCTCATCAAGGCCGTCTTGCGAATTCTGTCGGTGCGCGCGGCGGCCGAACTCGAGCGTCGAAACGCAGTCCGCGACAAAGAGCATTCTGACGTCAGTTACCGGTCTCTTTTTGAATCCACCGAAGACGCCGTCTTTGTAGTCGACATACAAACGGGCTCGATCCTCGATGCCAACCGAACCGCATGCGATCGCTACGGTTACGCGCGATCCCAACTCACCAGCATGGCCGTAAAGGACTTATGCACGGGCGATGCACCCTATACACCGGCACTGGCGATGGAGTACATCGCCGTCGCCGCGACGGGAGAACCGATCAATTTTGAATGGCACGCGCGCAATTCCGATGGAAGCGTGCGATGGGACGAAGTGCGACTGCGGCACACCAAGATCGGCGGAGTAAATCGCATCCTCGCCTTCACGCGCGACATCACGGATCGAAAGCAACGCGAGGAAGCGTTGCGCAAGAGCGAAGATCGGCTGCGTGCCGCAATCGACGCCGCGCTTGATTGCGTCATCGTGATCAATGCCAAAGGCGAAATCGTTGAGTTCAATCCGGCGGCCGAGGAAACCTTCGGGCACCGTAAGACGAATGTGCTTGGCCGTTCTCTCGCCGAGTTGATGATTCCGGAGCGGTTTCGCGAAGGACACATACGCGGGATGGAAAATCATCTGCGCAGCGGTGATGGCCAATATCTGGGTCGTCGCGTTGAAGTTGTTGCGATGCGCGCGAATGGCGAAGAGTTTCCCGCCGAGCTGGCGATCGATTCCGCACAGGGCGCGGACGGGAAGATCTTTATCGGGTATCTGCGCGACATCACCGCCCGCAAGCGTGCGGAAGCGGAACGCGAGCGGCTCGAATCACAATTGCGCCAGTCGCAGAAGATGGAAGCCATCGGCCAATTGACCGGTGGAATCGCGCACGACTTCAATAACATTCTCACCGGGGTGATGGGCTACATCGTGATGGCGCAGGAGCGCAGTCTGGTGACCCAAGATGAATCATCCGCCAAGTACCTTGATCGTGCGCAGCGCGCCGTGCAACGCGCACGCGACCTGATCCAGCAAATGCTCACCTACAGTCGTGGACAGCAGGGCTCTGCGCGCCCGAACGACCTCGTCGTGCTGGCGCGTGAATCCATGAAGCTGCTGGAGTCGTCATTGCCATCGACCGTGGAGATTCACACCAATTTCCAGAACAAACTGCCGCTGGTCCGGGTGGATCCCGTGCAGTTCGAACAAGTGTTGATGAACCTGTGCATCAACGCGCGGGACGCGATGGACGGACATGGTCGGCTCGATATCGAGTTGTATCACCACGAGTGCCCGGAGTGCGTATGCACATCGTGCCGAAAATCGTTCCAGGGATCGCAGATCGTTCTGACCGTGTCCGACACGGGTTCCGGAATTTCGCAGGACGCTCTCGATCGGATCTTTGAACCGTTCTTCACCACGAAGGAGGTCGGCAAGGGCAGCGGCATGGGGTTGGCGATGGTGCACGGCATCGTGCATGAATACGGTGGACACGTCGTTGTCGAAAATCGTCGCGATCATGGCGTGCGCTTTCACATCATGTTTCCGCTTGCGGTGCAGAGCGCGCCAGCACGTACCGAGGTGACCAGTCCAGCGGCACTGCCAGTGAAGGCCATACTCAAGGGTCGTGTGCTGCTGGTCGATGACGACGCGACCGCGCGCGAGTTCATGCACGACCGGTTGTCGGATTGGGGGATGCAGGTTGCGAGCTTTGAATCGCCGGAGTCGGCGCTGGCCCATTTTGAAATCCACCCGCAGGAGTTTGATCTTGCGATCCTCGACCAGACGATGCCGCGAATGACCGGCATTGAGCTGGCACACCGGTTGACCGTCAGTCGACCGGACTTACCGAAACTGTTGTATACGGGATACGGCGAAGCCGGCCTGGAGAAGCAACTCCAAAGCGCCGGGATTCATGCGGTCCTGCGCAAACCGGTCAACGAGCCGGAGTTGCTGGAGCGACTACGCGAACTTCTCTAGTGAGGGAATATGAGTGAGGGAATATGCGAGCGCCGCTTCGCGCGGCGCATCGCCTGGAAGTGTTCCTTCCGCTTAGGCCGCTTTCGGCACACCAAGCTTTTCGAGAAAGGTGCTCATCAGGCACCACTTGGTGAAACCGCTCTGGAACAGGNNAAGGCGGTGAACCATAGCCAGTTGCTGCTGAAGAACAGGGGGCTGGATTCCACGCCCAAGGCCAGAGACAACAGGACGAAGAGCCCCGCGATGATATGAATGAGTCGCCCTACGTTCACGCTAAAACTCCTATATATAGAAAGGTGTGTCGATTGGTCAGTATATTAGCAATTACTGATACTCTGCTCAAGCGTGATTTCCGCGACGGCAGTCGCTGTTACACCCCTGATACAAAACAGGAACATGGCGGTGCCGGAACGGATACGTTCGGCTCGTAAGCTGGATCTCAGTGGTTTCCGATTCACTTTCACTGGGAGATNNGGAGAACAAGTCATGAACAGCTTCAGCCAAGGCGTCACCGCCATTGTCGATTTGCAGCGCGAAGTCGGCGCGGACATTCGCTCCATGATCAGCGCGGCCGTGAGCGCAACCGAGGGAGTAAAACAGGTGGCGTTCAGCCCCTACGCACCGCGCATGTTGCTCGTGCAATATGACAGCCACGCCGTGAGTGCTGGAGAGATTCGAAACACGGTGCAGAATTTTCTCAAAGTGCCCGGCCCAATCGCACGACTGGTCGGCATGTAAACGTGTTCTACTGAAACGCAGGACGATGAGGAATGAGCCCAGCGACTATTGATACACACGCGGCGTGGTTACGGTAAGCGACGTTGCGGCCGTAGCCGCGCCGTCGCGTCGCACCATCCGCGCGACGATGTTCGCCGCGTGCGCAGGAATTTTTTTGTGTGAGGCGACAGGTACCAGCTTCGCGACCGAGCTGACCACCGGCACAGATGAGCAGGCGCAACTTCCGTACTGGGAAATTCGCGAAAAGGGCATGTCCCTGCGTCTCGTCCAGCGCCTCCCGGATCAGACGCGCGGCTACTTCATGGCGCGAGGATTTACATCCGCACAATCTGAGCGCATCGCGCAGAGCTGCGTGTTTCAAGCCGTGTTCAAAAACGAATCCCACCTGCAGGATCCGTCCGACCTGGAATACAACCTCCGAAACTGGAACGTCGAACACGATGGCAAGCACCAGGGAATGAAGGTTANNGAATGTCGATATTCAATCTTCCGCCGGGCACGCGATTTGATCTCACGGTCGTCTGGACCCAATACGGCAGCGAGCACCGGGCTGTGATACGAGGCATTCAATGCGCTCCGGACATCGAAGTGTCGCCGCCCGCCGCGCAATAGCGTCGGCGTGCCTGTTTGCACTCACACTATTTACTGCAAGTGAAGGCACGGCGCTGGCTGCAGATACTCCGCCGCAAACCCTGCCCCAACTCAAACAGCCATTTCCAGCGGCAGATTTCGCGTTAAAAGGTGAAGACGGCAAGACCTACCGCCTTTCGGACTATCGTGGATCCGTCGTCATTCTGAATTTCTGGGCGACCTGGTNNTGGTGAATTTCTGGGCGACCTGGTGTCCGCCCTGTCGCTTCGAAATGCCCTCTCTCGAGCGCGCGTGGGAAAAGCTCAAAGGCCAGAAGGTGGTGATCCTCGCCATCAATGTCGGCGAAAACGCAGACCTGATTTTCGAATTCACCGGGAATTATCCCGTCACCTTTCCCATCCCGATGGACCAGGATGGCACGGTCGTAAAGGCCTATCCCGTTGCGGGACTGCCGACGACCTACATCGTCGATCCTGAAGGCAAGGCCACGCACCGCATCGTGGGGAGTCGCGAATGGGACGATCCGCAATTGATCGACGCGCTGCTGAAGATGCGTAAATAGTTTCCGGTTTGCGCCGGGGCTGTGTAGATACAAAACTAACAACATCATTTCGCCGGAAAAACGTTTCAGCAACAAACCGGCAACATTGCGAAGCACTCGCGTTACATCCAGGACCGATCCTTTCTCTCAAGCCGCAAGCATTTCGCTTCGGCATCAACTTCACCGAGAGAGGATTTCACCATGACTGTTGCAATGGTAGTGAACAAGACCGATCGCTACGCCAAGTGCATTGAAGTGTCCAAGCGCGTTCGCTGGGACATCGACCGCGATGTGATTCGGGGACGCAACTTCGATTACAGCAAGAAGTTCCTTCCGGACGGTTTGGCGCGCACCGAAGCGCTGACCTTCCTGAACGCGGACGAAAAGCGATTCATCAGCCAGATCCAGGGCCGCACCTACGCCAATACTTTCGGTCTGGTCGAGCGTTTCATCTGCGCCAAGATTCTGGAAGTGGGGCGCGAGCACGTGCTCAGCGACCAGGTGGCACTGGAAGCCCTGGTTCGATTCAGCGATGAAGAATTGAAACACCAGGAGCTGTTCCGTCGCCTCGAGCAGATGGCCCAGAAGGGCATGCCCGAGGGCTACACCTATCTGCCCAAGCCGAACGATGTCGCCAGCGTTGTCCTCGGCAAGTCGACCTGGGCTGTACTCGCATTGACCTTGCACATCGAGTTGTTCACGCAGGCGCACTACAAGGAAAGCATCGATCCTGACATGCATCTCTCAAATCTGTGGAAGGACGTGTTTCTTTATCACTGGAAGGAAGAATCGCAGCACGCTGTCATGGACGAACTGGAATGGATGCGCGAGGACGCGAAGCTTGAGCCGCCGGAGCGCGATCAGGCCGTTAACGATCTCATCGAACTCGTAGCCGCAATTGACGGAATCCTCGACGTGCAATCCGGCGCGGATGCGGACTACTTCGTTGCGAACTCCAAGCGCGCCTTTTCCGTGGAACAGGTGAAGTCGATTCGCGATTCGATCTTCAAGGCCTATCGCTGGCAATACATCGCGTCCGGTGTACAGGATCCGCGTTTCACTTCAGTGCTGGGACGGATGATCACGGCGGAGCAGGGCGCGCGCATCAATGCGGCACTGGCTCCAATCATGAACTAACGGATGAGTGCGCTGTGCAACCCCGCGAGGCGAAAACAGGAAGTCGATCGATTTCCTCGCCTCGCGGGCCCGGTGCCCAAAAAACACAGGAGATCGAATCATGGCTTACACATCACCCAATAATTTTGACGCGACCCGCCTGCGGGATCAGGTTCGGGAAACGTATGACCGCGTTGCCCGCAATCCCGCCGGCGACTTTCATTTCAATCGCGGCGCGGAGTACGCCGAGATCATCCTCGGCTACGACGCGAAGGAACTGGCGCTGCTACCGGAAGAGGCAACGTCGCGGTTTGCAGGCGTGGGGAATCCGATCCTGATTGGCGATTCGGATCCATCGCTCGGCGCCATCCGCGCCGGACAAACCGTGCTGGATCACGCTTGTGGTGCGGGCATGGACGTGCTGCTGGCTGCGCGTCGCGTTGGTCCGCGCGGAAAAGTGATTGGCGTCGACATGACGCCCGCGATGCGTGATTGCGCCATGGCCGCGGCGGAAATGGCCGACATGGCGCGCTACATCGACATCATTGCGGGAGTCTATGAAGAACTCCCGGTGGATGACGCCAGCGTTGACTGTGTCATTTCCAACGGTGTCGTCAACCTCGCTCCGGACAAGCACCGTGTGTTTAACGAAATCCGGCGTGTCCTGAAGCCGGGCGGCTACCTGTTTCTGTCCGATGTGATCGTGCAGCAGGAGCTGAGTCTGGAATCGCGCAAAAACCCGACCCTATGGGCGGCGTGTGTAGGAGGTGCTCTGGTTGAAGGCGAACTCGAAGCGCTCACCGGCGACTGTGGTCTGACAGGCGGGCGTGTCGTCCGTCGCTTCAACGCGTTTTATGGCACCACCGCGGAGGAGAAAGTCGCGAAGCGCTTGTTTGTCCATGCCGTGAACTTTGTTGCGCGCAAACCCGGAATGTTGTCATGACGACGCCGTCTCCCGGCGTGTCACTGGAAACGGTCGCGACGCGCTACTGGCTTGCGACGATTCCGATGTTGATGGTCGCGCTTGCGACCGGCGGTTTGGGATTTCTGCCGGTTGCGGCGCTGACCGTTGCGCAGGGGATTCACTACACAATTCGCGAGCGGTCCGCGACCGCGTTTTCGGTACAGGTGCGCCTGGCCTATCTCGCTTTGCTTGCCCTATCGCTGTTGCCGCACTTGGTGTGGATCGCCTGGGCACAGCTTGCAGGGACGACCGTGCGCGTGATTTTCAATTACTGCATCTTGGCGCGTACCGTTTCATTGCTGCCCTGGAATCGAAGTGTCCGCCTGACCGGGTCACTCATTCTGCGCACGTTTCTGACCCCGCCGACGCAGAACAGCATTCTGGACGTCCTGTCCCAGCAGCCCTACTCAGGCGGCGGGAAATGAGGGGGATGTATTAACAGATTCAGAAGTAATGAAGCTGGCTGAATAAATTGCGTCTGAAGGTTGAGAACGGATGTGATTTTAAGGAAGAATGCAAAGGGGGCTGTTGCGCAAAAATGCATGCGAGGTGCGTATGGCCTACCAACAAGTCGTCGCCGTAGTCCGAAACGAAACTGTCGATCAACTCCTGCGTGATCTCAAAGGCCACGGTATCCGCGGCGTCTCCCTGATGCCGGTCAGCGGGTTCGGCGAATATGCGAATCCCTTCAATGGCCGGGGTTTGGTCACGAGTACGCGCGTCGAACTGTTCCTGTCAGAGGAACAGGTTCGTGACGTTGTCGACCTGATTATGCAGGCGTGCTCCACCGGAATGACGGGCGACGGAATCATTGCGGTCCAGCCCGTTGCCAGTTTCCAGCGAATTCGGCTGCAATACGCGACCGAAGAAGAAAACCCCTAGCTCAAGTACCGAATAATGCCCGGAGTTTGGCGCGGGCAAATTTTCGCCAGAGGCATGAGTTCGCTCGCGCGCTGCGACAATATGCCGCAGTTCCTCCCCAAGAAAACGCTTGGAATGGCCTGTGAGAATCTCGTAGCATCCTTCGCGGGGATGTGCACAAAAACAGACTGACTCGGGGATGGCCGAGGCAGTCGTCAGATAAATCGCATTTCACTAAACATGATGTAGCCGTACCGCATCGGGTCCAATGGGGGGCCTCGTAGTTCTTTTGGGGGAGCTTTTTATGTCCAGAAGAAAGTCGCTGCCGCGCGCAACGTTCACCACGGTATTCCTCGTATTCACTATTTCCTTGCTCGCTGCCTGCTCCGAACCCAAAACGTTCGCCGAGCGTAATGCCAATGCAATGAACCCGTCCGGCAGCCTCACGCCGTCGATGGAGGCCGGCAAGGACTACGTCAGCAATTACTGGTCGACGCCGAGTACGCTCGCGACCAGCGAACAGGCCAGTGCATCCAATCCGATGGTCATGCGCCAACAGTTGAGCGCAGCAAGCAATGGCAACGTCTTCTTGAATTGGACGACGACGGCCAGCGGGTCGGGCGAAACGCTGAAGATCATGCGCGGAACACCCGATGCGATGGGAATGTATTCGTGGAGTGATCCGGCCAATCCCATGTTTTCTCCTGCCGGCATCACCGCCGATGCGACAGGTACGCAGTTCACAGTGAACAAGAACATGGCCGACGGATATGCGCTGTGGTCGGCGGGCGGCAAGTTGAAGATCAGCGAGTTCATGGGGTCGATGGGTCACTTCATGACCACCGCGGAACTTGCGGATGCGCACGTGCCGACGATTCTGGTGGACTCCGCGGGCAATGCCTCGCTGGTGGTGCAGGAACACATGACCGGGGGTTTCAGCCTGAACGTCTCGATGCGCATGGCGGTCGGCAACTGGATGAGTGGTGCGGCACTGCACCGTATGGGAATGAACGGCAGCGAAATCACGATGCCGAACCATTTCCTGACCACGATCGTCGACGGACAGAACAATCTGCGCTCGGTATGGCTCGAGAAAGAAATGAGCACGACGCGCCTGATGACGGCCGCTTACACCAGCAGCACGAAAACGTGGGGCACGCCGGTCACGATCATTGATTCAACCAACACCGACGGCGTCGATCTTTCCGCGCTGAAATCGATGAAGGCCGTGGGAGAGTCATCGTCATCCAATTTGCGCGTCGTGCTGTTCCAGGACACCGGCGGCGAGAAAGCGGTATTCACGATCGATTTCGTTTCCAATGCGTGGCGCATGGCGATGCGACGTGATGCGCAGACAGCTGCACGCACGATTGCGGGTGAGCCGGTGTATGGCGTGGGCGGCAACGGCCAGTTGCTAGCGACCTGGGTGGAGTCGGATTCCGGCATGTATTCGGTCATGGCGCTTCGATTTGAACCGGCCGCGGGATGGCATGCGGTCGAAGAAGTTGCGATGGCGCCGATGGGATCCTCCATCAGCGATCTGATCGTTGCACTCAATTCGCTCGGACATGCGGCCGTGCTCTGGTTCGAGAACGACAGCAGTCAGAAGCGCCTGATGGCCAGCCTGCAAATGATCGGTATGGAATGGGCGATGAAGGAACTGGTCGCCAGCTTCGATGTCGGCGCGATGCTGCATGTGCCGTCCGCCGTGATGCTGGAAGATGGCACGCCCTGGGTCGTTCTCGTCGATCACGGCATGAATGGCACCAACACCACGCTGACCACGCGCCTGATTACGCGCGGCTTCAATATCAATACGACAGGCATTCCCAGCGGCAGCGGATCGGGTACCGGCGATGGTCATGACCATGATCATGGCGGCGGAGATACCGGCGGAAGCACGGGCGGTAGCACAGGCGGTAGTACCGGTGGCGATACCGGAGGAAGTACCGGCGGAACGGGCGGCAGCACCGGCGGCGGAACGGGCGGGACAGGTGGTGGAACCGGCGGAGACACGGGCGGCAGCACGGGCGGTGGAACCGGCGGCAGTACCGGTGGCACGGGTGGCGGTACGGGCACCAGCACCGACGCGGTGACCGGTCTGTGGGGTATGCCGATGACCGCGCACACCATTACGAAGCCGATGGCGAGCATGGCCGCGGTGGCGATGCCAAAAATTCAGGTCACCCAGGGCGGCAACCTGTTTGCTAGCTGGATGACGCTTTCGGATCCGGACGCCACGACGTCGGAAGTCACGGTACGCGATCTCACCATTACGCGCGGCGTAATGAGTGCATCGGGTGCGTACACCTGGAGCAGCGCAACGGACACCATGCTCCGACCCGTCGGATTTACCACCGCGGCGACGGACATCGATTTCGTAGCCAATCCAACCACGGCGGATGGCATCGCGGTGTGGAATTACAACGCAAAGACAGTGACCAGCGAGTTCATGGGCGCCATGGGTCACTTCATGAGCAAGGCCGAGCTCACCGAGGGACATGCACCCACCGTTCTCGTGGATGCCAACGGCCAGGCGTACCTGCTGATGCAGGAACATATGACGGGTGGTTTTGGATTGTCCGTCTACAAGCGTACGGCCGCAGATCAATGGAGCACGACGCCGGCAACGCTGCATCGCATGGACATGACCACGGCAATCAACCTGCCGAATCATTTCCTGATCGCGACAATGGACGGCCAGAACAATCTGCGCGCCATCTGGCTTGAGGAACGCGCAAGTGTCTACGCATTACGCAGCGCACTTTACAACGCGACCAACAGTACGTGGGGCGCGGTCGAGACGCTCGATTCCATGGGCATGGATCTGACCAAGCTCGCGGGTGCAGTGGCCAACGGCGCGCCCGGCGGTTCGTCCATCCAGGTGGTGTTCGATCAGCAGAACGGAATGAACCATGCGCTGTATGCGGCTGCGTACAACGGAACGGCGTGGCAGATGGCGATGCGGATCGACAGCCTGACCGCGACGCAAATGATCATGGCCGAACCCAGCTTCGCCACCAACGCGGCGGGCAACATCCTCGTGGGCTGGATCCTGCTCGATTCCAGCATGACGGCCAGCAATACCTCCGGAAAGATGAACATGCTTGCAGCGCGCAAGTTCACTCCGGGTACGGGCTGGAGTGCGGTTGAAATGATCGCGCATGCCAACATGATGGCGGACGCGTCGGCGCTCAGCGTCGCGTTGACTTCATCCGGCGATGCGAGTGCGGCATGGCTTGAAGGCACGAGCACCGGCGCAAGCTTGCTGGCAAGCCAACGCGTTGCAGCAAATACGAGCTGGTCGCAAAAGGAACTCGTGCGCAGCTTCGTGAATGCCGACGGCTCAATTCAGGCGTTGACGGTCGCGGTGGACACCAAGCAGGTTCCGCTGGCCATTTACGCGATTCGCACCACCAATGGAACGACGGACACGATCAACGTGGTACGCGTGCCGCGCGCAACGGCGATTGGTGACGCGCAGACTGGTGGCGGAACGACACCGACGCCGGATCCCACGCCGACGCCAACTCCGGATCCGACCCCGACGCCCACACCGACGCCGGATCCCGGCACGACGCCGGAGAGCGTGAACTGGACGACGCCTTTCATGGCCGTGCAGATGATGCACACCTCGACAAGTTCGCGCTTCTACGGCCCGCAGGTTGTGCTCGATGATCTCGACGCCGCGGTGATTCGCATGTCGATGGCCAATGTCAGCAGCAGCGGCGGCACGCGTACTTCCGTGGTCGACAATCAGGCGGTGCGCCGCGATGGTGCTGGCGACTGGATGGACATCCTGGCGGGTTCGGATCTGCTAGCAGGCCTGTCGACGAGTGCAGTGCTGGAACAATTCCGCGCGATTCCGACGACTGGAAACATCTACGGTCTGATTCGTGATTCCGACAAGCTGTATCTCGCGCGTTACATGCCGGAATCCGGTTGGGCCAAACTTGAGGTCCCGGGAATCTCGGTGAGCATTTCGCGCAAGAACCTGCATCTGGTCACCAATCTGTCCGGCATGGTGACGGTGACATGGCATCAGCCCGCGAGCACCTGCTGCAAGACTGACATCATGGCCAAGCACTTCATGCTCGATACCGGCTGGGCGGCCACACAGAAGATCACGGTGCCAGCACATCATGTCGTCATGCCGCACGCGGTGGACGCGCAGGGCAACGTGCATGTCGCGTGGCTGGAGAGCAGCGCAACAAACGCGAACAAGTTCGATGTGAAGCTGGCGACCTACACGCCGATGACCGGGTGGTCCGCGATCACGAAGGGTCCGACGGAATTGGCAACCGCCAGTGTGGTCAACGCCGCCGCCGGAGATGAACGCATCATCGTTGTCACCGACGTCAGCACCAGCACGGTGGATGCGTACGCGATGAAGCACACTGGTGGCTGGACCAAGTTCGCCAACATCAACCAGAAGACGTCTACCGACGGCACGAAGATTCTCCGTTCGAGCGACACGCGCATCGTGGCAAACGGCAATGAAGTGATGGTCGCATGGCGTGAAAGCGCCACCAGCGGCACGGTCACCGAGGTTCGTTACCGCACGGCCGCAGGGCACCACATGGTGGATTCCGGCGGCATGGACATGTGGCACTGGGATGCGCCTTCGCAAATCGGCGGAATGAATGCCGAGAGCGAAAGCGACCTGAACTACGCGCTGGATGCGATGGGCAATGCCTACGCGGTTTGGACCAGCGTGGACAAGACCGCCAACACCAGCAACATCTACGCGAACAAGGCCCCGATGGGCGCGGCATGGCCAATGATGCCGGAACTGCTGGCATCGTATGACATGTCGACCGGCAGCTACGCGCTGCATAGCAGCATCGCGTTCAACTCGCTGGGCAAGATCGCCATTGTCTGGGATCAGCATGTCGCATCAACAACGATGGCAATGCACCGGGTGTGGTTCGTGGAAAACGAATAAGGATCTGCGTCGGTGCGTTCCGGAGTTTTTCCGGGGCGCGCCGCGGATGAACCAAAGCGGCGCAGTTTGTGGTGACGTTTTTAAATTTGTAGAAGTGAGGGGAAGGTTATGAAGTTCTTTGCCCAGATGGGGAGTGTTTCGCGGTTCTCGGTCGCTGTTCTGGCAGGTTGTTCCTTCTTGCTGGTTCTCGCCGATGCAACGTTTGCAGCGACGGACGTACCGCCGGGATTCAAGCGGCAGAAGAATGGTTCCATCATCGTGGTTGACCCGCTTGTTGCCGTTGCGCCACCCGGTTACAAGATCAACGCCCGAGGCGTATTGGTCAAGGATCGCGTCGATCCGGCGGCGGCCACCGTTCAGTCCATGCAAAAGGAAACTCCGCGCTCAAAGGTGTCGCCCGCGCCGCCCGTTGCAAAAAGTGAAGCGATTGCAGTTCCAGGATCGGTTGTCGCCGCGAGCGATGCGGCAGCACCGGCCGCGGTGCCGCCCGCCGAATCCGTTTCCATCAAAGATATTCTGGCAGCGCAGGCGGTAGAACAGGAAACGCGTGCCGCCGCGGCGGCTGAAGAAGAAATTCCGCCGGGATTTCATCGCATGGCGGATGGTACGTTGATGGCGAATCAGCGCGACACCGCAGTGGCGCCGCCCGGCTATCACCTGATGTCGGACGGTACGCTCATGCGCAACGGTGGCGGTGACGAGGCATCCGGATCGCACAGTCACGGTGGCATGTGGATGCTCGATTACAAATTCGAGTATACGCAGATGAATGACATGCTCGACACAACCACGAAAGTGACGGCCGAGGAAGTGATCCTTCCAACCAGCTCCGGCGGCAAGTACGGCTTCATGATGGCGCCGACGGACATGAGCATGCAGATGCACATGTTCATGCTCATGTATCACGGCGACAAGTTCATGGGGATGGTCATGGCGCACTACATGTCCATGGAGATGGGCATGCTGGCCAGCGACGGCACGAAATCCACGATGAAGACCAGCGGCATCGGCGACACCATCGTGTCGGCAGCATTCCCTGGACCGTTTCATCTGAACTTCGATGTGGGCGTCAGCATCCCGACCGGCAGCATCGATGAACGCGGACCGATGCAGCATTCCGCCACGTTTACCGATCCGGATTCCAAGTACCCGTACAGCATGCAGCTGGGTTCCGGCACGTATGACTTGATCCAGGGCATCCGGTACGAAGACGCGTCAGACGCCTTCGGTTGGGGCGCGGGTTACCAGTACAAAGGTCGCTTTCAGAAGAATGACAATGACTACAAGCTCGGCGACGAAATTCGCGTGAACACCTGGTTGCGCTGGAGCTTCATGGCCAATTATTCCGTGACCGGAAAGTTGCAGTGGCTGTCGATCGGGCAGATCGAAGGCGAAGACAAGGAACTCAACGCCGCCATGTCGCCGGATATGGATGCGGAAGCCACCGGCGGACGCCGACTCGATCTGGGTGTTGCCGTTCGCTACGAAACGGACTCCATGACCAGCGTAACGCTGGAGTTCGCGAAGCCGCTGTACCAGAACCTGTGGGGTCCGCAGATGAAGACGGACTGGATCTTCGGGCTCGGCGTCGGGATCATGCTTTAGCCGATGGCGGCGCGTCGCGCCGCCGTTCCCTCGTCAATCTTTTTGCACCAACGCGCGCGGGTGTGGATTTTGCACTCGACTTTTCCAACGTAATCCCATTCAATGCAGGCTTCGCCCGCCGATATCGCCGTTCAGTACCGGCCGCTTGGCGCGCCACACATCACGATTCACAGGGTCGGGTCCCCATACTCGCATGTTCGAAAAGGCGGGAAGATACAAGCTTCAATCGAAGCTCGGTCAGGGCGCCATGGCGGAAGTTTTTCGCGCGCACGATCCGGAAATGGGCCGCGATCTCGCAATCAAGATTCTCAACGAGCGCTACAGCGCTGACGACAATTTCCGGCTCCGCTTCCTGCGCGAGTCGCGCGCCGCCGGTGTGCTGAACCATCCCAATATCGTCACGATGTACGACGTTGGCGAGGTTGAAGGGCGGCCGTTCATTGCCATGGAGCTGCTCGACGGCGCATCGCTGGACGAGCACATGCGCGGCGGGCGTAAGTTCAGCGTCAAGGAGAGCGTCGAACTCGCGATACAGCTGGCAGAAGCGCTCGACTACGCACACAGTAAAGGCATCATCCATCGCGACATCAAACCCAGCAATTTGATCCTGCTCGCCGACGATCGTACGCTCAAGATCGCCGATTTCGGTATTGCGCGCATCGAAGCGCCGGACGTGACGAGTCACACGCAAACCGCCGACGTGCTTGGTACTCCGCAATACATGTCCCCGGAGCAGGTGCTCGGAAAGAAGATCGACGGCCGCGCGGATCTGTTCTCTGTCGGGATCGTGCTGTACCAGATGTTGTGCGGCGAAAAACCTTTCATCGCGGAAACGCTCGGCACGCTGCTGTTCCGGATCGCCTCGGAGCCGCCGCGACCCTTGCGTGAAGTCAAACCAGGGCTGCCGGCAGCGCTGTATGCGATTGTGGATCGCTTGCTCGCCAAGGACCCGAAAGATCGCTATGAAACCGGCGCCGCGCTCGGCAAGGCGCTACGCGCGGCGATGACGCAGTCGCCGAAACAGGCCGTGCCGAAGGGTTCCAGCCAATCGATGATGTGGGGCGCGTTGGCGGGCGCCGTGTTCGTCATTGCAGGCACGGGCGTCTGGTATCTCACGTCGGAGAGCGCGTCCGGCCCAACTCTGCAGACCGTCCGGCAGGACAAATCCCCAAGCGTGGAGACACCGGCAGCGGCGGTGACGCCGAGCGTCGCGATGCCGGAAATGCAAAACACCGAATCAATGTCTGCCCAGACCTCCGTAAAGGAAACTGTGTCGGCCGACGTAACGCCGGTGAAGAAAGAAGTCGCCGCGTCACCGTCTCCGGAACCGACCGGAAAAGTGAGCACGCCTGCACAGGCGACAAGGACATCCCCGGCGGCAGCCGCGACTGTACCCGTGACTTCAGATCCGAAAGAGTCGGTTCGATCCAATGCGCGATCGATTCCACCCCCGGCGCCGATTGTGAAGTCGCCAACGCCCGTCGTGCAAACGGCAGCGCCTCCTCCACCACCGGTCGTACAAACAGCGCCGCCACCGCCGCCTGCGGTGACGGCGACGAAAGCGTCCGTACAAACAACAGCGCCGGCGACCAGCGAGCCCGTCGTGAGTCGTCCTGCGCCGACGCCCGCGAAAGCCGATCCGGCGGAGTCAATGAGTCTCACGCAGGCCAAGCAGCAACTTCGCGACGGAAGTATTACGAAGGACGAGTATCGATCGCTGGTGGACCGAATCAAGCAACGCTATCGCGATGACGTTGCTGCGCTGAAAGACAAGTTGCGCAGTGGCGAGATCGACAAACGCGCGTACAAGGAAAAAATGGCGGAGCTGCAACGCGGCTACGAGTAGAGCGCGCGACGCAGGAGTTACGTTTCGGCGGTTGTATCTGTTGGGGGGATCTTGGACGAAAAACAACGAAAACAAATGATTCAGGCGACGTTCAATACCGTCGCTCCCGGTTACGACAATCCCGGCCTGGCATTTTTTGCGCGATCGGCTGCGGTTCTTCCGGAGCTTTTCCGATTTCGTGGCGATGAACATGTACTCGACGTTGCCACCGGAACGGGACAGGCAGCACGCGCGATCGCGTCGCATCTGCCACGCGGCCATGTGACGGGCATTGATTTCTCCGAAGGCATGCTGGCCCGTGCGCGCGAACATGCCGCCGCGCAGAAACTTTCCAACATCACCTGGGCCGCGATGGACATGCAGGCCATGACGTTTGCGCCGCGCACGTTCGATGCGGCGAACTGCTCGTTTGGCGTGTTTTTTGTCGAAGACATGATTGGACTGGTGAAGGGCATTGCCACGCAGGTCAAACCCGGCGGAACCGTTACTGCGTGCTCGTTTTACGACACGTCGTTTCTTCCTCTCAGTGATCTGTTCTTCGAGCGGCTCGAAACATTTGGCATCGAACGTCCGCCCGTCGGCTGGAAGCGCGTCGCAACCGAACAAAAGGGTATCGAGTTGTTCCAGCAGGCCGGACTGACCGACGTTCGTGCGGAGCGTAGGGATCTGAGCTATTCGTTGCGCGATGCAGACCAGTGGTGGGACATCATCTGGTACGCCGGTTTTCGCGGGTTGGTCAATCAGCTTGCGCCGGACGCACTCACACGCTTCAAGCAGGAACATCTCGAAGACATTGCATCCCGGGCGCACGCGGGCGGTATCCCGCTTAGCGTTGAAATCGTGTTCATGCAGGGGCGCGTTGCAGGCTAGATGCAGCACCTCGTGACACCGAAGGGCTCGTCGCGCGCGACGAGTTCGGCGACCGCTCCATAAATCCCGGAAGTGAATAAGATTTCCCCGGCACTGACAATGCGGGCGCAGTCGAGCGTTTCCGGTACGCCGCCCGCTATAAATTCAAATACTCCACATCCGAGGCAGCGCATGAAAGCCAGCTTTGCAGCACGCATCACCACACTCTTGTTGACTCTTTCTGCCGTCACCGCGTGCAGCATGGATCCGGAAGAGCTTGCCAAATCTCCCGGTGTGGCAACCTTGCGCGCCAACATCAAGACCGGCGTGCCACTGGCTTACGCCGCGGCCGTTGCCACGCGCGCCGTGCAGGGCAATTCCATTACGGGTGTGAGCACGAGCACAACGTGCTCGTCGTATCCCTGCGTCGCGCTCGTGACGATCACCACAAAAGCGGGTGTATTTCCCGTGACGCTGAGCAAGTACGGCGACATCGTTGTTGCCGGCTTGTGGACGTCGTCGAGCAGTGCGGTTCTCGCGGCGACGTTTGTCAACATGGACGCCGGTATCGATACATTCAAGATTTCAAAAGTCGGCGCGTTTCCGGTGACGATCACGTCCGGTGGTATTCGACTCGTGTACGCCAATGCGGATGTCAATATTTCAGACGATCCCGCGACGTTCAGTGATTCGGATGTTCAATCGACAATGGACCGACTGAACACGACTATGCCGAGCAGTCCGGACGTTAGCGTCGACGTTTCCATGGATGCCTGGGTGGTCGAAACCGACAACATGGGAACACCGGGAGATTTTTCCGACGATCAGTATCGTATTACCGGAGCCAGCCAGTATGCGGACGTGGACACCGGGAGCGCCTCGGTCTTGCAGCTCGTGATGATCGCGTCAGAAATTTCGAATGCCTGCGTCGCCAATCCGCGCAGTGGTTACGCCGTCATTAACCAGGTGGGCGCGTCGTCGTCCGACCCCATCATCCTCGGCGCCGCGACGTTGCGCTTCCACAGCAGTTGCGACGGCACGGCGAATGTTGATGCCGCTTTTGGCGACTACTTCAAATCGATCGGAAAGACGGTGGCGCTTGGGTTGATCTAGGCGCAGTGCCCGCTCCTCAGTGCATTGTCCAGTTCTGGGAAGGGCGGCTAAAACCTATCCGGGCGAGATTCCGTCGTCGATGGTCGCGAACCGACCCTGAGCGGACCCACGCGGCGTCGCCTTCTCCTGTAGAAAACCTATCGATAGCGGACATGCGATTTTGTTGACTGGGTTGATAAGCCCATCCTTCGTGACATCATGACGACCAACGCTGGGTTTCATTTCTCAACCAAGACTACCAATCTCCACAAATTGATTTGTCACCGCCGTCCCTAAGAACTAATCAAGATAAGCAGGCTGATTGGCGTCTTTTCGTTGGCGAGCGCCCGTGAATTTTACGCTTTGACCCCTTCAACGCTGGTCGATAGAATGCCCCCACGAAAAATAGTGAGGGAAAACCATGCGAGAAATCTATTTCATGGCTGCGCTCGTTGTGAGTGTAGTCATCTTGTCTTCGTGCAGCAGCGGAGGGTCCGGCTCAAGTTCGACGTCACCACCCTCTAACCCACAATCTGCATCCAACGATCAGTGCCAGTGGGGAACAACAACTTGGGGTGGTTGCAGCTGGTAGCCGCAAGCAAACATCATTAATTCGAAAGTTTTTGAGGGAGATTCAAAATGAAATCGCAGAAGCATACGAGAGCTGTCTTTGCTGCAGTACTTGCGAGCTCAGTCTGGTCAACGGCAATTGCGCAGGAAGTTGGCACGCTGAATACGTTCGTTAATGGAAACAAGACGGATGCGGGAGAGGTAAACGCAAACTTTGACGCGCTCAAGAGTGCGATCAACGACAACAACAGTCAGATTGGCACGTTGAAGACTGACGTCGCAAAAATTCCCGCCGGCCCGCAAGGTCCCGCAGGTCCGGCAGGACCAGCCGGTCTCCCGGGTGACACCGGTCCAGCGTACTTCGCCTCCTTTGATTTTGAGCAGCAAGTAGGAAAGACGGCTTTGGTCCTTGATGCTTCAGGAAACGGAAATGATCTGACGCAAAATTCGATCGGCACGCAGATTACTGCGGCCGGGCACGTTGGAAATGGAATTCTACTGGACGGTAGTAGCGGATACGCGACCAATACAAGCGCGAATGTCAATTTGCGCGAATCCCTGACTGTGTCGGCATGGATCAAGCCGACCACTGTTGGAGGGTTAAAATGCATCGTTTCAATGGACGGCGCGTTTGCATTCGGGCTTGACGGTAACCAAGTCAAACTTCTTCTTACTACGCAAGGCGCGACAGAGCAAGTCAACGGCTGGCAAGGAGTCGGAACCGTCGAAATTGGGGTTTGGACTCATGTCATGGCCAGTTACGATGGCGTTGCGATTCGGACATTCGTAAACGGTGCGATGACAGGATACGTGCCCTTCGCGAAGGGCTACCTAAATTCACCGGCCGGCAAAGTCCTTCGTATCGGCGCGCGTAGTATTCAAAACATAGAGTACTTTTGGGGAACCATTGACGAGGTGCGGATAAGTCCGCTTGCCGTGCATGGAGGCACAAAGACTCAATGGACGGATCTCGCTTTGAGAACGGGGGTGGCTCCTTTCGGTGGTGATTATCAGGCACCTCAATACCGCAAAGTTGATGACGTTGTCTGCCTGCGTGGACTGGTAACCGGAGCGAATGGCTTTGGAGCCATTGTCGGAGATTTGCCAGTGGGCAGCCGCCCTCCAAAAAACGTGATATATCCACTCGCCCCCAATTCAAACGGTCGCGCAGGTCGAATTGATGTTACGTCAGCGGGCCTTGTTCAGGTCCTGGTAGATAACCAAGCTGGCTTCATTGAACTCGACGGCATTTGCTTTTCGACTTCAATAAACTAGCAAGTCAGTTGTCTTTCCAACGATGGAAACGGGTTCGTCGCGATGCGACGAACCCGTTCTGTTTCATAACGACAAAGTATAAATTTTGAAAGTGCGTCGAAAGGTCTATTGCAGGGATTTTCATGCCATGCAGTTATCATGACCGTGACGCGAGAAAGCGTGCATCGAATACTTCAGCGGCATGTTAGAACGGGAGAGAAAATGGGCACGCTGCCCTTTAAATAAGGCGTATACAGCAACCTGATGCGCAGCAACTCTCAGCAGCGGACAGTTAAGATATTAGTTGTCTATGTCCGCTATGTTACGAAACGAGTTTTTGCCGTAGCGGCTCCGTCACTTTTCTGAATGCATGCTCTTGGCGCAACAAGCCGCTCTTGTAAAAAACTGCCAAACAAACTGTGGTCGCACTGCACGTTGAAAAAATGACTTGGGGTTAGGAGTCATTGCAAGAGAATATTTTGAACCGCGTCGTTCCATGCCGTTTCATCGGGGTGTCGCTGGCTGTCGAGGTCACCGGCGGTAGAGGCGGTAGTTTCAGCAACATACTGAACGTTCACTTTCATCAGATGGGGACGTACGGTCGCTCTAATCCTGAGAGTGATAGTTCATCAGCTCGTCCATGGTCACGGTCAACTGGTAACGTACATTCGCCACATCGATGACCGCTTCGGCGAACTGAGGATGGTCGCGCAGGATACGACTGAAATCTTTCTTCTTCAGAACGAACAGGTCGCACAAGGTCGCTGCCCGGATCGTCGCGGTGCGAGGCACCGACTGTATCAGCGCGATTTCACCGAAGAAATCGCCATCCTTCAGGATGCGGATACAGTGACCTGAAGCATTCAGCACTTCGACTTCACCGCGACAGATCAGGAACATCTCATTGGCCATCTCGCCGTGCTTGATGATGAACTCTCCGCGGGTGACGGTACGCGGGGTCATTGCCAGGATCACCGAGTTGAGCAGAACCGGATCGGCACCCTTGAACAGCGGAGTCTGCTCCAGCGCTTCAGGCGTCACCACCTCGAACCATTTTCTGCCATCGCGTTCCAGCAGATCGTAGGCGACTTTCGGTCCCCAGGAGTTGCGCGTGTAGTTGGGAAAATCTTGCGCCGGTGTCGCTTTCCAGTAATCCAGTATCGGTTGTGCGATGCGCCAGGCGGCTTCGACCAGATCGCTGCGTGAGAACAGAGTCGCATCGCCGTGCGTACACGAATAGATCATTACCTCATAACCGGTATAGCGAGACGCCTTGAACGCGGCGCCGTACTGGAATCCCATGTCGACATTCTGCAGCTGCAACCTCGGGCCAGGGATCTTCGCCTGGAACAACAGCTCGATCCCTTGATACGGCTGCACGTGGAACACCAGACGGTTCGCCGACAGTTCGGTCACCGGTGTGCCGCGGAACAGACTGACCGGCGCTTTCTTGAATTCCACCACGATCTCGGTGCCGCGTTTCCACAACGCTTTACCCGAGCGCAGGTAGATCGGCACTCCGTTCCAGCGCCAGTTGTCGATCATTAACCTGGCGGCGGCGAAGGTTTCAGTGCTTGATTGTGGATCGACATCTTTCTCTTCGCGGTATCCCGGTTTTTGAACCTCACCTTTATCATCGAACGACGGACCGTACTGACCGCGCACGACATGCTCGGGAACCTCTTCGGGTGTGTAGATACGCACCGACTCCAGCAGTTTCGCTTTCTCGTTACGGATCGCATCGGGGTCGAATGATCCCGGTGGCTCCATGCACAGGTAGGCCAGCATCTGGAACATGTGGTTCTGCATCATGTCCCGCATCACGCCGGACTTATCGTAGTAGCCGCCACGGCTGCCCACGTCGACCGATTCGCACACGTTGAACTGGATGTTATCGATATAGTTGCTGTTCCACAGCGGTTCGAACATGCTGTTGGAGAAACGGAATGCGAGCAGGTTCTGTACGGTCTCTTTTCCCAGATAATGATCGACACGGTAAATCTGGTCTTCGTTCCAGTAGGCCAGTACTTCCTGATTCAACTTGAGTGCAGATTCCAGATCGGTACCGAACGGTTTCTCGACGATGATGCGCCGCCAGCCCTCACCTTGCTGGAAGCCGGCTTTTTTCAGATTGTCGCAGATCGTGCCGAAGAACCGCGGCGCGGTCGCGAAATAGAACAGCACGTTGCCGCCGGTCTTGTATTGCTCACCGAGCTTCTCGACCGACGCGCGCAGGCGTTTGAAATGTTCGACATCATCGAAGCTGCCCGCCTGGTACGAGAAACGTCCGATGAGATCATCCCATCGCTTCGCATCGAATGCCTTGCGGGTGTGGAATGCACGGATACCTTCATCCTCGCTGCTCAAATTCGCGCAGAACTGTTCACTCGTGATCTGACGGGTCGCGGTGCCGAGTACGGCGAACCGGTCAGAGAGAAGACCATCGCAAGCCAGGTTATAGAGTGCCGGCACCAGCAGCCGCTTCGTCAAGTCGCCAGTCGCGCCGAAGATGAGCATGACACAAGGTTCGGTCGGCAAATCCACGCCTTCTGATTCCGCCCCGATCGATCCAAACGTTTTTGCATTTTCAGTCATTGTTATGTTCCATTGATCCAGAATGGCAAGTCACTCGCGCCGGAGAAGCTGTTCGTTAATTTATCATCTACTGTAGTGCAAAATGGGGACGATTGAGCTAACCCGCCTTTCTCGGACACACCAATTAGTCGCCATACCATTGTCGTTCAACTTCCTCCGGAGTGCGATAGCGCAGTGACTGATGCAATCGCTTCCGGTTGTAGTACAGCTCGATGTAGTCAAAGAGTGCCGCCCGTGCGTGATCTCGCGTCGGGAAGTCGCAGTGATGAACCAGTTCGTTCTTGAGGTTCGAGAAGAAACTCTCCGCCACAGCGTTGTCATACGCACTCTTGCGACCGCTCATGCTGGGCAACATTCCAGCGTTCGTCATCCGTTCACGATAGGTCGTCGCACTGTACGTTGACCCGCGGTCGGTGTGATGCACGAGACCGGCGGCGGGGCAACGCTGCGTCAGCGCCATATTGAGCGCACCCAAGGCGAGCGCTTGGTTGGGTTGTGGCCCCATGGCCCAGCCCACAACCTTGCGCGAATACAGATCGACGAGGACGGCCAGATTCAGCCAGCCTTGCCGCGTGCGTACGAAGGTCATGTCACCCACCCAGATGCGATCGGGTTCAGTGGCCCTGAAGCGGCGGTTTAGTCGATCCGGGGCTGCGGTGGGTGTCAGATGATGTTCGGTGATGACG
>DKAR01000215.1 GCA_002450895.1 Proteobacteria bacterium UBA6921
TAACTTGTAGATATGCGGACCCGTCCGGTCCGCATATGCAGGATTCGTCGAAACCGTTTAAGAATTGGTTTTGAGTTGGGTTTCATCGGTTTATCCATTCTCTGTCGGAACTTTGTCGCCAGCAAGTACGGACCCGGACTTTCCAGGTGCGTTGGGCGCGGAATCTGTCGACATCAACGCGCGAGAACGCCTGCCGTTCTTCAAGCCGTCGTGCGCAATACCGATAGTCTGGTTCAGACGTTCAACTTCTTTCAGTGAATCGAATGACTCTTCACAAACTTGTCTTGCGGCTGGCGATGGCGTTGAGTTGCGTCATCGGATTGGCCGGCTGCAGCTCGGCGCCCGCGGCTTCGGATACCGCTTCGAATCCGGTGAATGGCCATGGCCCGATGGAATCCCACCTGCTGAATTTTCGTCGTGGCATGGCGGTGCCGCGGTTTGTGTTCACGGACCATCGCGGCGCGCCGTTCACGCCGGAGCGCATGCAGGGCAAGTGGAGTGTTGTGATGTTCGGCTACACGCATTGCCCGGATTTTTGTCCTGCAACACTCATGACGATCAATGCCGCGCTCGGCGAGCTGGCGCGCGAGCATGCGGAGCTGGCGGGACGCGTCAGCGTAATCTTCATCTCCGTCGATCCGTTTCGGGATTCGACGGACGACATCGCTAAGTACGTCACGCATTTCAATTCCGGCTTCGTTGGAGTGACGGGTTCGGTGGATGAACTGCACCGCTTTACGAAGCTGCTGGATGCGGACTACAGCTATGACGATCCCGACACGGGCAAGTCCGCGCCGACCACCGCGCACGCACCGGCCGGTGAGTACGTCGTGAGCCATGGATCAAACTTGTATCTGTTCGATGAACAGACACGCTACGTTCGCTCGTTGTCACCGCCGTTTACGACGCGCCGCATCGCCTCTGCCCTTGAATACTGGATGCAGAATCCGGCCGAGTAGTTCGCGCGATACTGCACTTTCGACTTTCTTGAGAAACGAAACCCCGCGTCGGGGATTACGTTGTACTCACGTCACCCCTTCAACCGCTCCGGCTCCACCTGCACTGCCCCCGCCTCGGTGGTCATCAATACCAGCCGATCTTGGATCGTGCATTGCAGTTGCATGTTGCGGTTGGCGAGTGCGGCGAGGGATTGCGTGGTGGCGACAGGCAAGCGCAGCACGGTGAGGTTGTCGATGCGGCTGAGCGCGTCGCGGTTCTGCTGCCACCACGGTTCCGCGGAGCGGCTGTAGTTCACCACGACGACATGGCGCGCACGGCCGCTGGCTCTGCGGATTTCGCGTTCGTCGGGTTGGCCGACTTCGATCCAGCGCTCGATGGCGCCGGTCAGGTCTTTTTCCCACAGTGTCGGCTCATCTTCGGTCGAGATGCCTTTGCCGAAAGCGAGCGCGTCGCTGGCGTAGAGCGCAAACGCCAGCAGGCGCACCATCACGCGCTCGTCGGTCTCGGACGCGTGCCGTGCCACGGTGAGCGCGTGGTTCTGGTAGTAGTTGCGGTCCATGTCCGCAACCTGCAAATCCACTTTGTAGATCGTCGACTTCAGGGCCACAGCTAGCTCGCCACGACTTCAATGCGGGTGTCTTCGCACTGCACGACCTGCCCGGCGCGAATCTTCGCCGTCTTGCGGCTTTCCGGCTGGCCATCGACCTGCACCTGACCGGCGGCGACCATCGCCTTGCCCTGCCCGCCGCTCGTGGCGACCCCGGTGAGCTTGAGCAGATCGCACAGGGCGATGTGCTCGGCGTTGAGTTGGAATGAAATGGTAGCCATGGGTTGGGAGACTCGGGATGTGCTGGGTTACAGGGTTCGATTAGGTTCGGGCTGCGACGACAACCGCCGTCGCGCGCACAGCGCACACTACTCTGTTTTTACCGAACCGTCGCGCGATGTTTGTCCCGTGCTCCTCTTGACCACTGCGCGCCGTCACGCTGTTACGAATTGCGCGCTCAGAGTTCATCGCATAGAGTTTGCGTGATGCGAACCGACGACGTCACACCGGGCCCTTCGCGCGTGCGCGCGAGCATGACGCTGTTTTTCCTGTTCACAGGCCTGCTCCTCGCATTCACGTCCCACGCCGATGAAGTCACGCTGCCGTTTCAGGGACTGACGCTCAACGGCAATCTGGAACTGGCGCCGGGCAAGAAAATCGACGACGGCGTCATCCTCATCACCCACGGTGGGCTCATGCACCGCGGCATGGAACTCTACGTCGGGCTACAAAACCTGTTGGCAAAAGCCGGTTACAACACGTTGGCAATCAATCTGAGCCTGAGCGTTGATAATCGTCACGGCATGCTCGAATGCACCATGCCGCAGCGGCATCGCTTTGAAGACGCGCCGATTGAGATCGGTGCCTGGGTGCAATGGCTCAAGGACCGCGGAGTGAAGCGCATTGCGCTGCTCGGCCATTCACGCGGCGGCGGGGAAACCGCCTCCTTTGCGGCGCAGCATGCGGACCCACAGATTCACGTCGTGATCCTGCTCGCGCCGGACACCTCCGAAACCAACGACGCGGCCGCGTATCAGAATCGCCATCACAAGGCACTCGCACCTGTTCTGAAAAAAGCGCGCGACATGGTGGCAAGCAACCAGGGACGGACGGATTTGCTGCATACCGATTTTCTGTATTGCTCGGATACAACGGTCGCCGCCGAGACGATCGTTTCCTACTACGGCGACAACTCACGCATCGAAACAGCGTTTCACGTTCCAAAAATCCGCGTGCCGGTGCTGATCATTATCGCGGGCGAGGATGAGGCGGTGATCAATACGGCAAAGTTCGTCCCGCTGGCGAACGGCAATCGCGTGCAGGTAAAAACCGTTGAGGGCGCCGGGCATTTGTTTCGCGACCTCAACAGCGACGATGCCGTCGATCTAATGACCGCTTTCCTGAAGGACAACAACTTCTAGGCACGTCAACTCAAACAAGGCAATCGTCGCCACGGTACGGTACTTCGTGCGCACGACTGGCAATAACCTACGGGATCGGCGACTCTTTGGTCGCGATCATTCCGGCGCAACGCGGCACAGACGCTTCCGACCAACGTGCGATAGATTCCGGCCAAAACTCATTGAGTGATAGTGACGCCAAATCCACGGGCGGTTGCTGACCGAGAAACACCAGTGCCCGGTGCAGCTCCGAAACCGGGTCGCGTCGCGACAGGGCTGCTGCGCCAGTTTGCTTGCTCAGCTTGATCCCGGGCGCAGTCAATACGGCAGGCAAATGGGAATAGGCGGGCGTTGAGGCGCCAAGCAATCGCTGTAAATGAATCTGTCTTGCGGTTGAAGCCAACAGATCGGCACCGCGCACAATTTCGGTGATGCGTTGCTCCGCGTCGTCGACGACGACCGCCAGTTGGTAGGCATAAAATCCGTCGGCACGCTTCACGACGAAATCACCGATCTCGGAATCGAGTTGCGAGCGCTGCGCCCCCTGAATGCGATCTTGGAATTCACAGCTCACGCCGTCGGTACGAACGCGCAACGCACGCACGGATCGACCCGGCGACACGCCGGATCGGCACGTGCCTGGATAGATCGGACCTTCAATCCCCTGAACACTTGAGTCCGCAATCTCGCGGCGCGTGCAACTGCAGCCATAGATCGCGCCTTGATGATGCAATACGTCCAGCGCCGCCTCGTAGGCATCGCGGCGCTGACTTTGATACATCACCGCGCCATCCCATTCGAACCCATAGGCTTCCAGCGTGCGGAGAATGTCGTCGGCTGCGCCTTTCATTTCGCGCGGTGGATCGAGGTCTTCCATGCGCACCAGCCACTCGCCACCCTGCGCCTTGGCGCTGAGATAGCTGCCGACTGCCGCAACCAGCGATCCGAAATGCAGCGGACCGGTGGGCGAAGGCGCGAAGCGGCCGCGCGGCCGGATCCGTGTTGAGTTCGGTACTGCTGTCGGCGTCACTTCAGTCGGTACCCATTGGGTTTATTGCCTTATCAATCATACCCGGAGTCCGCCCGGAATCCGGCCCGTACCGTCGCCCCGGGCAACCCGCGGCCCGCGAATCGGTCGTTTTCAATTTTTTGCCATACAAATGACGAACAATCGCCCATTCTCGCCGTCCAATCAGCGTCACCATGCCCTGCCGAACAACGCGGTATAGAATTCGGTCGGCGCAAACAACAATCTGTTTCGGAGTAGAACGCATGCAGCTTCGGGGGTGGAAGATTTCACTGGCGATTGCCGGATTGGTCGCCGCAGGAACATTCAGCACGATGGGACTCGCCGCGAAGGACGACGCCGCCCGTGCACCGCGCCCGGCGTTAACGGTGGAAACCGTCAAACCCGCTCACGACAAGTGGCCGCTGGTCGTCACCGCCAACGGCAGCATCGCGCCGTGGCAGGAAGCGGTGATCGGTGCGGAGACCGGCGGATTACGAATCACCGAGCTGTTTGTTGACGTCGGCAGCGTGGTCCACAAGGGTGACAAGCTGGCGCAGCTCGCGCAGGACAGCGTCGCCGCCGATCTCGCCGTGCAGAAAGCACACGTCGCGCAGGCCAAGGCACAACTCGAGGAAGCAAAAGCCAACGCCGATCGCGCCCGCAATCTGGAGACCAGCAGCGCGATGTCCGCGCAGCAGATCAATCAATACCTGATCGGTCAGCAAACTGCCGAAGCGAATCTTGCCGCCACCGAAGCGCAGCTGAAGAGCCAGCAGATTCGCATGGCGCAAACCACCATCGTTGCGGTGGATGACGGCGTGATCTCATCGCGCAGCGCAACGCTGGGCGCCGTCGTGCAAGTGGGCACGGAACTGTTTCGCATGGTGCGCCAGAATCGCCTGGAGTGGCGCGCCGAAGTTGTCGCGGAACAATTGCCGGGCATTCGCACCGGCCAGCGCGTTCGCGTGCAATTGACGAACGGCGAAACGGTGGACGGTGCCGTGCGCGTTGCCGCGCCCACGTTCGACAGCAACACGCGCAAGACCATCGTCTACGTTGATCTCGCCGCATCCAAAACCGCGCGCGCCGGGATGTTCGCCAGCGGTGACATTCTGGTCGGCAACAACAGCGTTTTGACAGTACCGGAACCCGCAGTCGTGTTGCGCGACGGATTCAGCTACGTGTTCGTCGTAAAACCCGATTCGAAAGTGGAGCAGCGCAAGGTGGTCACCGGCCGGCGGGCGCACAGCCGCGTGGAAATCAGTGAAGGCATCGCCGACGGCGACACGCTGGTTGCCACCGGCGGCGCGTTCCTCAACGACGGTGATCTCGTGCGCGTGCTGCAATCCGGCACCGAGAAGGACAGCAAATGAACGTTTCGGCGTGGTCGATTCGCAACCCCGTTCCCGGGGTGTTGCTGTTCGCGCTGCTCACGATCGTCGGCATCGGCAGCTTTCGGGCGTTGGGCATCCAGAACTTTCCGGACATCGAACTTCCCACCGTCAAAGTGACGGCCTCGCTGGAAGGCGCGGCGCCGACGCAATTGGAAACCGAAGTCGCGCGCAAGATTGAAGACCAGATCGCCACGCTCGGCGGCGTGCAACACATCCGCACCCAGTTGAAAGACGGCTCGGCCACTATCTTTGCCGAGTTCACCATCGACACCAACACGGAAACCGCGCTCAACGACGTGCGCAATGCGGTGGACAGCGTGCGCGCGGCGTTGCCTGCGGATATGAACGACCCGATCGTGTCGAAAATCACAACCTCCGGCGGCTCGCTTACGACGTTCTCGGTTCAGTCGGACCGCATGGATGAAGAAGCGCTGTCGTGGTTCGTCGACAACGATGTGACCAAAGCCATTCTCACCGTGCCGGGTGTCGGCGGTGTTTCGCGCCTCGGCGGTGTAAGCCGCGAAATCGCAGTCGAGCTTGACCCGGCCAAGATGGTCGCGCTCGGCGTCAGTTCCGCCGATGTATCGACGCGGCTGAAGCAGGTGCAGCAGGACTCCTCCGGTGGTCGCGGCGACATTGGCGGAGCGATTCAATCCGTACGCACGCTCGCCACCGTGCAAACACCGCAGGAAATCGCCGATCTGCAAATTCCGCTGGGCGACGCGCGCATCGTACGGCTCGGCGACATCGCGAAAGTACGCGACACCAATTCCGACCGCAGCACCTATACCCTGCTCGACGGCAAACCGGTGGTCAGCTTTCAGGTGTCGCGCCTGAAGGGTGAAAGCGAAGTCAGCGTTGAGAACGGCGTGCGCAAGGTTGTCGAACAGCTCAAGCAGCAGCACCCCAACGTGTCATTCACCGAGGCCTACAACACGGTCGATGCCGTGGCGGACAACTATCAGGGCTCGATGGAATTGCTGTACGAAGGCGCCGTGCTCGCGATTCTCGTCGTGTGGGTGTTCCTGCGCGACTGGCGCGCCACGGTGGTCGCGGCGACGGCGCTGCCGCTGTCGATCATTCCCGCGTTCATCGTGATGTACTATTTCAACTTCAGCCTCAACATCCTCACGCTGCTCGCGCTGGCGCTGGTGGTCGGCATACTCGTCGACGACGCCATCGTGGAAATCGAGAACATCGTGCGCCATTTGCGCATGGGCAAGACGCCGTACC
>DKAR01000065.1 GCA_002450895.1 Proteobacteria bacterium UBA6921
TCGCTGATCAAGCTGGTGCCGACGCAGTGGGGGCCACCGACCTTCGAGATCGACGGCATCAAGATGCTGCCGACGGCGCAGGTCTCGCCGTACGACGACGCACAGCGCAAGGTCGCGCTCATCGAACCGCGTGGCAAACGAATCCTCGACACTTGCGGCGGGCTGGGTTATTTCGCGGCGTGGTGCATCGAAGGTGGCGCGGCGAGCGTGCAGTCGTTTGAAAAAAATTCTGATGTGATCTGGCTGCGCGGACTGAATCCGTGGTCGCCGGAAGAAGGCAACGTCTTGTCGCTGACGAATGCGGACATTGCCGAGCACATTTCCAACATGCCGGACGGCGTGTTTGACGCCGCATTGCACGACCCGCCGCGATTTGGCATTGCCGGGGAACTGTATTCGCAGATGTTTTACGAACAACTTGCACGTGTGCTCCGTCCGCGCGGACGGCTCTTCCACTACACCGGCACACCCAACAAACTGACCAGCGGGCGCGATGTGCCGAACGAAGTTGCCAAGCGGCTGGTGAATGCAGGCTTTCTGGCCGAATTGAAACTCGACGGCGTGCTGGCGATCAAGCGCTAGCCGTTACGTCTCGGTCAATCCGAAAAGAATCATGATCACGACCAGCAGTGCGTAGGGGTAGGCCGTGGTCGGCCGGATTGCGCTGCGCAGGTATTCCAAAATGAGCGTCGCGGCACCGCCGCGATTTTCCTGCCACTGCGAGTACAGCTGATATTGCGCACCGGCTTCGCGATACGCGGCGCGCAACTGCGTTTCGATCACCACCAGCCGCGCACCGATGCGGGCCTGATAGGTTTTCCAGATGCCATCCTGCAGCCAGAGCGCAAGGATGAACGCGATGCCCAGCGACGGTTCGAAGTTCAGCGCGAGCGCACCGAAGGTCAGGACTACGGCAGTGAGTTTGATGCCAAGTGAAAGCCGTTCGTAGCTTTCGTGATTGCCGTGCAGAAACTCCCATTCGTGTTGCAGCCCTTCGATCGTGATCTGACTCATGCAGTGGTTCCTGGCCGTCGCGGTGCGCCTATTGTGCGTGAAAAACACGCCCGATGGCAGCGCTGCGCGCGCTGACCATCGCGCCTTGCCAGGATGCCGGGCGGAATCGCCCGGAACTCAGTGCGAGAGTCCTTCCTTGATCGCGCTCACGATGCGGTCTTCCATGGTCTTGCCGATCTCCTTGGCTTTCGCGTGCGGGTCCTTGGCCAGCAGATACGTTGGGCGCTGCACGATGACCGTGATGTCCTGTGGCGCCTTCTTGGTGTTGTACATGGACAGCTTGAAGGGGCACAGGATCGACCAGTCGAGGTTCATGTTGAAGACCTGCTGGTTGAACACCATCGAGCAGAAATGCACCGCGGTGACATTCTCAAAGCCAATGCTGTTCCATTGGCCTTCGGGGAACGCGGCTTTGTTGTTTTCGAGTCCTTTCGAAAGTGCTTCCTCGCCGGTGATCTGGAACTGCGCGGCTTCGAGCGACTGTTTCACGTTGGCCAGCACGGCGGCGTAATCTCCCTTGGTGTGGAATTTCATGAAGGCCGGATTTTCAGCGGCCAGTGCCGTGGCGCCAAACAGCAGCACGAGGGCGACGGTAGCCGAGACGACGTAGCGTGTCGTTTTCATGGCGGNNTAGTCAGGACGGAGAGCGAACACGGGCGTGCGAAAACGGCGCCGCACGCGGTGTTGGTATTTACGCTACTCGCAATGGCCTGCGAAACCATTCGCGAAGAAACGGTTGAAATTGCGAAATTCGCGTAATGTCTTAAGAGTGAACTGAGTGTGGTGGTGCGTCGTGATGCGGAGGTAATGCATCAACCGGCACGACGAAGTTGTTGCTACAGCACGATATGTTGAACGGGTCCGCCGGCGATTCGGGTTTCGTGTTCCTGATCGCGCAGATTGAGCACCTGTCCGTCGCGGCGCACGTTGTCCACTTTCTCCAGGTCGAGATCCGCGTACACCCAGCCCGGTGCGTTAAGCGTGCCCAGCGCGATCACGCCGTTATCCGGGAAGCCACGGTCCGGTGGACCGAACACACCTGCGGCACCGATGTTCACATCGATGGCTTCGGACCAGGGTGCATTGCCGACGGTCGTCGCGTGCACTACATAGCACTGGTTTTCCAATGCGCGCGCCTGCGCGCCGATTCGGACCCGGTGATATCCGGCTAGTGTGTCTGTGCAACTGGGAACGAGCAATACGTTGGCTCCATGGGCCACCTGTCGATGGGCCTGCGTGGGAAATTCCGCGTCATAGCAAATTGCGACGGCAAAGCGTCCCAACGAGGATTCAAAGATGGCCGTGTCGGTCGCCGCGGCGATGCCCCAGCGCTCGGACTCAAAGCGCGTCATGTGCAATTTATCCTGCGTTCCGATCGTGCCTTGTGGCGAAAACACGTGCACGCGATTGTGGTACTCACCGCTCTGAACGCACACCGGAAAACTCGCCGCCGTGATCGTCACCCGGTGGGTGGCGGCCAGGGTGCGATGCAGATCAATGAAGCGTTCCAGGTACGACTGAAGTTCATGTAATTGTGCGGCGAGATCTGAA
>DKAR01000057.1 GCA_002450895.1 Proteobacteria bacterium UBA6921
GGGTGCCGGTTGCCGCAACCTCAGATTTGCGTGCCGTTTCTTTTTGTTCGCCAAGCGTGAAGTAGAAGCGCGCGCCCTTGCCCTCCTCGGATTCCGCCCAGATCTTTCCGCCATGGCGATGGAGTACGCGTTGCACGGTGGCAAGTCCGATGCCCAATCCCTCAAACTCGGTGTCGCGATGCAGTCGCTGAAACGCGGCGAACAGTTTTCCGGCATAGGTCATGTTGAAGCCGACGCCGTTATCCTCGATACAAAACACGCGCTGATTGTCTTTGCCCTGTGTCGTGAGCGAAATCGTCGGTTGCGCCTCGTGGCGCGAATACTTGATGGCGTTGCCCAGAAGGTTTTCAAGCACGACTCGCATCAGGATCGGATCAACCATGGCCGTGATTCCGGGCTGTGCCTTAAAAGAGATATTGTTGTGTTCGATCTGCGCGCATTGCTCTTCCATGATTGTTTGCGCGAGAGTCGAAACGTTGACCTTGATGCGTGTGATCTCGCTCCGTGAAATTCGGGACAGCTCCAGCATGGCATCGATCAGATTGCTCATGCGCCGGGTGCCGGCCCGGATGCGCTGAATATATTGCTGCGCGGTGCCGTCGAGGAGGTGTTTGTAGTCTTCCTGCAGTGCATGGCTGAAACCGTCCACGGCGCGTAGCGGGGTGCGCAAGTCGTGGGAAACGGAATAGGCAAACGATTCGAGCTCCCGATTTACCGTTTGCAGGTCTTCGGTTCGCTCGACGACCCTCTGCTCCAGTTGATCGCGATACTCTTTCAGTTCCTGCACCGCCTCATGGCGTTCCAGTTCGTTGGCAAGGCGTGTGGCGAACACGCCGAGAACCGGACGCACCCACGCATCGAAATTCATCGGCCTGACATCCATCACTGAAATCAGGCCCATCATTCGTCCGTCACTCGCGATGAGGGGCGCGCCATAGTAGCTTTCAACGCCCATCGCTTTCAGCATGGCGTCTTCCGGATAAAGCGTCGCGGCATTTTGAGGAATGATTTCCGCTTTCAGATCGAGGATGTCCTGGCAGGGTGTCCCGTACAGGTCGTAAACGAAATTTTCCACAAGACGATCACCCGCCCACACCGCGCGTGTCTGGATCTGGATGTTGTCGGGCCCGACGAGCTGGCCAACAAACGCAAAACGGGCCTGGTACGCCTTGGCCAGTTGCTGCACGCATTCGCTTACGAACTGGTCGATTGAAACCTCCGCCACCGAACGCGCCAGCATCGAGATGACTTCGTCCACGCGCTTTCGCGCCGTCACGTCGCGTACGACGGCGACCACGGCAGGTTCATCCGGCGTTTTGGTGTCACTGATTTTTCGCAGCCGCACTTCCACCGGGAATTCGTCGCCATTCTTTTTGCGTGACACCCATTCAAAATCCAGTTCTTTTCCCATTCGGGCCTGGTCGATGTAAGTCTTCGCCATGACCCACGTGTATCCCTTACCAATCAACTGCTCGAACGGGACGCTGAGAAACTCTTCGCGTTCATAACCAAACGCGCGACAGGTTTGATCGTTGGCGTCGATGACTCGACCGTCCTGATTGTGAACGAAGATCATGTCCGGGATGGCTTCGTACAGCGTTGCAATCTGACGCGCGGACTGCTCCAGCGCGGCGGCGGTCTGTGTATGGTTGGTTATATCCTGAACTGCGCCAATAACTCGCAACGGTTGTCCGTTGGTGCTACGTACGATGTGTGCCTTGTCGAAGACGTGTCGCACGTCCCCATTCTTGCGAATGATCCGGTAGGTCATGCCGTGCGGCTGATGACTCGGATCCTCCAGCTTTTCCAGTTCGGCAAGCACGATGGATTTGTCGTCAGCATGAACGTGCGAGAGATATCTGTCGTAGCTCGGCTCGACCTCATTGGGTGTGTAGCCGTACAGGCGATAGAGTTGATCGGACCACCATAGTAATTTTGATTCCAGATTCCATTCCCAGCTGCCCATCAATGCAATTGATTGTGCTTCCGCCAGGCTTGTTTCGCTGCGGCGCAGTCGTTCTTCGGCATCCTTTTTTTCAGATGTGTCCCAGACGACGCCGATCATGCGCACGGGTTTTCCACTGGAGTCACGGATCGGTTTTCCGCGCGCGGTGATCCAGTGCAATGTTCCATCAGGCCAGACGATTCGATAGTCGATTGCATAGGGCACGCTGTCGACCAGCGCGCTCTGAACCGCCTGCAATACGACTTCCTTGTCGCCCGGGTGCAGACAGGCGACGAATCCGTCGAACGTGCCGCTGAATTCTCCGGGGCGGAAGCCGAACATGGACTCAATCTGTGACGACCAAAGAACTTCGTTGGTCTGCAGATTCCAATCCCAGGAACCCACGCCCGAGGCATCCATCGCCAGCGCGTAGCGTTCCTCGCTGCGCTTCAATTCTTCTGCGGCGCTTATGCGTTCGAGTTCTGCTGCGGCACGTCCAGCGGCAATTTCCAAAATTGAAAGCGCGCGATCAGGATTCTCAATGGGCTTGTCATCGAGCAGCGCGAGTATGCCAAGTACGCGTCCCTTGGCGTCGATCAACGGCGCGCCGACGTAACCCTCCGCGCCCATCTTCTGCAAGAACTGATTCTTTGGGAATTCGTGTCGAACACCTTTTTCATTGACACACGGTTGTTTCTCAACGACTCGCGCGCAGGGGGAGTGCGTCAAATCATAGGTAAAGTTCTTGTCGGCCTTTCCATTCACCGCGACGGCGATCGTCTCGATCATGGTCGGCTTGTCGATCGATGTGACTCTTCCGGCAAACGCATATTTCGCGTGAAGGTGAGATCCGAGAAAGCAAACGAGCTCGGTAAAAAATCGCTCGCCAACGATGGTCGACAACCCGGTTGCCAATTCCCGGATGACCGCATCGATTCCAGATTGGGTTTTCGATTTGAACATGGTGGCTTTGGATCGGGGCCGCAGGCTTCACCATTGAACGATATGGAATGTTAATTCTAATCCTTTTTTTCTCGTATGGTCCCGACGAATCTTGAAAGCTGGCTGTGGGAGTGGCGATCCACGCCCGCGAGTGCCTCAATTAGTTTGATTTTTTGTGAGCAAACTTTCCGAATGGTTGTTGTCGGCGAGGGGGTATCGCAAGCGCAGAAAAATTCTAAAGCGGTGGAACGTGATAAAAATCCTCAATGCAAGCGTTTTCCGATTTCCATATCGAAGCTGTGTTCATGCAGAAAAATGAGCCAGAGCGATGCAAAAGTGACCCATACTGGCGCACGCCAGAAACTCTGACGGGCGATGGGGACGTATTACGACATGAGCTAGTGGACTTCGATTTCAATCAACTCGACGGGGGATGCGCCGTCATTCCTGATTTTGAGATTTTGCTGGGTGTCTACCCAGCGAAAGTATCCGGGTTCGATATCCCACAGCCGGGGCGGTTGGCCTTCCATCTGTTCACTGATTCTTCCGGACGAAATCGCAAAGATTCCTGTTGATGCCGGGCGGGTGAAGAATTCCGTTTCTTCGCCGGGGCTGAGTTTGAGCCGATACGCCCGGCCGCGGGGGTTTTCCAGCGCGAGTTCAAATGGAGGAAAGCGTTCGTCCGTTGATGCGGGGGTGTTCCCGGTTTTGGTCATCAACTCAATGACGCTGATATGCAACGGATGGTCCGGCGCCGCCACCACACGATGGATGTATTGCGATTTGATGGGAACGAACTGCACGGCGCCGGGTGGAAAGTCGGGAACGATTCGTTTGGCCTGGTACGGCTCGTTGGCGAATCCCTTGGCCTGAAAGAAAACGTAGAATCCGTCGTACAAATGTTCGTGATAAAGCGATTTTTGACCTTTGGGGAGAATTGCTTCAATCATGCGCACCGCACCGTTGTCGAAACGAATCTTGTGATTCGGTTCGGCTGTGATTGGAACCACGCCTTCAGGCAATGCCGCGCGTGCGGGTGCTGGTGCGCCATAGACAAGAGCAAAAAACAAAACAGCGGAAGCGTGCACCGAGTGGCGCAGATCGGGTGTGTCATTTGCCATGTGTATCGTCCTCGGAGAGGAGGTGATGGTTGTCCACCTTCGCAAGCGGACACTTCGCGCTCCGTCATATGAAGTCACGGAGGGGGCATGGCGAAGTATAGAAGTGTTTTTATTGCGCGAGGTGCGAAATCAGGGAACGACGCATCCCCTCGGGGTCAATCCACGGCGTGAATGCAAGCGTGACGATCTGCAATCCCGGGGACAGGTGTGAAACGGCTCCGATTGCTACGTTCTAATTTGCCGAGCGGCGATTGGCGTTCAGGAAATGTGGAACGACGTAGATCTCGCCACGAATGCCGAAGCGCCGGCGCAGCAGGGACAACTCGTGTTTCAACGTGAGATTTTCAGCGAGCAAGGTTTCTTCGCGGGTGCGTGCATCCGTCTTGGCCACGGCCTCCCAGTACTGTCTGAGTTCGGTCAGCGGGATCACGGGAGTATCGAGGCCAAGCTGTTCTGAGCACTGTTCGGCTTTGCTTTCGATCGACTTCCATTGCGTTTCGAAATCCTGATCGATGTCCATGACTCGCATCTCCGTTCCAAGTCGTTCGCTTACTTTTTTGACGCATTGCACCGGGTGCCATGTGTCAATTACCTGTGTTCAACGCGGCGTCCGTTGAATTGGGATGTTTTTCCCGAGAGGCGATTGTGAAACTTATGAGGGTCGAGAAACTTTGAGCAGTTTCACGAATTGAGATTTCGCTTTGGTCTCAACGGACGTCCCCCAGCCGGAAGCCGGTCGGGGGCACGATTACTCGGGCGTCATGGAAGGTGCGCGCGCCAGAAACGTGGCGTTTTTTAGCAAAATCTAGTGTCTGCGGCGTTCGTCGTCCTTGTTGTTGCCATGCCCGTTTCCGTGTCCATGGCCATTTCCGTGACCGTTTCCGCGTCCCTGGTCATGACCCCAATCACTGTTGCCGGGGCCGCCCCGGTCGTGGTCGTGACGGCTTCTGTAGTCACGATCGTATTCATGCCGGTATTCGCGTCGGTGCCGGTACTCGTCGTGGCCGTGATGCGGCATGTACACGTCGTTGTACCAGACCTCGTGAATGAAATAGACCGGACGGTCGCAAGCGCGGTATTCGCGGCAGTGTTGGCCCCAGTGGCGCGCGTGGTCATAGGGGACGTAGAGATAAATGGGTGGAAGTGTTACGCCGATGCGCACCGGACTGATTTGAAGGGGATCGCGGAAGTAGAGTCTCGGTACCGGCAGACCGCCAATGTCGATGCGGCCAAAAACGCCGGGTTGGGAAATTTCTACGGAGATTCCGACTTCCGCCATGCTGAGTTGCGAAAAAGCAAGAAGCGCTACGGAGAGCAGTAACTTTTTCATGGTGTTCGCCTCATTGAAATAAGTTCGCGTTTTCTATTTGTGTCTTGCGCGTGTAGTGAACCATTATGAACCTTAACGAAGGTTGAACGAACTCGCATTCAACCGCTTGACGCCTGCGATTCGCGTCGCAATTCACGGCTGGGAATTGGCCGGGTTGGACGTCGGTCGGGAAGAGTTTAGCCGTAGCCCCAAAGGCGATTCAAATTGAGCGTTACGGTTTTGTCGCGCGAGACAATCTCCTTGACCTGGTAGCGTTCCTCATCCGTCTGTCGACGCTTCGGGAAACTATAGGGTCCGCCGCGCGGGCTCAGTACCGCCTGAACGACCGGGTGCATAGCATCCTTGCCGCGTTTCACCACGATGGCCGTTTCTCCATTCGCAAGCCGAACAAAGGCGCCCGGCGGAAAGATGCCAAGTTCCTTAATGAAGATGAGCGCAACGGTTTCATCGATTTCGCCACCGCGACTCATGAAAATTTCCCGCAGCGCTTCCTTGGCGCGGATTTCCGGGCGATATGCGCGTGGCGTGACCATGGCGGTGTAGGTATCTGCCAGCGAGAGAATCCGCGCTGTCTTTGGTATGGCCTCCCCTTGCAGTCGATCCGGATAACCGGTGCCGTTCATGCGTTCGTGGTGATGCAACACGGCGCCAAGCCAATCGACATCACCGATGCCTGCCTCGATGAGCATGTCGAGGCTGCGTTGGGGATGCCTCCAGATGTCACTCCCCTGATCCGGTGTGAGAGGTTCCTTCTGCTGGTTTAGTGTGTCCTGCAAAGTCAACATGCTGATGTTCGCGGTTAACGCAGCGCACGAAAGCGAGATGCGCTCTTCGAAACTCATTTCCAGACGACGTGCAATGCAATCTGAAAGAATGGCGCAGTTCACCGGGTGCGTAATGGAGTATTCATTTTCTTCGTCGAGGTGGATTGCGCCGAGTGCAGCGTCGGCATCGCCGTCGATGATTTCCAGAAGATCGAGCGAAAGTCTCTGGTAGGTGTCAGAAGCGTTTTCAAGCGTACGATTGAGCGTATCAACGAACGCGTTGCGCAATCGGCGCTGAATGAAACTAATGGTGTCAAAGGGTGACAGCTTGGCCGGTTCGGGATTTTTTTCATCGAGTTCTTCCCGGCGCTGGGCGCGAAACAGGCCGATGTCGACAAGGCGATCCACCTGCATCTGCGAATCCACGATGTAGCCCTCGCGCAGCAAAAGGCGCCCGTCGACGTCGAGAACGTCGAAGGGAAGTGGCTTTCCCACCACCAGATCGCTTGCCGTAATTCGCTTGTAAATCGACATGGATTGCAACGCACGGATCGGCCTGAAAGCGTATCGGACCGCCCATTCAAATTCTGGAGCTTTTCAGTGGATTGCCCTGGATTGTGCCGGGGCAAGGTGGGCTAGCGGCGGCGGGTCTGCAGCAGGCGGCGATAGCGGGCCCAGTCGAAGTGCGGGCCGGGGTCGGTTTTCCGACCGGGGGCAATATCACAATGCCCGGCGATTCGCCTGGACGTGATGGCGGGATAGTGTCTTCGCAGCAGTCGGGTCATCGTGGCCAGGCGCTGGTATTGCACCGGTTCGTAGTCCTGCGTATCGCATCCCTCGAGTTCGATTCCGATTGAGAAGTCATTGCAGTTCGAGACGCCATTGAACTGCGAAACGCCGGCATGCCACGCGCGTTCGTCGAAACTGACGTATTGCACGATCTCGCCGTCACGACGGATCAGTGCGTGGGACGAAACTTTGAGTTCGTGAACTTCACGGAAGTAGGGGTGTGCGTCGGGATCGAGCGTGTTGGTGAACAACGCATCGATCCACGGACCACCAAACTGGTCAGGAGGCAGGCTGATGGCATGGATGACTAGCAGGCTGATTTTCGTGCCCGGTGGCCGTTGATTGAAATTTGGCGACGCCACGCGCCGGGCGGTCGTGAGCCAACCGTCCTTGATCGCTGGGCGCGGTGCCCGCATTGTCTTGCGTTTTGTCTTCTTTGTTGTCGGCATGGGTTGGCACTGCAGTTTCAAATTGTTTCGCCGTGAAGTCGGCGTGCAGCACGTGTTCGGCGCGCCGTTAAATCTACCTGAGAAGATCAGGGCGCGCACCATGCACGAGATCCGATTTCGCCTGAATTTGTCCGCCAGCGAGTGCCTCACGTACTACCAGGGCATGGCGCGGGACGTGGTGGCGCGCGCACTCGACGGTCGTACGGTGCGATTCCCCGCCAACGCTTTGCGCCCCCATGTCTCCCATGAAGGCGTCAATGGCCTGTTTGCGCTGCGCTTTGACGAAAACAATAAGCTGGTCGAGCTGGCCCGCGTCGGTGACTAATTACGCCGGTTTTACGGGGATGAACGTCTTTGGAAATTTTGCATTGGTCGTGACGGCACCCGTGAGATCGGCGCCGAGCAGCTTGGCGTCCGTCAGGTCCGCGTCAGTCAGATCGGCGAGGCGCAGATCGGCATGGCTCAGGTCGGCGCCACGCAAATTCGCACCGCGCAGGTCACATTGGATCAGATTGGCTTCTGCCAGGTTGCGCCCCTCAAGGTTCGCGGCGCGCAGGGTGGGGCCGCTCCAGTTGAGCAGTTGGGTGAAGCCCTTTTTGTCGTAGATGATGATCATGGCCGGTCCCGCGTTCGGGACACCATGATAGTGGAATCCAGCTCAGATTGTCCCGGGTGAAATCAGGCGGCGCGCGCAGCGTCGAGCGCCTTGTTCGCGCGTTCCCAGACGTCGTGAAAATCCCTGTCGCTTTCCGGATTGATAAAGGATGTCCCGGTCTTGAGGGTACGTGGTTCTAGCGCCTTCAGCTGCTCGTCGGACCGCTGCGCTGTGGTAAAGCGCTCCTGAAGTTGGTTCAACCAGCCATCGATTTTGGACGTGTCCATGCTCGGCAGGATCAGCGCGAAGTCGTCGTCGGAGAGTCGGGCCGCGACGTCGGTCTTGCGAATGGCCTGGCGCAGTGTATTTCCCAGCACCTTGAGCGCATGGTCTCCCGCATCGCGCCCCAGGGTGTCATTGACCTCGGCGAATTTATGGACGTTGAGCCGTACGACACAGATCGACAGGCCGCGTTTCGCAAAGTTGTAGCCGCGGACCAGCTCGTCCTCAAAGCGCATGCGATTCGCCAGATTGGTCAGATGATCCGAGAACGCGAGAATCGTGATGGCTTCACGCTGCCGCTGGAGGTTTTCGGCGAGTCGCGAGATATAGGCGAGCAATTCCGCGCTTTCCTTGAAGGAACCTTCCGGCAGCGGATCCTTGAGTGTGCCATTGGCGACGCGTCCAAGAGCGTCCTTCACTTTGGCGAACTCGTTCTTTACCGAACGCACCGCCGCCATCGCATAGAACACGACGACGACCATTATGACCAACGCCGCCATTAGCGTTGCCAGATTCAAGGCGGACAATGTGCTTCCTGAGGTAACGACCGCTTCATTCATGGTTTCAAAAATTCTCTTTGCCGGACAAATTGGTAGTGTCAGGGCGCAACGGCAAGCGCGAACTCCCGGTACTGCCTATATCGACGTATTGCATCGAATCTGAAATTCTCGATATTCCGTGTGTCATTTGCCGCTTTTGTGAAGAATTTGCGCTGCATAAGTAAACGGTAAGACTGATTGTCACATTCGGGTGTACGCTACGGGAGCATTGCAGTCGTGACAATCGATGAAATGTAAAGCTCTGGCAGTTCCGATTGCGGTTAATCGCTGGTTTGTGATGTCGCGATTGCGTCTCAACGAGAGCCCCGCGGGGGTGCGGATCACTAATGTAACCGGTGTTACTGAAGACCGCAGGGATCTGGGATTACATCCCGGGTTTCCAAGGAGAGCGGCGACCGATCGGGTGAATTGGATTTGCAGTATCCCGGATCGGTATGACGCCACATATGCAAAGGGCGACAGAACATGAGCTACCTAGACGACGGTCAGGTTCCTGACTGGGTCGAATATTTTCCGGTTTTCGGAGTGGCTGGTGATTCGGTGACGCGAAGGATCGCAAGAGCTGCACAGGTCATTACCCTGCCGGAAGGTCCGACCGATTTTGGCCACCATAATTTTTGTCTGCTGATCGATGGAGGGTTGCGCGTCCGGATATTGTCCGGATGCGGCAATGAAATTTCGTTGTGCCGGATTCGGCCCGGGCAGGTGTGCTGGTTCAATGCATTTATCCTGCTGACACAGGATCCCGGTGCAGTCGATGCTGATGTCGTTGTTGAGTCGCGGGCGCGAATGGTCACAATTCATGAAACCCGCTTCCGCGAGGCCCTGGACGAATCGGCCCTGTTCCGGACGTTCGTGTTCTCGACGCTCTCCTCAGGAATCGCCGAACTCATCAACCTTGTCGAGGAAATGCGCTTTGGGCACATGAACCAGCGCGTCGCCCAGTGGCTGCTGACGCGCGCCGAGGATCATTCTTATATTAAGAGTACGCACTCCAGCGTGGCGCTCGAACTTGGAACCGCTCGCGAGGTCGTGAGCCGGCTGTTAAAGGACTTTGAGCGGGCGGGGTGGGTGAAGCTGCATCGTGGAAGAATCGACGTGATCAATCGCGCCGGGCTGGATCGCATCGCCCATAACGCGCCCCCGACGGCCCGCATGCGCGCCGAGTTTCGCAACGCCAACTGAAATCTTCAGCAAAAGGGACTGGATAGAAAGGGTCTGGTATCGATCAAAAACAGCCGGTGACGCTGTATTGTTCTATAATATCAAGACGCGGAACTGTGAAAATATTGTGGAAATGTGGATGAGTGCGCGCGATTGCGGCGATGTGCGCGCGGAAATCCTTTAAACGATCCCCCCCAGCGCCTTCGGCATCGACAGGATTGTTCGGTTCCGTAAGGCGCGTTGTGCCGGCCCTCCGAGGCCGGTTTTTTTTGCCCGGGAATTAGGCGGGAAAGATCTTGTCCGGATTCAGCAAGCCGGCGGGATCAAACAGATTCTTCACGCTTTTCATCAATTGAAGCGTTTCCGGCGTTAGCTCGCGACTGATAAACGGCCGTTTTTCTATGCCAACACCGTGCTCGCCGGACAGCGTGCCGTTGAGATTCAATACCAGGCTGAAAACCTCGTCGAGGCATTTTTCGGCGCGCTCGAGCTGATCGGCCTGATCCGGATCGACCAGCAGATTGACGTGGATGTTGCCGTTGCCGGCATGACCAAAGTTGATGATCTGAATCTGGTAGCGCCTGGCCAGCGCGTCGAGCCCGTCAATGAGGTCCGGCAAATTCGCCACCGGGACGACGACGTCCTCGTTGATTTTTTTCGGCGCGACATTGCGCAGCGCAGGAGACAGGGCCTTGCGTGTCGCCCACAATGCATCGACTTCGTCCTTGGTGCGCGCCGTAACGACGTCGATCAGCCCGTCGCCCTGTGCCGCGGCGACGAGTGCGTCGACTGCCGCATCGATACCGGCGGTAAGTCCATCGACTTCAAGGATCAGCATTGCGCCGGCACCCTGCGGCAGCGGCACCGATGAATATTTGCGAATCATTTCGATGGCATTGCCGTCGATGAACTCCAGGACATAAGGCGTTACAGGCTGTGCCATCAGACGCGAAACGGCAGAGGCCGCGCTACGGATATTGCGATAGGTGGCGCGCAACGTACGTTTGGTTTGCGGTAGAGGCGTCAGTTTCAGCGTCGCTTCCGTGATGATCGCCAGTGTACCTTCGGATCCGATCAGCAGGCGCGTGAAGTCGTATCCCACCACGCCTTTGGTGGTGTACACGCCGGTTTTGATTTCGGTGCCGGCGCCGGTAACGGCGCGCAGCCCAAGCGTGTTCTCTCGAGGGGTTCCGTACTTGATGGCGCGCGGCCCCGCTGAGTTGTAAGCGAGATTTCCGCCGATGGTGCAATACGCCGCGCTGGTGGGATCCGGTGGCCAAAAGAATCCGTGAGGTGCCAGAGCATCTTGCAGGTCCTGATTGGTAACGCCGGGCTCAACGACGGCCACACGATTTTCCGGATCGATGCGGACAATGCGTGCCATGCGTTCCATGGCCAGTACTACACCGCCACGCAGCGGGACGCTCGCGCCCACGGTGCCCGTGCCGCGTCCGCGCGCGACCATGGCCAGTCCATGCTGGTTACACAGGCGAACGATGCGTGCCACGTGTTCGTGATTGTGGGGAAACACCACCGCGTCTGGCGGGGAATGGCGGCGGCTGTTGTCGTAGCCGTAGGGCCAGACGTCCGCCTTTTCGACTAACACCTGATCGGCGCCGACGATCTCTGCGAATGCCGCTCTGAGTGCGGGGTCAATCAAGGTATTCGAAGACTTTTACGACGCGTTTTACGCCATCGACTTCGCTGGCATACGTTGCGGCGGCATCCGCTTCGCTGTTCTTGACCACGCCCATCAGATAGATGACCGCGTTTTCAGAAATGATCTTTACGTGGCTGACATCAAACTCGGGCTTTCCGGTGAGGCGGCCGCGCACTTTGGAAGACAGATAGGCGTCAAAGTTGCGGGATTTGTACTCCGTCGGATTGGCCAATTCGAGCGCATTGTAGACCTGCTTCACGCCTTCAACGCCACCCGCCCAGGCAATCACCTGATCGCGCAGCGGCTCGCTGGGAACTTCGCCGGTCAGCAGGACAGTCTTGTTGAATACCGCGACGTTCACATGCATCTTGTCCGCGACCGCCTTGTCCTGCGCAATTCTGTTGCGAACCTTCAGTTCCATGGTCTTATCGTCGAGGATCGTGCCAGCCGTGCGCCGGTCACTGGAGACCATCGCGCCGGTTGCAGCGCCGGCCACGACCACAGGCGCACAGGCTTGCAGTGAAACAATAGCGCTGCACAGTCCCGCGACGGTGCAGATCATCAGGCCAAAACGAAAAGTATTTTTTCCAGTCATGTTTCGAATCTCAGCTTGGGCTACGCAAACGCGTCCGGAATCCATTCGACCGTCGGCGGCTGATCCTGCAGTGCGATGGATACAACATCGAACCGGCAGGGCATGTCGGCGTAGCGCGGGTTACGCTGCAAGTAAGTTGCAGCAGCCATTTGTATTTTCTCCTGCTTGCTGCGGCTGACTGATTCGGCGCCATCCCCGTAGCGCGGGTTGGATCGGGCGCGTACTTCTACAAAGACCAACGCGCGATTGTGCTTCATGATCAGGTCAATCTCGCCGCGTGAGCAACGAAAATTCTGATCCACTACCTGCAGGCCGCGTCCGACAAGATAGGTGCACGCCAGCCCTTCAGCATCCGCGCCAGTTTGGAGTGTGTCCGGGCGAAATGGTTTCGCGCCGAAACCGGACTTCTGGTACTTGCGCGTTGGCATGGTGATGTTTATTCGCGCAACAGGCGCGGCGCGCCGTTCTTGAATTCCGCCCACACGAGGCGGCGCAAAACGCGGTGGTGATCGTCGACGTAGAGACTTCCGGTTTCGCCGGGATACTGTGCCGTGCGTTGTGATGATAACGCACTCAGGTTGTCGATCAGGTTAAAGGCGTCGATGCCGAAGGCGTACAGGCGCATGTAATTCTCGACCTGTTGCGGCCACAGCTGCGAGATCTTGTTGTTCAGCGCCACATTTCGTTTCGCCTTGGGCAGGACCCAGGGCATGTCGCCGAATTCCACGTTATCCATGTCGTGATCGGTGCGTGCATTGACCACGCCGGTGAATACGTGGGACGTGCCGTAAACCGGTACATCGCTCGCCTGATGGAAATTGAGCTGTGGCCGGATCAGTCGCGCATGCTTGGGCATCGCGGCGATAAAAACGAAGTCGATGTCCTGGCGGCGTCTAGGCGAGAACTTGATATCGTAGCCCAATGCAGACTTCAACGCGGCGCGGCGTGCTTCGCTCTCGTCGATATCGAACATCTTTTTGATCGGCGCGGACATGTCGTTGTCCTTGAGCGCGAACGTCTGCTTTTCGACGAGTTCGCCACCCAACTGTAGCCAGCGATCCTTGAAGGCGTTGAACAGCCGGTCGCCCAGTGACCCTTCCTGAATCAACGCAACGGCGCGCGCGTGTCCGTCGAGCCAGGCGCGTTCCGCCGCCTGCGCTGCTTCGTCCTCCGGCGACAAGCCGAACTGGAACAACTGGTCCGGTGACTCCATCTGATCGCTGTAGTTCAGTGCCAGCGTCGGAACGGAAAGATCGCCTTGTTGCGCGAGCACCGCCACGGCATTTTTGTCGAGCGGGCCGACAACAAATTTGGCGCCATCGCGCACGGCGCGATTGTAGACGTCGACGATTTCACCCGGGTTTCCGCCGGAGTCATAGAACAAAACGGACGGGCGCGGCTGGCCTTCAGCTCGCGCGTAATACGCTGCGATGAATCCGTCGCGCACCGCTTCGGCGGCTTTGGCAAAGCTGCCCTGTTGTGGCAGCAATAACGCAACGACATTCGGGGCTTCGGTAGGTACCGTCGGTTCGCGGCGCATTGCATTGCGGTCCGTCAGGACGGATTCGCCGCCGTGAAACGGATAGCGAGCTTTCCATTCCGCAAGAAGGCGCGAGTACTGTTCGGGCTGTTGTCGCGAGGCTTTCAAGATGAGCGCCAGTTCGATCCAGCCACCAAACACATCGGTGCCCGCCGGTTTGCTCTTGACGAGCGTCGCTTCGGGTTGATCCATCAGGATGCGAAGCAGGTCCGCCCGATTCTGCCGCGCGGCGTCCGCGTCCGTCAGCAACGGGTCGAGCTTGGCGCGCTCGCGTGCTGCGCCAATCATGTTTCCGGAGTCACTGTACATCTGGATGCGCACGAGATAGACCTGCGCGCGCGTTGCCGGGATCACGGCCGCGCGTTCCAGTGTATTCAGCGTCGAGGCGGCGCGGTCCCGGTTGCCGCGCGCAAGATCCAATCGCGCCTGGGCCAGAAGCTTTCGTTCTGCCAGCGCCGCGTCCAGACCGGAGGTATCAATTTCGTTCAGTGTCTGGGCTGCCTGCGTCACGTAGTTGCCGCGCAGCAGCACTTCCGCCGATCGCAGCTGGAATTCCTGTTTCTGGGGCGCGCTGGCCCGATTGGCCAATTGCGCGTACGCTAGGCCGGCATCGAGATATTTCGCTTTGCGTTCCAATTCCTCCGCGTCACGCGCAGTGACATTGCTGGGCACGGCTTTCGCGGCGCGCGAACTGATGGGTTTTTTCGCTGCGCTGGCACAACCCGTCGCCAGCGAAAATACAGCGAGCGCTGCGACGAAGAGATTTCGCAAGGTCAAAAGGGAACGCGGAAATGTCGATTGCGTCATGTCTGGGTCAGAGGTGAGGGGCGGTCGATGTCCGTTCGCAAGGGAACATTGTATGTGGTGGCGACTCCGCTGGGCAACCTGACGGACATCACACATCGCGCGGCGGAGACGCTTTCCCAGGTCCAGTGGATTGCGGCGGAAGACACACGTCACAGTCGCGTGCTGCTTGATCACCTGGGCGCGCAAGCGCCGTGCATTGCCTATCACGAGCACAACGAACGGAAAGTTCTCGACACGTTACTTGAAAAACTTAATCGTGGCGATTCAATTGCCCTGATCAGCGACGCCGGGACGCCATTAATAAGCGATCCTGGGTATGTGCTGGTTCGGGAAGCGCGGCAGCGGGGAATTTCCGTGGTTCCGATACCTGGCGCGAGTGCGGTTATTGCCGCGCTGTCCGTCAGCGGGTTGCCGACCGATCGTTTCGTTTTTGAAGGATTTCTTCCGGCTCGGTCCCATGCCCGCCGCGAACGCTTGCGTGAGCTGTCCGGCGAATCGCGCACGCTGGTTTTTTATGAATCGCCGCATCGCGCACCGGATTGTCTTGAAGACATGCTTGAGGTCTTTGGCGCGGACCGCGAAGTTGTCATCGCACGTGAAATGACCAAGATTCACGAGACCGTGTCGACCGGAACGCTGGCGAGTCATGTCGAGCGTGCGAGGGCGGATGCGAATGCAGTTCGTGGCGAAATCGTCATTATGGTGCATGGTGCTGCGGCAGGCGGTGAGCAGACCAGTGCCGACGTCGATCGAATCCTCTCCATCCTGCTTGAAGAACTGCCGCCGTCACGTGCGGCAGTGCTGACGGCACGCTTGACGGGTGTTGCAAAAAACACCATCTATGCGCGCGCAATGCAATTGTCGCGTCACGGCCCCAAAGAGGACGCGGAGTAGCGGTCGCGCCTGACTTGCAATTACCAGTAACGCCCCGCACACTGGCGTCGGAGTCGGCCAGACAGTCGCTGCGAACCTCCGGGTTCGTGGAGGAAAGTCCGGGCTCCACAGGGCGCGGTGCCAGGTAACGCCTGGGCGGCGCGAGCCGACGGAAAGTGCCACAGANNGAGCAAGACCAAATAGGGGAGCAATCGTGCGGCCCGCACGGCTCCCGGGTTGGTTGCTTGAGGTGCGCGGCGACGCGCATCCCAGACGAATGACTGTCCACGACAGAACCCGGCTTACGGCCGACTCCTCTTTAAATTAGCTAAATCCCTTCTCCAGCTCCCCCTCCCAACCCACCCAAAAGTGGGAAAGTCGGCCAATCCTCCCACCTCATCCCCCGCCCGTAACCCCCTGAACGGTGGAAAATTCACCCGTGTTGGTTCCTTGACAGTGGGTTCTGGCGCCACCTATAGTGTATCGATGTGGGAGAAAGTGGGTAAAAATGGGACCAGCTAACCACCGTCCAAGTAGGGGAAATCGTGTTTCGCGGAGCCAGTGCTCTAACTCTAGACGCGAAAGGCCGTATGGCCGTCCCGGCGAAATTTCGCCAGCGTCTGATCGAATCGTGCCAGGGGCAACTGGTCATCACCATGTACCAGGACCCCTGCCTGTTCGTTTACCCGTTGCCGGAATGGGAGCGGGTGGAGCAGCGCTTGAGCGACCTTTCCGCACTGGACGAAGCAGCGCAGGCCATACGGCGCCTGATGATCGGTCTGGCCGTCGACGTCGACATGGACGGCGCCGGACGCGTGCTGATTTCTCCGGAACTGCGGAGATTCGCGCAACTGGACAAGAGCGTGGTGCTGGTAGGACAGGGCCGCAAATTCGAGCTGTGGAACGACGAGCGCTGGGGCCAGCTTATTGAGAACGCCGGCGGATTCGGTGCCGGCGGATTACCGGCCGAGTTGGAGGATTTCTCCTTGTGACGAGCGGCGGTCATGCCGCGGTGCTGGCGCAGGAAGTGCTCGAGGCGCTCAACGTTCGCGCCGATGGCATTTTTGTTGACGGCACATTTGGCAGAGGCGGACATAGCCGTCTGATTCTGGGGCGACTGGGTGGCGGAGGACGACTGATAGCGCTGGATCGAGATCCGGATGCGGTGCGCGCAGGGCAGGCGATCCGGGATTCACGGTTCTTGATGCTGCATGGCGCGTTCAGTCACATGGCCGACATCATGGGCGCGCAGGGGGTCGCCAGAGTCGATGGCGTGCTGTTGGATCTCGGGGTGTCGTCGCCGCAACTGGACGACGCCGTGCGTGGATTCAGCTTTCGGCACGACGCGCCGCTCGACATGCGCATGGATACGACTCGCGGCGAGACCGCCGCGGATTTCCTGGCCCGCGCCGACTGGCGGCAGATCGCGGAGGTGATTCGTGACTACGGCGAAGAGCGGTTTGCTGTTCCGGTTGCAAAGGCGCTTGTTGCTCGGCGCGAAGGCGGGAACCCTGTTCGAACCACGCGCGAGCTTTCCGAAGTCGTGGCTCGCGCCGTCAAGACCCGCGAGCCGGGCCAGGACCCTGCGACGCGCACGTTTCAGGC
>DKAR01000041.1 GCA_002450895.1 Proteobacteria bacterium UBA6921
CATGCGCTCCAGCGCCTTGGCGATACGGACTTTCTCTTCCTTGGTCATGGACGCGCCGGGGCTCTGTTCCCCATCGCGCAACGTGGTATCAAAAATGATCAATTTGTCAGACATTTTGGCTGCTCCTGCCTCGCCTCGGGCAGCATGCCCGGAGGCTCGAATTAGTTCAAGTCGGCGGCGCGGTGCGCGACCGGGTTCACTTCAATGAGGTAAAACGCGAAGGGTCTGCCTTACGGCAGACGCAGCAGGCACAGCGAGATGCGGATCGCGTTGACGCGACCAGGGGCGGATGCTGAAAAAGATGGAGCTTTATGGCACATGGCTTTGAATATAACGGCACAGCGCCGGTTTCTCCAAGCATTTTTTGCCGATTGGAGGTCTTGAGCAACAATTGCGCGGTGGAAATGCAGCGGGTTGCGCCAGGATGAAACAGAAACCCGCCGGAGCTTTGCCCCTTCGCTCTAGACGGGGTGGTCGGTATGGTTTTCCGAGGATTTTCGGGCCTGCCGTTTCTCGCGCATTGTCTTTAACGTAAGCAAGGGCCCGGAGGCCGCATACAGAAGAAAACCGAAGAAAAGCACCTGCGGCGGATCGATCGAGATGAACACATACACCATCACCATCAGCAGGATGGCGACAAACGGCACCTTGCCGCGCAGATCCAGGTCTTTGAAGCTTCGATAGCGAATCGTACTGACCATCAGCAAGCCAATGGCCATTGTCAGCAGCAACGCCGGAAAGCGCAGGTAGGTCAGATCCGCGTTGTAGTCGTAGCCCACCCACATCATTCCTGTCACAACGGCCGCGCCGGCCGGACTTGGAAGGCCCTGAAAGAAATTCTTGTCAGCGGTTCCAACCTGAGTATTAAAGCGGGCGAGGCGCAGCGCCGCGCCGGCGGTATAGATGAACGCCGCGAGCCACCCGAGCTTGCCCAACCCGGACAGCGCCCAGTGGTACATCACGAGCGCAGGCGCCAGTCCGAACGAGACCATGTCCGCCAGGCTGTCGTATTCCGCACCGAAGTCACTCTGCGTATTGGTCAACCGCGCGACGCGACCGTCGAGGCTGTCCATGATCATCGCGACGAAGATCGCAATGGCCGCCGGTTCATAACGTGCGTTCATTGCCGCGACGATGGAATAGAACCCCGCAAACAGACAACCGGTCGTGAATAGATTCGGCAACAGATAAATACCGCGCCGCCGCTTCTTTTCAACCAGTGCTTCGTTGGGTTCCTGTTCCTGCTCGTTTTCCATCATTACCTCAGCAAAGTAAAACGCCGCTTTGGCGGCGGCGTTTTCTTGTTTAGTTTTTCGTCTTGTCGACGATTTTGTTCGCCTTGATCCAGGGCATCATGTCGCGCAATTTCGCACCGACCAGTTCGATCTGATGCTCACGCGATCGCCGTCGCATCGCATGCATTGTCGGCATTCCGGCCTGATTCTCGAGAATGAACTCGCGAGCAAACTTGCCGGTCTGGATTTCGTCGAGGATGCGCTTCATTTCCTGCTTGGTTTCCTCGGTCACAACTCGCGGGCCGCGCGTCAGGTCACCGTATTCCGCCGTGTTGGAAATGGAGTAACGCATATTGGCGATACCTCCTTCGTACATCAAATCGACAATAAGTTTCAATTCGTGCAGACACTCAAAGTAGGCCATTTCCGGGGCGTATCCCGCTTCGACCAGTGTCTCGAAACCGGCTTGAACCAGCGCCGTGGCGCCGCCGCACAGAACGGCCTGTTCACCGAACAGGTCGGTTTCCGTTTCTTCGCGGAAGTTGGTTTCGATGATTCCGGCGCGGCCGCCGCCATTGGCGCTCGCATACGACAGGGCCAGTTCCTTCGCCTTGCCGCTAGCGTTCTGATGAATGGCGATCAGGCTCGGTACGCCGCCACCCTGGGTATAGGTGGAGCGGACCAGGTGGCCCGGGCCTTTGGGCGCGATCATGATGACGTCGAGGTCGGCACGCGGTTCGATCTGGCCAAAATGGATGTTAAATCCGTGCGCAAAAGCCAGTGCCGCACCCTGCTTGATGTTCGGTTCAACTTCGTCGCGATACAGCTTGGCCTGATGCTGATCAGGGGCAAGAATCATAACGACGTCAGCGGCTTTGACGGCTTCGGCCACGGGCTTCACCGTAAGACCGGCTTTCTCGGCTTTCGTCGCGGAGCTGGAACCGGGGCGCAGGCCGACCATGACAGTGACGCCGGAATCGCGCAGGTTGTTTGCATGCGCATGGCCTTGAGATCCGTAGCCGATGATCGCCACCTTCTTGCCACGAATGATGGAGAGGTCCGCGTCTTTGTCGTAATAGATGTTCATTTCATTGATCCTTGCTTGAACAGTAGTTTCGCGCCCAATCGCGCGCCAAAAAAGGCCGCCATTGTAGCAAAACTTGGGACTTGGGGAATGTATTGGCCCGGCGCATAAAACAGCGCCGGGGCCCGCTGATACGGGGGTCCCGGCGCCCTACTGTCCATCGATCCAGCCTATTTTGGGTTAAAACCCAAGAAGAAGACGGGTGAATCGTTCAACCCATTGACGTTGGTACCCAAGTCATTGAGTGAATTCGCAACAAAGGGATCGATGTAATAGATATCCGTTGTCGTGTTTAGATTTCGCGCCTGTAGTAACAGCGGCGCACCGCCGCGTTCGGGGTACACCAGACCCGACCCGGACAGTACACCGGGAAACGTGACAAATTCTGAAATCCCGGCGGGCAGCGTCCCCAGAATCTCGCCGACAATGGACGTTGGGGCCTCGTAATTCACCAGGGTCGCGCCGGCATCGTTCACTGCCGAAGCCGCCCGTGTCAGAAGAACAATGTTGCGTCCGTTGCTGCGCGTATTGCCAAACGAGAGCGTCGACGACGTCGTTCCTGCCACCCAGCGCGAATTTGCAATCGAACCGGGATCGCTGCCGTCATCGCCGGCCATCTTGGCTGTCCACGTCCCGAGGTTGTTCAGATTGGCATAGACCCGAGGTACCAATCCGGTCTGCGACGCAACGCCGATTAACGTGGCGTTCGAAATAATGGTGGTCGCAGTCCCGGTCGCATCACTCTTTGCGATGGAACGAACATTCGCCCCTTCCTGGAAGATAACGCGGTCAGGCGTATTTTCCAGACTCAGGATCGTACTGGAACCCATGTAGAAGCTCGGATACAGCGCGGGCGTGCCGCCGCTGTAGGTGAGCTTCTGGATTTTTGTCGCGTTGCCGCCGGTGGTGGAATCCACGAAGAACAGCGTGGGCGATGCGAATGTATAACGGTCAAGCCAATCGGCGTCTGCCAGTGTCGCGGATATCGCGTTCAATGTGTTGGTGCCAACATTGTAGCTACGAATCGTATTGTTGATGCGCAGCAGCATGTTGCCGCTTTCAAAGTATCCCAAGAGCTGTACGCCGGTAATTGCAGTGGGAGTGTTGGTCACTTTTGTGGCGGTCGCGTAGTCCGTTCCGCTCAACCGGTAGAGTGTGTTGTTATCTGCCGGCGAAATGGCGAGAACACCATAAATCCCTCCGTCACCGATGCCATCGCGAAAATCATAGATCAGTGATACCGGCACATAGCCGGCGGGCAAACTGCCGGGCACTGCTGCGGCGCCGTCGCCATAGCGGACGACTTGGGAAGTATCATCATTCGCGGCGCTGTCACATTCTTTGTCCGGCCCTGCCTGCTGAACAATGATCAGTGCATCATTGACGCTCGCATAGTCGTTCGCGATGTTGATGTAACACAGGTCCGTCGCCGCCGAACCCGCTAGCCCATCGCCGTTTCCGGTAGTAATCCCCGTGATGTTCGAAAACGTTGTCGTCGTTACGGCTGCACCTTGTGTTGCCTGCTCCACGGTCTTCGAGACGATGGTTGCGGTGGCCCCACCATTTGTCGTCGCATAAACCACGGCGAAGCGGCGCTGGTTACGCAAATCATTGTTCGCATCGTCGAATTCTGCGCTCTCAATGTAGGAGATCAGACCTTCCCCATTTCCCGCCGCGCCGCGCTCGACGAGGACGTCGCTGATCGTAGTCTTCGCCAGCGTATACGGATCGACCGCCACCAATGTGCCAAGCGTGGTCGTGCTGCTCGGAGCCTTGCTTGTGAAATGCCGGATGGTTGGCATCTGCGTCGTGAATGTCCAGGTCTTGCCGGCGGCAAGCGGAATTCCGGACGCATCGGTAACAGCGGTCGTAATCGTCGCTGTGTAACTGGTGTCGCCGGCCAGCGCGTTCGTGGGATCGAAGATTGCCTTCTGGTTTGCGGCGTCGTAACTCACCGTTCCGGCGACTGCTGCGCCGCCGGTAACCGAAAGCTGGAATGTTGAACTGGTCAGGGTCGCGTCATCCATCGCTTCGGAAAAGATCGCGCTGATCGGTGAATTGATGGAGCGCCCGATGCTCAGATCCGGCGGTGATACAAACGTAATCGTCGGTGCGGTTGCATCCAGTGTTTTGAACGTCCAGTTGTAAGCGACTGCCAGCGGATTTCCGGCTGCGTCCTGAATACCGGTCGTCAGCGTTGCGATATAGGACATGTTCTCCGCGAGTGCCGCTGACGGCGTGAATGTCGCCGTGTCGCCGGCCGCACCGACCGTTCCGGTTACCGCCGCGCCACCGCTGACCGACAGCGTGAATGTCGAATCATTAATCGTTGACGCCTTCATCGCTTCCGAGAATTTCACGCTCAACGCAACGTTCTGGGCCACACCCGTCGCGCCATCTGCGGGAACCGTCGACGCCACCGTCGGAGGCTGGTTATCCGACACGGCACCGGTCGTGAATGACCACGAGTAATTTGCTGCCAGCGGATTGCCGGCCAAGTCCGTCGCGGCCGTGGTGATCGTTGCCACATACCCTGTATTCGCGGCCAGCAACGCATCCGGCGCGAATGTCGCCGTAGTCCCGGACAGTGCCACGCTACCGGAAACAGGCGCTCCGCCTGTCGCCAAAGTGAATGAAGCAGTATTGATCGTGGCCACATTCATCGCTTCGGAAAACGTCGCGGACACCGACGTGTTCAATACAACGTCAGTCGCCGTATTTGCCGGAAAGTTTGAAGTCACCGAAGGCGGCGTGTTGTCGACCGCGACTGTGGTAAACGTCCACGCGTACGTCGCCGCAAGTGGATTGCCGGCGGCATCCTGAATGCCCGTCGTCAGTTTGGCTGTGTAACCTGTATTGCTCGCAAGATTTGCGTTCGGGGTAAACGTTGCAGTGTTGCCCGATAGCGAAACTGTTCCGGCGACCGCAGAGCCGCCCGACGTTGTAGCGACTGTGAACGTCGACGTGCTGACCGACGCCGCCGTCAGTGCTTCCGAGAATGTTGCAGAGATCTTGGTATCGAGAGGAACATCAATTGCGCTGTTGGCGGGGCTGACTGACGTGACCGTTGGGGCAGTGGTATCGCCTTGCGGCGTCGTTCCACCGCCGTCGTCACCCCCGCCACCGCCGGAACAACCGCCCAACAGGAACAGTGCAAATGACACCGCCAGTAGCCTGGCCGCCCGAACGTGTGAATTGCTGTCGATGATGTCCATGGTTGTTCCTCGCTCTTTTATGGTTATCTTCCGATGACGAGTTGCGGGTCGCCGTTGCAGCGCCCGTGTTCATGCAGACATTGTCGAACCCGCAATCTCGGAGAACAATCGTGGAATTACGGACACAACTTTAGCGTGCGTCCAAATGACGACACACGCACCGCGTTGGGAACGACTTCGGAGAGTGGGAACGAAATCCGCTCGCGACGCGAGCGGCGAAGCTAGACGCGCAGACTCTTTTCGCCGCGCCCGATGCCGGAGACTCCGGAGCGAACGGTTTCGAGAATCTTATTGCCACCCAGCGCCTTGATAAAGGCATCGAGCTTGTCGCCCGTGCCGGTGAGTTCGATGGTATAGGTTGTCTCGGTCACGTCGATGATGCGGCCACGGAATATTTCCGTCAGACGCTTCACTTCTTCGCGTCCACCGTTCACCGCACTGACCTTGATCAGCAACATTTCGCGCTCGATGTGCTCGCCTTCGGTCAAATCAAACACTTTCACGACATCGACAAGCTTGTTCAATTGCTTGGTAATTTGTTCAATGATTTCATCGGAACCGCGCGTGACGAGCGTCATGCGCGACAACGACGGGTCTTCAGTCACGGCGACCGTCAGTGATTCGATGTTGTAACCCCGCGCCGAGAAAAGCCCCGCAACGCGCGACAATGCGCCAGATTCGTTTTCCAACAAGATCGAGATAATGTGACGCATACGAGCCCTACACCAGAATCATTTCGTTCAGACCGCCGCCGGCGGGAATCATCGGATAGACGTTTTCTTTTTGGTCCGTGATGAAATCGAGGAACACGAGCCGGTCCTTCATCGCGAACGCTTCGCGCAGTGCGCCTTCGACATCCGCAGGCTTCTCAATCTTCATTCCGACGTGACCATACGCCTCGGCGAGCTTCACGAAATCCGGCAGCGCATCCATATAGGAATTCGAATAACGCTTGTCGTAGAAGAACTCCTGCCATTGCCGCACCATGCCCAGATAGCGATTATTCAGGTTCACGATCTTTATGGGCAGGTTGTACTGCTTGCAGGTCGACAGTTCCTGAATACACATCTGGATACTGGCCTCGCCCGTGACGCACGCGACTGTGGCATCCGGATGCGCGAACTGCACGCCCATCGCGGCGGGCAATCCAAAACCCATCGTGCCCAGGCCGCCGGAGTTGATCCAGCGGTTTGGCTTGTCGAACTTGTAGAACTGCGCCGCCCACATCTGGTGTTGCCCCACATCGGACGTCACGAAGGCATCGCCGTTCGTCACTTTGTACATCGTTTCCAGAACGTACTGCGGCTTGATCAATTCACTCTTGCGGTCGTACTTGAGGCAATCAACCGAACGCCACTCGTTGATCTGCTTCCACCAGGCGTCCAGCGCCGCAGAGTCGGGCTTGCGCTTGCTTTCCTTGAGAACGGAAATCATTTCACGCAGCACAGGATCCACAGGTCCGACAATCGGAATGTCCACCTTCACATTTTTCGATATGGACGACGGATCGATGTCGATATGAATGATCCTGGCGTTCTGACAGAACTTGGAAACATTGCCAGTCACACGATCGTCAAAACGTGCACCCACGGCCAGCAACACATCGCAGTGGTGCATACCCATGTTGGCTTCGTACGTCCCGTGCATGCCGAGCATGCCGACGAACAAATTGTCGGTCGCCGGATACGCGCCCAACCCCATCAATGTATTCGTCACCGGATAGCCCAGTGCGCGACTGAATTCAGTCAGTGAGGCCGAAGCGTTGCCGAGAACCACGCCGCCACCGGTGTAGATCATCGGGCGCTTTGCCTCGAGCAGCATTTCCACCGCGCGCTTGATTTGTCCCGGATGCCCTTTGACGGTCGGGTTGTAGGACCGCATCGTGACCTTGGACGGATACTCGTATTCGGCCTTCTGCGCGGTAACGTCCTTCGGAATATCAACAACCACCGGGCCCGGGCGGCCCGTGGTGGCAACATAAAATGCTTTCTTGATTGTGGCCGCGAGCTCGCGAACGTCTTTGACGAGGAAATTATGCTTCACGCACGGCCGCGTAATTCCGACCGCGTCGACTTCCTGGAATGCGTCATTGCCGATCAAATGCGTCGGCACCTGGCCCGTCAGGATGACCATCGGAATGGAATCCATGTACGCGGTGGCAATTCCCGTCACTGCATTTGTGGCACCGGGACCCGAGGTCACGAGAACGACACCGGCCCGACCCGTGGAACGCGCATACCCGTCTGCGGCGTGGGTCGCGCCCTGCTCGTGACGAACGAGCACGTGCTTCACTTTGTCCTGTTTGTAAATCGCGTCGTAAATGTGCAGTACTGCCCCACCGGGATAACCGAACACATACTCGACACCTTCGTCGTGCAGCGATTGCACCACGATATCGGCACCGGTCAATTCCACGTTCCCTCACTCCTCAGAAATTAAAACCGCCCGGACAACGGGCGGTCTGGACGAAATCTTAATAGGAACATACTTCTACAGTGTTATGCCGGTCACGGTCAAGTGATGCCCTTGGATTTCCATGATTTTTTCTCCCCGCAGCCCCGGATGAGCGGGAGCTCCCCCGCAATTCGCAAGCTTGTTCCGAAATATTCATAAAGCCGGACCGCCTCCCGGACGACAACGGGAACATCGATCACTACAGCTTGTTGGCGCAATGTCGATACAGGCGGTCTCTTCAGAAGGTGAGCCCAAAAAATGCCGCACAAAGAACGCGTAATCATTGAAGGACAGACCCGGGACGGAAAGACCTTTCGCCCCAGCGACTGGTCCGAACGCCTCGGTGATTTGCTGGCCGAATTTGGCCGCGACCAACGCATCCGTTATTCCCCGCTGCTGCATCCCATCATGCGCAAGGGCGTGCGGTGCATCGCGATGGACATGGACCTGAAATCGACACATCCGGAAGTCTTTAAACACGTCATGGAGTTTGCGGAATCCAATCGGTTGGTCGTCCACCACGACGGCTTCGATCCGGTCGCGCACGCCGACGCGGCCTAAAACAGCTAACAACAATCACGGGGAAGTCACCATGCAGCAGTTGTTCTACAAGATGGCGCTTGCTGTCGTTGCTTTAAGCGCGTGGGTCGTTTACGACCGTTGGGACACCTGGACGGCGCAAGCGTCAATCGCCGCCGAGGAAGCTCGATTGAAAACGGCGAGCCTGGTGCAATCCTCGCTTCCGACCGAACCACCGGCGGTGGTCAAGACCACCGTCTATAAATGGAAAGACGCCAAGGGCAACTGGCATTTTGGCGACGAACCAGGAAAAGGCGTAAAGAACGCGAAGAAAGAAACCTACAGCAACGACGTCAACGTTGCGCAGCGCGTTTCTCTTGAAGAAATGGCATTTCTTCTGGAGCGCCAGAAGAAAGAAGAAGAGAAGAAGTCCTCCGGCGGCATGCTGAAAACGGTTGTAAATGGTGTTGCGCAGGCGAAAGCCACACAAGATGCCATGGCCAATCACAATGGCCAGACGCAGAAAGTCGGGGACTCGCTGCAATAACCTGACCTAGCGACGCGAGCCCATCTCACGAAAGATCGCCATGTAGCGATCGGGCTCGTTGATCGTACCCAGTCCCGTCATCCCGTCGGGTAGCTCGGCCTGCACATTGAGCTCCGGCGTCCGGTCGTCGTGAAACACAATTTCGATCTCCATTGATACACCGCTGTGCGTGACGCCTTGGATCAAACCGTGGTCGAAATCGGCATTTTCCACACGCCCCATCTTTTCCATCGCGCGCACGGCTTTGTCGAAAAATTCGTGATGGTCCACTTTTTCCGTCACGGCCGGCGGTGGTGTAGCCGCGGGCGCGGGCGTCGCGCTGCTCTCCGGCGCAACGGTCGATTGCGCACACCCCCCCAACATGAAGATCACGGACAAAACTGCGCCTGTGCGTACTCGAGTCATTCGATTTAATTCTCCATTCAGTTCGCCAACCCGCGCAGGGTGGGCAACGGGGGTTTATTCAGCGTCGTACGCGTCCCAAGATAACCCGCCCATCCGATTCCCAGACCACCACCCACAATTCCGATTAGCCACAACGAAGCGCTCCAGTGAAACGGAACATGCAACAGGCGATCGGCAAGGAAGTAGCCGAGAATCGAGGCAGCAACCGACGCGATGGTTCCGGCGATAACGCCAACAACGATGAATTCCGCCAGAACGCCGCCGACGAGCTGACCGCGTGTCGCCCCCAGCGTGCGCAACATTGCGCTTTCTCGCAAGCGCTCATCTTGCGTGGCCGCGATGGCCGCGTACAGCACCATCAGACCGGCAAGGAGAGTGAAGATGAATACATACTCCACCGCTTGTGTGACACGCGCAATGATGTCGCGGACCTTGGTCATGATGGCTGAAACATCGATCAGCGTCAGATTCGGAAAATCGCGCAACAACGTATTCAGCACGGGCTGGCGTTCCGGCGGCAAGTAAAAACTCGTGATGTACGACGCCGGAAATTTTTCCAGCGCTCCCGGCGTAGCCACGACGAAGAAATTGGCCCGGAATGAATCCCACTGCACTTTGCGCAGGCTGGTGACGGGCGCGGTGAAATCATCGCCCGCGATGTTGAATGTCATGGTGTCGCCGACGTTCACACCCAGCGCTTTGGCAATCCCCTCCTCGACCGAAAGCTGGGGATCGCCCGAATAGTTTTCCGGCCACAACTTCCCGGCGACCAACTCATTGTCATCGCGCTGCAACTCCGCGGTCCATGACAAGTTGAATTCACGCTCCGCCAGGCGTCGCGCTCGATCATCCGGAAACTCGGAAGTACTCACGTCTTTTCCATTCAACGCTGCATAGCGGCCGCGCACCATCGGAAGAATTTGCGGCGGCTCGAGCTGGTTGGCCGCGAAGAACGCTTCCACTGCGCCGATCTGATCCGGCTGAATATTAATGACGAAACGATTGGGTGTGTCCGCCGGCAGGCGACCCTCCCATGCGCGCAACAGGTCCCCCTTGACGATCGTTAATAATAGGAGAGCCATCAAGCCAACACCCAACGCCAGAATCTGTGCAATGCTCGAACGCGCGCGCCGCGCGACGTTCAGAATTCCGAACCGCCACGAGATTCCCGCGCCGCGCCGCATGACGCCCAACGCCCGCACCAGCAGCATGGCGAACAGCCACAACACGATGACGGTTCCCGCGACACCGGCGATCACATAGCTCCCGAGCTTGGTATCCCCCGCTTGCCAAAACAGCAGCGCGGACATCGCCACGATACCGATGCTGTACGCGGAAAACGCGGGTGCGGGCAGCGTGCCCAAATCGCGGCGCAAAACACGGAGCGTCGGGACGCGACGCAAGTGCAAAATTGGTGGAAACGCAAACACGAGCAAAGTGATGAGTCCAGTCATCACGCCGGAAAAAACGGGTGCCGGTCCCGGCGCCGAAAGCTTGTCGACCACGAGTTTGCCGAGAATGTCGACCAGCGCGGCATGCGCGACGTAACCGAGCACGCATCCCGCGGCGCTGGCGATCAATCCCAGTATGATGCTCTCGCCCAGATACACGCGCGTGATGAAGGATTGACTCGCACCGACGCATCGCATGATCGCGCAACTGTCGAGTTGCCGCTCCACATGGCGTCGCGTCGCCATCGCCACGGCGACTCCAGCCAGCAATACACTCACCAGGGCCGCGAGACGCAAGAAGCGTTGTGCACGTTCGAGCGCCACGCTGACTTCCTGTCGCGCATCGGTCACATCGACGACGCGTTCGCCGCGCTGCAGCTGCGGCTCGACGGCCTTGCGATATTTCGCGACGACGTTTTGTTCGCCGGCCACCAGCAACTGGTACTGCGCCCGGCTCCCTTCCTGCAGCAATCCCGTATCAGGGAGATCGTCGAAATTCATCAACACGCGGGGCGCGATATTGAACATGTTGCCGCCGCGATCCGGTTCGTAGGCGATGACGCCACTCACGACGAACTCTCGCGTCCCAAGTTGCAGGCGCGCGCCGGGTTCAATCTGCAATCGGCGCAACACATCGGGCTCCACCCACACCTCGCCGCGCGGCGGCGCACCGTTGTGCGGAACCTCTTTCGTGCCTTCGTAAAGTTTCAGTTGCCCGCGCAGCGGATACAGTGCGCTGACGGCTTTGATCTCGGTCAACTGGCTCTGCTCGCCCGCCAACGCCATGCTGCGAAACTGAATTGCGTTGACGGTCTGTAGCGCTTTTAGCACAGCCGAATCGGTAAATGTCGCAGGCAAGGGATGGTCCGCGGAAACGACCAGATCCGCCGCCAGCAATTCATTTGCCTGTTGGCGGAGCGTCTGCTGGATACGATCCGTGAAGAATCCAACCGACGTCACACTCGCCACAGCAATAGCGATTGCGACAAACAACACGCGCAATTCGCCGGCGCGTATGTCGCGACGGAGCAATCGAATTGCGTAGCGCAGTGTGCCGGTCATCGTGTTGGATAGATTGTGTGCATCAGGTACGCAGTTTTCCTGCATCCAGTTCCAGGCGTCGCGCGCAACGACCGGCCAGAGCTTCGTCGTGCGTCACGAGCACCAACGTGGTGTGTTGCTCGGCATTCAGCGCGAAAAGCAGCTCCATGACGCGAGCGCCGGTGGCACGGTCGAGATTTCCCGTTGGTTCATCCGCAAATAGAAGTCGTGGCTTCGGGGCAAATGCACGGGCGATGGCCACGCGTTGCTGCTCGCCACCTGAAAGCTGCCTGGGATAGTGATGCAGCCGGTGACTGAGTCCCACGCGCTCGAGCACCGCGGTTGCCTGGGACTGCGCGTCGGCGCGGCCCAGAATTTCCAGCGGCAACATGACATTCTCGATGGCCGTGAGATTGGGCAACAGTTGGAAGGTCTGGAATACGAAACCGATTTTTTCACCGCGCAAGGCCGCCCGCTGGTCCTCGGAAAGCCGCGAGAGATCGACGCCGTCGATCAGCACGCGCCCCCGGGTGGCGTTATCCAATCCGGCAAGCAGACCCAACAACGTGGATTTGCCGGACCCCGATGGGCCGACTATCGCCACGGTACTGCCCGGTTCGATTGCGAATTCGATTTCGTGCAACAATACCAAGTGTTCCGTGCCGTCCTCACGCGCTTGCGGAACCTCCTTGGTCAACTGAACGGCTTGGACGATCGGCGTGGCTTTTTTTTCACTCATTCGAAACCAACTCCTCGTGTGTGCACTGGCACTGTTCGCGGTATTCGCGGCGGAAGCGGCCGACACGCGAACCGTCCTGGTCGTAGGCGATAGTCTAAGCGCCGGTTATGGAATCGACCAGAACGACGGCTGGGTCGCGCTGCTGCGCGATCGACTCAAGAAAGAATCGTCCGGCTACGATGTTGTCAACGCCAGCATCAGCGGCGACACCACTGCCGGCGGCGTCAATCGGCTTGATGCGGCCCTGGCCAAACATTCTCCGGCGATCGTGCTTCTTGAGCTTGGCGCCAATGATGGCCTGCGCGGACTGCCCATCAAGCAGATGCGCGCCAACTTGCAGCGCATGATCGAAAAATCACGCGCGGCCAATGCCCAGGTTGTCCTGATCGGCATGCGCATCCCCACCAACTACGGCATCGGCTACACGCAAAAGTTCGCGCAGGCGTACGAGGATCTCGCCAAACAGTTCAAGCTGCCGCTGGTCCCCTTTCTTCTTGATGGTGTAGCGCTGAACATGAAGCTGATGCAGGATGACGGACTGCACCCGCGTGCCGAGGCGCAACCGCGATTGCTGGACAACGTGTGGCCTTTTATCAAGCCGCTGCTTGCCACACCCTAGTTGCGCACCATAATAAAGGCTTAACGCTATGCAAACGTTGACGATCACCCAACCCGACGACTGGCACGTGCATTTGCGCGATGGCGCCGCGCTTGCCGCCGTGCTGCCGGATACCGCACGTCGCTTTGCGCGCGCGATCGTCATGCCGAATCTGAAACCGCCGGTCACGACCGTCAATGCCGCGCGCGCCTATCGTGAGCGCATTCTCGCCGCGTTGCCGGCGGGAATGAAATTCGAACCGCTAATGACTCTCTACCTCACCGATCGCACGTCAGCGGAGGAAATTCAACTCGCCAAAGAGAGCGGCTTTGTTCACGCCGTGAAGTATTACCCGGCGGGCGCGACGACAAATTCTGATTTCGGCGTCAGCAAGCTGAGCAACACGTTCGGCACACTCGCAGCAATGGAAGAGCATGACTTTCCGCTGCTGGTGCACGGCGAATCCACCGATCCGAACGTCGACGTCTTTGATCGCGAGCGCGCATTCATCGACTCATCGCTAACCCGGATCATCGGACGGTTTCCAAAATTGCGCATTGTGTTCGAACACATCACGACGGCAGACGCGGTCGGATTCGTCCTCGATACTGCACCGAACGTTGCTGCAACGATCACGGCTCATCATCTGCTGTACAACCGCAACGCGATGTTCACCGGCGGCATCCGCCCACACTTCTACTGCCTGCCGGTTCTCAAGCGCGACATCCACCGCCTCGCCTTGCTCGACGCGGCGACCAGCGGCAACCCAAAATTCTTCCTCGGCACCGACAGCGCCCCGCACGCCAAGAGCGCAAAGGAAACCGGCTGCGGCTGCGCCGGCGTCTATACCGCCCATGCAGGAATCGAACTCTACGCGGAAGCCTTCGAACAAGCGCGGGCACTGGACAAACTGGAAGCCTTCGCCAGCTTCTATGGACCGGATTTCTATCGGCTGCCACGCAACTCCGCAAATATCACCCTTGAAAAAGAACAATGGACTGTGACGAATGAGCTAGCGTTCGGATCAGAAACCCTTTTGCCACTTCGAGCCAGTGAAAATATCCTCTGGAAAGTGAAGAATTAGATTTATACGTTTGAACCGTCCTTCCCCAATAATTTTTTCGGCTGTATTGCAGCGGACCACTGAACAACGCGAACCGGACATTACCCCACCAAAATCAATCCCCACTTTTATTGTTTTGATGCAATTCCGACGCAATCTTTTTGGGGGTCAATTCGCGCGGAAAAAACGTTTAACAACCGGACAAAAGCGAAAATGGTACCGCCCGCAAAATTGCACTCGAAACCTTTCGCGTCTTTCCAATCATCACGGTGATAGTCACTCACACCATACCGATCGCGAAACACGCCGTGATGCAGTTGCTGGCGAATACAGTCTCATCGGCGAAACTCTGTATTAAATTGTTTGAGTCGAGGCACCTTATTTTACTGAGTTTGCGAAATTTCTGCGGCGGATTAATTCGCGGCGGCGCGGTTCCTGGAATGACTTCATAGCAAGACACATATTTTTTCATAGCCGTGTCGACGNNATGTGCCACGCCTGCATAACTCAGCAATTTTTGAGTGGAGCATCCCAGTTTTTACGAGCTTTTTAGTAGCAGACGTTGAGCGAGAATTGCCCAATGGCGCGTGGACAGAAAATTCCCAAGCACAGATTAAAAACGAGCGATCAGCGCTCCGACGCAAAATTCCGTTCAGTCAACGCATGCCAACTTGAATTTGCCGTCGTTCCAACCTATTTTGAACGATAACATGCGAGTTTCAGTCATCATTCCTGCCTACAATTGTGGCACCTATATTCGAGACACGCTTCGCTCGGTTACATCCCAAACTGAGCCGAGTCTCGAAGTGATCGTTGTCGATGATGGATCGACAGATGACACATTAAAAATCGCGCGTTCAATGGCAGAGCGGGATGCGCGAATTCGGGTATTTTCTGAAACCAATCACGGCACCCCCTCTTACGCCCGAAATCGAGCAATCCGAGAGGCGAAAGCGGATTTCATTTCATTTATCGACGCGGATGACATTTGGCAGCCTGACATACTTGCCGTGGAACTCGATACATTCAATCGATACCCGCAACTCGACGTCGTTTTTGGTGATTTGGCATGGTTCTACGACGACGCGTTTGCGGAGAATAATCCGGGACGGCTGGCAGAATTTGGCCTGGTAAATCGAGCTAGCGATGCGCTCGAACGAGTCAATGATGAGCTCTATTTGTGCAAGCCTGAGTTCTACAATTTCCTCTCAACTGAAGTTACGGCGCTTAATACTCAAACAATAATGATTCGACGTTCACTACTCATGGAAGAATCAACGTGGTTTCGTGAAGACTGGCCCGTGGGAGAAGACATAGATTTGTGGTTTCGAATCATACGTCGAGGAAAACTCGCCTATTTGAATAGGGTTCTCGCCTTCTACAGGCAACGCCCAGAAAGCCTAATGCACAATAACGAACTCGCTTTGGTTGGTTCGATTCGCGCCCATGGCGCGAACCTTGAACGCGGCCGTTCCGTCTTCAGCGCAGCGGAAATTCGAGCTCTGGAGCAGCGGCTAGCACAGCAGTTCCTCCATTTGGGCTACGAACTTTTCATCCAGGGACGGATGGCTGAATCACGCGATGCGTATCGGCGCGCGCGGCTCCTGGTCCCAGAGATCAAAAACACGCTTGCGTACTTGAAAACATATCTCCCGGCTGGGTTGGTGCGCCATTTTCGACGGGCAATGCGGGAACCGGGCACCCAAAAACCTAAATGAAAGTCGCGTTTGCAATTCCGGAACACTAAACTGCACCTTCTTATCGCTGACGGCAGATTTTACGAGTCGCTTGATGAATCACTTGGACTAGCCAGTACGCGCACAAGTAAAGCGCAGATAAACTGCATAGCCGAATGAAGACAACCCGAATAACTTGGATATTTCTTCCGCGAAAAGAAGAAACCGAAATGATGGCGCAACGGAAAGGTTAAGGAGATCGACATGCGCCACGCAAGTGCCCCATACGTTGTTCATGTAACACCATATCTTCACTTAGTAGCTGGCGGCTTGGCGTCGATGGTAAAGACACTTGCGACAACAATGTCTAAGGCTGACCAAGTCGAAATCATAGTCACGGGCGAATCGGATGGATGCCCGAATAAAACGAATGACACAGAACTCGCCTCGAACTTGCAATTGCGCCTTCCTTTCGGAGGCGACAGTTTCGTGAAATCAGTCATTGGATGGGCCGTTCATTTCATTCCTACGCTGCGAAAGTTGTGGGGACGATCTCGGAGCGGAAACGCAATTTACCATTTGCATTTTATCGCTCCGGAATATCATTACTTCCGAATACTTAAGATCTTTCTCGGGCTTCGCTTTATAGTTACACTCCACGGCAGTGATGTTATGCGCTATCACGAACGCTCGTGGCTAGCGCGCGCTTTGGTACGATTTACACTTCGCGGCGCCTGCCGCGTCGTTGCCGTTTCAAACGCACTTCGTGAAAGCGCAATTCAACGCTTTCCTTTCCTGCGCAATAAGTTGACCGTAGTACACAATGGTGTCGACATCACGAAGATCAAGAGTGTTATTGCAAAGCGGTCGAGCGACCCAACAGCGTTTCATCAAAAACCGTATTTTGTAACCGCTGGCGGGCTATTGCCTGTAAAGGGTTATGACATAGCAATTAGGGCCTGGCGACTGCTCAGAGATCGTGGAATTGACGTTGATCTTTTGATGCTCGGTGATGGTGTACTGTCCCATCAGCATGAGGCGTTAATCAACGAACTGGGATTAAAGGGTCACGTACATCTTTTGGGTACACAGTCAGCCCATGTTGTTTGGCAGCTAATGTCGCGATCAACCGGAGTTGTCGTGCCGTCAAGACAGGAAGGACTGCCGTTCGTAGTCATTGAGGCGGGAGTCGCCGGCGTACCAGTAATTGCATCTAGCGTCGGTGGGATTCCGGAAGTAATCCGGAACGGAATTGACGGCATTTTAGTTCCCTCCGAAAATTCAGAGGCGCTGTCGACGGCGGTAATCCAAATTGTGACCAATCCAGATTTCGCGTCCAACCTTGCTGAGTCCCTACACGAACGCGTGATTGCAGATTTTTCCGCTCAAACAATGGCCGACCGTTATCGGAATTTATATCGAGCTTGTTAACGGTAGGCCTCGGACTCACGTCGAGAGTAACGGAATAATGTTATTGCGCTTTGGCTACACAGTCAGCGCTCGACAAGCCCTGTGAATATGCCACGTGTAAATTGTGCCAGCGAAGGCTTGGACGAAAAAGCTGCGCCCACCCGAAGTTCATAATCCAGACTAGCTACACTACAATCCGCACCCACGCCCACGCGAAGCATGTGGAACGGGTCACTTCTCGCAGTGAACGTGCCGTTGATTGACGTAAGCACAGCCCGATAGCCTAACGAGACCGCGATATCTCGATGCTCATGAGAAAAATCTATCTCACTACCGTTGGGATACGCGAAATACGGAACCGAATGGACGTTAGATTCCAACATTTTTTTGGATTCAGAAATTTCTCGCACCGCTTCTTCTCGAGTAAGCCGGCCTACAATGGTATGGTTCACCGTATGGGACCCGATCTCAACAAGTTCAGAATTAACCAGTTCGCGCAGTTCCGCCCATTCCGCTATGCGAAAAGATTCGAACCATGGGCTAGCACTAATCCGATCGGCATCGACACCGTTGCTCGCGGCAAACCCGGCTACCTCCTGCTCCAAAGCGTTCGGATGAAGCGGTTTCAATGAGTTCACTATCGCTCGGTACGCTTTCGCGCACTCTCCCGGGGATTCCAGAGAGTAAGTATTCCCGCTATATGAAATAGCCTTTGGGGCATGAAGAGCGACAATACTTGCAATACGTTCCGGCCAGATAAGGCGCTGGGTTCCCACGTAACCGGTAGCGACAAAAAGCGTCATCGGGATACGATATTTCTTCAGTACAGGCAAAGCCGTCGTAAGATTGTTCACGAAGCCATCATCAAAGGTGACACAAACCGTACGCGGTTTGATGGCATCATTTTCAAACTGAGCCAATAGAGTGGAAAGGCTCACACAGTTGAAATTTCTCGATAACCATTGCATCTGCGCGTCGAACAAGTCGCGGGTCATGTGCGTCCAAAGTGGAAAACGGAATTGAGCTGGCAAAACGCTGTGATAAGTCAACACCGTGGCGTGGCGCCTAACCGCGAATGACTTTATTTGTTCGAGCGATTTTCGGACGAAATTCGACATAACCAGCCGTCAATCAATATGCATGGGGTTCTTGCGGCGAACTCCACTCAATGAGTTTCAATCGGGTCCAACTAATGGCGACCGCTATGGCATAACAGATGTAGCGGATCAGCCGAACTAAAACTTAACATATACTTAAGTCCGACCCCACGGACAATTTTGACTGTCAAATGAGAAATCTGCCGATGACAAACTCGTAGCAGCGCGCGCCTGCTTGGCGATCCGAGGAGATCCAGACTCGAAACTTCCATTAAGAGATTTTTTCCGCCACGACTCTTGAGTAATTAGTCGGTATTGCGGGAACATTTAAGTGCGGCGAACCCATTATTTTCGCGCTGATTAAGAAGTAATTTTGACAGAAAGGAAACCTTTATCATCGCTTCGCGAAATCGACAGTGTCACAACCTCATCCAACCGGAAAATTCAAGAAAAAAAGAGTACGCTCGGCACTAATTTATCTCCATTAAAACAAGCTTAACTTTTCTGGCAAGTCGCCAAATACAATTCTTGCTTAAAAGACACAAGTAAGCCATAACGCCTTGGCGGAATACCGGATACCTGCAAGTATCAGCGCCAAAACGCTGTCTCAGAATTCTTCGATCGATTGAAAATCGCGCTCAATAACATCGCATCGAAAATCTTGGTGGCTGCCTTGAAAAACGTTACTGATCAGGCGATGAAGTCGGAACAAGGAAAAACATATTTCCGAAACAACTGCTCGTTTCTGCTTTCTGTATTTTCCGAAAATGCGAATACCCACCATCTACTAAAGGCCGAAAAAGAAAATCTTGCTTCGTAGAGAACTGGAAAGTATTTGCGCCGTGTAGCTACGGGCCGCTGGTACACGCAATAGACGCAGTTTCAAGATATAATTACCGACGATTCGTCTTTACACCTCCATGAACACAATCTCAGACCATCTTGTTCCAACCGAAAAAGTTAATATTCGTCGCGCCACTGTCGATGACTGGGAAAGACTGGCGGATTTTTATCGCAAGCACTTTCCCGAACATGTCCGACTTAGAGACCCAGAAATGTGGCGTTGGCAATTTTTTTCTAAATCCGGGAAAGGGTTTTCTGCGCCTTTCTTCATACTGGAAGTAGATGATCGGGTCGAGGGCGCCATCGGCTGCATACATGCGGCGGTACGTGTGAAAGGCCGCACAGTACCAATGGCGCTACCAGTAAACTTTTTCGTGAACTCGAAATACACAGGACTGCCGGCATTAAGGCTCTTCCGAAATGCACTGCGAGAAGCACCGATTGTCATCGGAACCTATGTTACTGCAGACGCCAAACGGCTATTGCAGAAATCCGGCTTCAAGGATCTAAGTAGTTCGGTTCGACATTATTACTTTACATTGCGCGGCTCAGCTGCACCGACAATTCGCAGCCGCTTGATAACCTTCGTTCGCCTGGCCTGGAAGAGAATCCTTGGCTTCTACACACGTAATGTGAGCGGTCCGAACGAGTATTCTTTTTCCCGATCGATTGATCAGAATCGCGCGGCGTTTTTCGCACAAGGCATTCAAGCAGCCTGCTTTGTCGACAAGTCGGTCGACTTTGTCAAATGGCGCTATGAAGACAGTCCAGCCCTACAAACACATTTTGCTTGGCAAAGCCACAAAGGCGCATTGTCGGGTTTCGCCGCGCTGCAGACAACGAACGACAAAAAGACGATGGTCATACTTGACTGGTTCACTGGCGGTGGGAGCCTTAGCCGCGATATCGACTTTTTGCACGCAATAATTCAATACGCTCAACAACAAGGCGCTGATTATCTCGTAACCGATGCTTTAAGCGGCCGACTTCACCGGGTTTTTTCATGGACCGGCTTTGGACGCCTTACAAGCGATTTGGGCTTGATGGTCTATTGCCAGGACGATGACGTGGGAAACGTCATTTTTGAACCGTCCAACTGGCATTTTGTCGTCGGCGATTCTGATCGTTTTTAAGAGCCACCGAAAAATTTGAAGAATTGGGAAGCTCGTAACTAAGTGAGAACTTCAAAGACAAGAAGAACGAATGATCCGTCCGGCACCTAGGTCTTGCGAAGATATTGCTGGTTTGCGTATCAGATGAAATATTCAGCTNNGCTCTTTGGTCTTCAACGCAACACGGACTCATCCGCCGCAACGGCGTCGGCAATAAGTCGCGAACTCCGGTATTAGATGCCAGTTACTACCCCGGAAAACGTACGTACGCGAATCAAACTAAACCCAATTACAAAGGAAACGTTACTCGAAGCGAATTGGGGAAAGGCTGAGATAGTGCGCCGCGCGTCGCTTCGCGACGATATCAGCATAAACCGCAGTTGCTTCGGCCTCCGATATTTTCAGGTGACGCGACAACTCCTGAGGTGACACGTCATTCTTGAAAGCCCAAAGCGCAATGTCCATCTGTGCATGTGGCAGTCCGAAATAGAATTCGTCTTGCCCCTGAGACAGGCTGTACGTGTCCGTAGTGGGAACAGCATTGCAAATATCGGCCGGTAGTCCCATATGCCGCGCGAGAGCATACACTTGAGTCTTGTACAAATGCGCGATGGGTTTTACATCCGCCGAACCATCCCCGTTCTTAACGAAGAACCCCTGATCGTACTCGAGCAAGTTTGGCGTCCCGACGACCGCATAGTTCAGACGATCTGCATGAAAATATTCGAGTGTTTTTCTTATGCGTTGTTTGTGATTTGTGGCGGCAACAATCTGAAGATACTGTTTCAACTCCAAACGCTGCTCGCGAATTTCTCCCGCCGGAGTCTGAACCACCAGTTTGAACACGTTGTAACGCCCTTCAAGCCCCCCAGTCAGCACGATCTTATTCTTCCACCCCGCACTGTATTCTGGAAAAACGGCACGAATGGCATCGTCGCGCCACTGATAACATCCGATCGCCTCGAGAACTGGCGCAATATCATGTACCTGGTATTCAATTCCGAGATGCTCTGCGAGCATTTTTCCGCGGCGGGAACTGTCACTGGATGAATCGCGTTCAGGCAGCAACAACCCGAAAACTTTTTTCGGTCCTACTGCCCGAACAGCCAGCGCCGCGCATGCGGAACTGTCTATCCCCCCGGACATCGCGACAACCAAGCCCCGCCGGTGCAGCTCTTGAGTCAACGCAGAGCGCAATCCGGTAGAGATTCGCTCAATTTCAGAATCATAATTTAGATCGAAAATGTGCTCGTTTAATTTCATTGCGATGTACCCGTCAACATGAATCGCTTGATTTTTCCGGACGCTGTTCGAGGCAATTCCGAAACGAATTCTACCTGTTTTGGCACTTTGTACTGCGGCAATCTTTCCAGGCAGTGTGCCTGAATTGCACGAACCTCGAGAGTTCGCCCAGGGCGAAGCACAAGAAATGCCTTAATCGATTCGCCAAGAATTTCATCTTGAATTCCGGCGACGGCGGCTTCGGCAACACCGTCCAATTCCAGTAAAGTTTCTTCAATTTCCAGCGGGCTAATACGATGCGCGCCGGTCTTGATCATGTCGGAACTTCGTCCAACGATGAAGAAAAAACCATCCTCATCCTGGCGCGCAAGATCTCCAGTTTTCAGCCATCCGTCGTGTAACACCTGCGCAGTGAGTTTCGGATTGTTCCAATACCCCTGCATGATATTCCCGCCTTTCACCCAGATTTCGCCGACCTGCCCTTGCGTTACAGGATTTCCTGCTTCGTCTCGTAATTCCATTGTAACTCCAGGGATCGCAACTCCAACGGCTCCCAACTTCGTTCCCAGTTTCTCAGGCGGCAACCAAGCAATTCGCGCCGTCGCCTCGGTTTGGCCATACATTACGAACAAGGCCACGTGCGGTAATTCGGCACGCAGGCGCTGAATATGTGCAGGCGCCATTGCGCCCCCCGCCTGCGTTAGATAGCGCAATGAAGTCAGATCAAACTCGCTGAGTTTCACTCGACTTAGCAAAAGCGCAAACGTCGATGGCACTCCTGAAAAACCCGTCGCGCGTTCTGTTGAAATCTTTTCCAATACCACTTTTGGATACATCAGACTATTTTCAAGAATGACTGTTGCTCCAACCGCAAGATGCGTATGCAGCACCGAATTTCCGTACGAATAATAAAACGGAAGAACACACATGACGCGGTCGCGATTTGTCAGATTCAAATATTCCAAAATGGACTTTGTATTTGCAAAAAGATTGCCGTGACTCAGAGTCACTCCCTTTGCCGCTCCCGTTGTGCCGGAGGTGTAGATAATTTGCGCGAGATCTGATGATCGAAGTACCGAGTTCACATCCATCCCATTCGCGTTTTCCTGAAGCACTTCATCCCATCCGAAGTCACTGTTCGATGAGGCTGCGTGAGAACCATTTCGGTCAACGATTATCGTCTGATACAACGAATGAAGTTCGCGCACTCCGGCCAACTCCGGGTGATTGGACGTCGCGATGAGCCACCGCGCATCGCAATGTCCGATCCAGTTCGCCAGGTCGCGCGCCTTTGCTTGCGTATTTAATGGAACCGCAACACCGCCAGCAGCTAGTACACCGTAAAACGACGAGACATACTCAGGTGAGTTTTCAAGAAGTAGCGCAACGCGATCGCCACGCTCAATACCGCTCTTTTTCAGATGTCGGGCGACTGATTGAACCTGTTGCCACAACGCGAGATAACTTATTCGGCGATCATTTTGAATGACGGCTTCGATTTTCGGAGAACGCTCCACACTCTCGCGCAACATATCGACCAGTGTCGCGCTCATATCTTCAGGCCGTCTTGCGCTTCACAAATTGAACAATCTTGCTTATTGAATCCAGGTTTTCTGGAATCATTTCCGCATCTTCAATGCGAATTTTGAATTTGTCTTCTAGAAAATAGATCACCTCCATCATGCCCGTGGAGTCAATAATTCCCCTACCGAGGAACGACTCATCGACTTTGAGCGCAGTCGGGTCGTTGGTAAACAGAAAATTCTCAAGCACGAACTGGTGGATCTGTTGTTCGACGGACATCTTCTTACCTCTTTAAGCTCGCGATTTTTAGATTGACGAGGTGACACCAAATACTGCGTAACATTCGCCCCGCGCATCTTAAGAACATGATGCAGAGTCGATATTGCACCCAATGACGAGAAAATCGACCAGATATATATACAATAACTCAATTTTAGGACTCCATTGGTACCGCATATTTCTGATCATTGATACTACGTCAACTGTATCGGCAGCCGTCGCACGGGCTTTCCAGTCAGTGAAAATAGTGCATTTGCAACAGCCGGGGCAATCAGCGGGACGCCCGGCTCACCAACCCCACCCGGCGGCTGCGCACTCGATACTAAATGGACTTCAATCTGAGGCATTTCGTCAAATCGAAGTATCGGGTAATCGTCGAAATTGCCTTGTTCGACATGACCATCCCGCACCGAAATTTTTTCCTTCAGCGCTGCGGACAACCCAAAAACGATGCCACTCTCGATTTGCGATACAACGATATTCGGATTCACAACCCGACCACAGTCAAAAGCGCATACGACTCGATGAACACGAACGTGGCCGTCTTCGATGGACACTTCAGCCACTTGCGCGGACCAGCTCGCGAAATCCGCACTGAACGCCATTCCACGCGCATGCCCAACTGGCAACAGTGTTCCCCACTCTGATTTTTTCGCCGCCAATTCCAGTACTGCGAGAGACCTTGGGTCGTTTTTCAAGAACCCGCGCCGCAATTCGTACGGGTCTTTTCCCGCGGCCCTGGCGAGCTCATCGAAGAAACACTCCGTGATATATACATTTTGTGATGCACCCACCGAACGCCAAAAACCAACAGTCAAGGGCGTGCCAACCATTGAGTAAGAGAGCAATACATTTGGAATTGGGTACGGCAATTTTGGAACAACCGCATGATCGATTCCTGATTTAGCAACTTCTTCGCTAAAACGAGCACCGATCGAAGGTCCAGAGACGGTATGAATCCAGGAAAATATCTCCCCATTCTCGTTAACACCGCCGGATATCGTGTTGTAAGTGGACGGACGATAACGACCATGTCGAATATCATCTTCACGCGTCCACATTAACTTAACTGGCGCTTTTATCGCCTTGGAAATCTGCACGGCCTCGACAACAAAATCAAATTCGATTCTGCGCCCGAAACCTCCTCCCAAGTAGGTCGTATGAATCTTGACCTTCTCGGGCTTCATTCCGCACGCGCGTGCCGCCTGTCGCTGTGCCGTCGTCTGCGACTGCGTCGCGGCCCAAATTTCACACGCATCTGCAGTCACATGAGCCGTACAATTCATTGGCTCCATGCAGGCATGTGTGACAAACGGCACCTCATATACCGCATCGACGCGCGTTTTCGCGCGGGCCAATTCAGCTGCGGCGTTACCCACAGATACAACTGGTTTAGCAGCAGGAAGAGCTGAAATAAATTCTTGGCGAATTGCCGCACTGTCAGTTTTCGAATCCGGGCCATTTTCCCAATCCACCCGAAGGGCATCGCGTCCTTTAATAGCGGCCCAAGTATGATCTGCAACAACAGCAACACCAGAATCGACAGTCACTATATGCCGAACGCCAGCTACCTTTTTAGCTTCGTCCGAGTAAATCGCCTTAACTTTTGCGCCAAACGTCGGCGGACGAAAAATCAAAGCCGTCAGCATTTGGTCAATGCGAACGTCTTGACCAAAGATGGCACTCCCGTTGACCTTTTCGGGCGTATCAAGACGCCGTACCGGCTTACCGAGAATTCGAAACGTTGAAGGATCCTTTAAAAGAATTTTTTGAGGAATTTCGCGCTTTGAAGCCTCTTCAACGAGCTCCCCAAAACGCAATCGACGGTTACTTCCCTTGTGTACGACAAGGCCGACATCTGTCGAACATTCGTTGACTGGCACTTTCCACTGATACGCTGCCGTTTCAATGAGCAATGCGCGGGCCGCCGCACCGACTTCGCGCAACGGTTGCCAGAATCCGCTAATTGAGTTGCTGCCACCGGTGTGTTGCCGGCCATTCAGCGGGTTTGAATAGTCGGCGTGAGCCGGAGCAAATTCAGCGCGAACCTTTGCCCAGTCAGCGTCTAGCTCCTCCGCAATGAGCATCGGTATTGCAGTCATGACGCCCTGGCCCATTTCAGAACTACCCACCAACAGAGTGACCGTGTCGTCTCTTGAAATACGAATCCACGCATTTGGAACCAACAATGGCTGCCCCGACGCATCGAACTGTGGGGACTTTCCGTCACTGCAAGACTCAAGATTAATACCTACTAGCAGCGCACCCGCAGCCGTGGCACTGATCTTGAGAAAATCCCGACGTGTAAAATCAAGTTCTTCCGCTGACATTGTTTGATATTCGATTTCGATGGCGACGTGGCTTTAATAGTGGCTCCACAAGGATGCGCACAATTTGTTTCCAGTCGGCGTTTTCGTCAATACTCGCGCACATTAAAGGTCATGCGCAACCGGCGCTACCGCGCCGGTGTCGATGCCTGGTTCTAATACGAGATGAATTGACTGCGGTTTATTGCGAGATTAACCCGCGCATATGCGGAATCGGTTGGATCGTCACCCCGCTGACGTTCCACTGATCCTTGCAGTACTCGCGGATCGTACGATCGGATGAAAATTTTCCTGACCGTGCCGAATTCAGGATCGACATGCGAGTCCAGTGCGGCGCATTTTGGTAGGCCTCGCTCACCCGGTCTTGGCACTTCACGTACGAATTGAAGTCGGCCAACGCGAGATACGGATCACTGCCCAGCAGATTGTCAATCAACGGCCGGAACAGGTCCACGTCGCCATGCGAAAAGAATCCGCTGCGGATCAGGTCGATCACTTCCTTCAGATGCGCGTCGGACTGGTACCACGAGTACGGTGAGTAACCGGACTCGCGAGTCTTCTTGACCTCTTCCGTGGTCAGTCCGAACAGGAAGAAGTTTTCCGCGCCGACCTCGTCCCGGATTTCCACGTTCGCGCCGTCCAGCGTGCCGATCGTCAGGGCGCCGTTCATGGCGAACTTCATGTTGCCGGTTCCGGAGGCCTCTTTCCCTGCGGTCGAAATCTGCTCGGAAAGATCCGCGGCCGGATACATGTACTGGCCATTGCTCACATTGAAGTTGGGCAGGAACACGACACGCATCCGGTCACGCACCGCGCGGTCCCGATTCACGACGCTACCAACGGCGTTGATTAACTTGATGATCAGCTTCGCCATTCGATACGACGGGGCTGCCTTTCCGCCAAACAGGAAGGTGCGCGACTCAAGGTTCGCGCTGGGATCGGACTTGAGACGTACATACATACTGATGATATGCAGCACCATCAAATGCTGCCGCTTGTACTCGTGTATGC
>DKAR01000214.1 GCA_002450895.1 Proteobacteria bacterium UBA6921
CCCTTGCGGCGGAGTTCGCGCTCCACAGTCGCAATGAATCTGTTGATTTGCCGCTGTTGGGTTGTATTGAGGTTCACAAACCGCGTGCCAACGATAAACGGTCCCTCGGAACGGCTTGACATGATGTGGCGGATTTCGAGAACGCACACCAGCTTGCCGCCTTCAGGGAGTGCGAGCTCGCACTCCGGAACCATATCGCCCCGCACAAAGCTCGGCGAAAGGGGATTTTGAAACTTAATGGCCATTCCGCCCGATGAGATGTTGTACAGCTCGCCCTTGGCGACGGCCGTATCTTTTGCGACCAGCGTCACGGGGATTGCGCTGGTGCGCAAGACCTTGACGCGGTACGAAGAGCGTCGTTGGAAATATTTGATCGTGGGTGGAAAGCGCAGTCGATAAAAGTAGATGCCAGCTTGGCTGCCAGTCTCGATGACTTCGCCGTCGAACCGGATGTCAACGCCTTCGCTCTCGGCGATGAGTGTGAGACGTCCGGATTCCATCAGCTTTCGATGGCCTTCCTGCGGATTCAGCTCATCAATGGATACCCATCCGCGATCGGGATGAATTTCAAGAATCATGCTTGAGAACATACCCGGAAAGGCGGGAAGCTTTACCGAAACAAGCGTGTGCGCCGCCTGCAGTCGCTCTAGCAGCTTCTGGATCTTCACCGGATCTTCGACCAGTTCGAACTGCGTGTCGGGAGCGCTCTCGGTTTCCGTTTCGTTCATCACAGGTGCAATACGATTTATTATTTAACTAGCCGCTATTCTATAGCGCCACTGACAATTGTCGATCTGCGGTCCCGGTCATTCGATGCTACACGCAAGTCACCCAAGGGGGACGTCGAATGGCCAAGGGTCTTGAGAGCGCCGTTTCGGGGGGTTCAAGCCGTTGCCAGAGTGGACGGCGGTGATGCGGGATCGACGTTTCCGGATGAGGAATACGTATCGGGGTTAGAGGCTATATTTCCGCGCAAAATCCGAAGCAGCTGCTGGGTTGTTCGTTGGCTCTGAGCGATGATGCGACCGTTAACTTCGTTTTGGTCCCTGCACTTTTCCGCAATTTCTCGAAGTGCGGCAAAATCACGAGTCGCACGCGTACGATTTGTCGGGGCAAGTGTTTCAAGCAGTGACTCGATGCCGGCGCGCGATGCCGGAGCCCGCAACGCCTGGAGCAGTGCGGCCATAGTCTTGTCGAAATTTTCAATCTGCGAAAGCAGTGAAGTGCGTTTTCCCGCGATCTGGCTGAGAGCGGACGGGTCCCGAGAAACCAGTGCGCGGTGCTCTTCCTCCAGCACAAGGCTGAGCTCCGAAAACGCGGTTAACTGTCGGCGGATGGTGTCAACCAATTCGTCGGCGCGATTCGTGTTCAATCGAGAACTCCTCAGCGGCGCAACTTCGCCTCAAATTCAGAAAATTTTTCCGCCACACGCTGCGCATCAAACTCATATTCGCCATGCCGGAGGGCATTGCGAATTGATTCGGTTCGCTGTGTATCAACAACAGGCTGCGTGGCCAGAAGCTTCTCAACTTTCTGCAATTGCTGCGCCATCTCAGACAGAGTCACTGTGTCCGACGCTGAAGATTTTCCCGTTTCATCCTGCGCAACGGTTGTGTCCGTCCGCGCCACGCTGACTTGAGGCCCATCCGCCACGGCATGCGCCGCGCCTGTTGGTAAACCAATGATTTCAATAGGCATGATTCACCTGCCAAAAACCGCCACTACTTATCTCGGATATCGAACCCGGCTGGCTACGCTTTAATAACTGAGTCACACAACCTTGAAGTGATTTTTTGAGGTTATTTGGGCTGAATCCTGGCTGCAGGCAGGGCTTGTGCCTTGACCAGGCTACATATTTACGTGCAGAACGCCGGGCGAGATGACGCGTCCGTCGACTATTTTTCCGGTAAGCGTGTTTCTGGCCCGAACTCGATCGTTTTCCGAACCGTCGGCAAGCGCCTCGCCCTGAGCCCTGACCTGGAGACCTCCGGCATGGACAATGAGGGTGACCGTTTCGCCGCGGGACACCCAGCGCGTCGCATTGACAAACATGGGGCTCAAGACCGTGCCGGCTGACAAAGACCGCTTTGCGATTTTTCCAGCAACATTTTCAACACTGCTGAAGAAGCCGCCGGGATAATTGCTGATGTCGAACTCCCGCAACGTGACGTCGGAGGGTCGAATTGTGGCTCCGCGCAAAACGGCAGCTGTTAAAACAGCGAGTTTACGGTATGCCTTGATGCGCACGGGAGCGTGAATCATCCATGCCCGGGCTTCATTGCACCGCACGGAGACCGAGGTCGTCCCCAAGAGTTTGAACCCGGGATTGCCGCGAATCTCCAAAGCCTTGCCGCATTCCGGTAAGCGCAAGCGTTCGTCGACTGAATCAACCGTGACTTCATACCGCGTATTCGCCTCTGCATTGCTTAGTACGTATTCCACGACGGCGGCGCGGATCGAATCCGGAGATTGATACGATGCGTCAGCCATTGCGAGCCCGGGCAGGGCCAGTAAGCCGGAGAAAATGATTGCGCGCATTGCGGCCTCGATTTCGATGGAATGCTCGCAATAAAGTGGCAAGTACCATGCCACAGGGTCGTTGGAGCGGGTCGGAACGCGACCCGTCCGGAAGGAGTGGTTCAAGCGAAAATCTGTAGTGTCGATATCGTTCTCGTCAGCGAATAAACCGAATGGAGCGCAACTGACAATGGCAGGACTACTGGACGGCGTGGATCAACGAACCCAACTCGTTGGCCACAACCGAATGGAGCTTCTATTGTTCCGTCTTCGCGGAAGGCAGGTGTATGGCATCAATGTTTTCAAGGTACAGGAGGTACTCCAGTGCCCTGAGTTGACGCATATTCCAAAGTCACATGCGTCTGTCGTTGGAATTGCGAATATTCGCGGAAAGACAATTTCAATTATTGATCTCGCCGGGGCGATAGGGCAGGAACGCGCCGAAACCACGCAAGATCGGTTTGTTGTTATCGCCGAATACAATCGTACCACCGTCGGATTTTTAGTTTACGGTGTCGACCGAATCGTCAATTTGAACTGGAACGACATTATTCCGCCGCCGAAAGCTTCCGGAAAAGAAAATTTTCTGACCGCAGTAACGGAGGTCGACGAGAAACTCGTGGAAATACTCGACGTCGAAAAGATTCTTTCAATCGTCATGGGCGACAAGGCATTTATCTCACAAGAGGTGCTTGGAAAAGCGTCCGGAAAATCTAATTTCAAACGCCATATTCTCGTGGTGGACGACTCAAGCGTCGCGCGCTCGCAAATCAAGCGAACTCTGGATCAACTCGGAATTGAGTGTTCGCTCGCCGTCGACGGAAAGAAGGCCTGGGACCTGATAGTCGAATTGTCCAAACGTCCCAGCCCCGTAACCGAACAAATAGGAATGGTGATCTGCGATATCGAAATGCCCAATATGGACGGCTATACACTCACGTCGTTGATCAAACAGGATCCACGGTTCAAGGATTTGTTTGTACTGCTTCATACGTCGCTCAGCGGTGTGTTCAATCGGCCTATGGTTGAAAAGGTGGGTGCGGATGCGTTTGTTCCGAAATTTGAGCCGGATGATCTGGCGCGCGCGATCATGAATCGTTTTGAAATGGCCGGCGCCGGCGCAATGCAGACGTAGGGAAAATCTGGCGATATAGCGCCGGTAACCTGATTCGATAACTTTGTCTGATTAATTGAAAAATACAAAACGTGTCCACAACGCTGACCAGTGACGAATACGCGGCCTTCCAGAAGTTCCTGGAAGAGTCGGCCGGAATTGTCCTGGGTGAAAACAAACACTACCTCGTGACAAGCCGGCTTAGCCGGATCCTGTCTGACAACAAGCTGGCCAGCTACACCGAGCTGCTGGCGCGAGTTTCGCGGGATTCGCGGTTTCGCGAAATCATCATCGATGCGATGACAACCAATGAAACCTCGTGGTTTCGAGACGGACAGCCTTTTGAAATCATCAAAACGCACGTTTTGCCGGCACTTGCGCGCAAGAACAACGGACCATTAAGAATCTGGTCTTCGGCCTGTTCCACTGGCCAGGAACCGTACTCGCTGAGTATCTGTATCCAGGAATTCCTCACGATGAATCCTGGCTTGCTGAGACAGGATGTGGAAATCGTTGCGACGGATATTTCCCCGTCGTCAATTGAAGATGCCAAAGCCGGGGTCTACGACGAGATCTCAATCGGGCGTGGACTCTCGGGTGACCGGAAGGGCCGATACTTTCAGAAACGGGACGGCGGGTGGGAGATCCGAAAGGACATCAAGGCGCGTGTAACATTCCGCAATCTGAATTTGTTGCAGAGCTATGCGGTACTTGGTCGTTTTGACCTGATCCTGTGCAGAAACGTACTGATCTATTTTTCGACTGAACTCAAGTCCAATGTCTTGCAAAGAATGGTGGACACCCTTTCTCCCGGCGGCTTCCTGATTCTGGGTGGCACCGAAACGATGTCGAATTACAGTGATGCCTTCCAGATGATTCGCCTTCCCAGCGGTGTGATTTACCAGCTCAAATCCCGCTCGTAGATTGCCGGATCGCGGCAAAGCTTTTCCGATTTACCCCTCCAGCTACACCAGAAACCCGCATTTTTCAGGCTGGCACGCAACGTGCTGATGTGTTCGCAGGGCAACCACTGACTGCGAAACACAATGAGCGACATTCTCAATAACTATTTCGGAATCCATCAGGACGCGCTTCGTCTGCGTGCGATGCGTGCGCAGGTTATCACAGAGAACCTGGTGAACGCGGATACACCAAAGTACAAGGCACGCGACATCGACTTCCAGCAGGTTCTCTCCGCTGCACAACAGCAGATGAGCGACGCGGACACGCTGGTCACGACGCAGGCCAACCATATCAAACCGGGCTCGTTCGAAATGGCAACGCAGGAACTTGCCTACCGCAATCCGTACCAATCGTCACTGGATGGAAACACCGTGGATGCGGAGGTCGAAAAGACCGAATTCGCCCGGAATGCACTTGAGTATCAAGTCAGCCTGAAATTTCTTGATGGAAAGATTCGCACGCTGTTGATGGCGTTGCGCGGAGAATAAAAATGTCATTGTTACGCGTATTTGATATCGCAGCTTCCGGAATGACTGCCCAGTCGCTCCGGCTCAATACCACGTCCAGCAATCTCGCAAACGCGGACAGCGTCAGCAGCAGTGCAGGCGCGACCTATAAGGCGCGTCATCCGGTGTTTCGCGCCGTGCTCGACGATGCATTCAACGAAACGCAGGACGTTCGCGTGGCCGTTGCCGGAATTGTCGAAAGCCAGGCGCCGCTGGAAAAGCGCTACCAGCCGACGCATCCGATGGCGGACAAAGACGGTTACATCTACATGCCCAACGTAAATGTCGTTGAAGAAATGGCGGACATGATTTCCGCGTCGCGCTCGTACCAGGCCAACGTGGAAGTGATCAATACATCGAAGCAGATGTTGACGCGCATTCTGGCGCTCGGCGAATAGCAAGGAGACATAGAACATGGCAACCATAGACGCGAACCTGGCTTCGGCCATTTCACAGATTAACGGAACGTCGACCGAGCCGGCCGCTAAAAAAGATCCGTACGGCCAGGATGCATTCCTGCGGCTGATGATCACACAGCTCAAAAACCAGAATCCGCTTGAGCCGGTCAAGAATCAGGAGTTCCTTGCGCAGCTCTCCAGCTTTACGACGGCTTCCGGTGTCCAGGATCTGAAGAAATCCTTCGACTCGCTGGGTGAGGCCATGCAATCCAACCAGGCACTGCAGGCCTCCAGCCTTGTCGGCCGCAGCGTGGTTGTCCCGTCCGATCGCGCGTATCTGCCACCGGGCGGCATGCTTTCGGGAGTTGTCGAGATTCCGGAAAACGTCGGAAACATGCGCGTGACAATTTTCAATGAAGCGGGCGCCATCGTGAAGACGGTCGATCTCGGACAGCAGCCCGCGGGACAGACGCAGTTTGTTTGGGATGGAACGGACAATTCCGGACAGTCTCAGGCGCCGGGCACCTATCGTTTCACGGCGGAATCATCTTTCAATGGAACCTCGTATCAATACAACACGTATGCATTGGCGCCGGTTGAAAGCGTCTCGATCGGAAGAAATGGACAGGGACTGATTTTAAATCTGAGCGGGCTGGGTTCAGTCGGGCTGAGCAGCGTCGCGCAAATTCTCTAAACGTATCGAAGCATTGAGCAGACAGGAGAACCACAATGAGCTTTAGAACTGCACTTTCCGGATTGAACGCGGCACAGACGGACCTGAACGTCACAGGCAACAACATTGCGAACGCCAGCACCACCGGATTTAAAGGGTCGCGCACTGAATTCGTCGATGTGTATGCGGTGTCGTTTCTCGGCGTAAGCAATACGACACCCGGTAGTGGTGTTCGTGTCGCATCGATTACACAGGATTTCGGCCAGGGGAACGTCGAGTTCACGTCGAACAATCTTGATATTGCGATCAACGGCGAAGGTTTCTTTGTCCTCAGCGAAAACGGAGCGAGCGTGTACTCGCGCGCTGGCGCGTTTCATCTGGATCGCGATGGCTATGTTGTAAACACTCAGGACGCGCGCATGCAGGTTTATCCGACGACCGGAAACGGGGCGTTTGATACGGGCGTGTTGCAAGACCTTCAATTGCAGACGTCAGAAGGGCCGCCGCAGGCAACCACGGCCATTCAGACGGGTGTCAATCTCAATGCGGGCGACGATGAACCGGTATCTGCATTCCTGGCGACGGATCCGGACACCTACAACAACTCATCGTCACTTGTGGTTTACGATTCTCTCGGGACCGCCCACACCGCAACAATGTATTTTCGCAAGGATGAGACCACGCCGCCGGGCGTCAATCTCTGGAACGCGTACCTGTACGTTGACGGAACCAATGTCACCTCGGGCGGCGTTTCTCCGATTGCGTTGTCATTCAATCCGGACGGCACGTTGGCAACGGCAATGCCGATCACCTATGACGCCATCGTAACCACGACCGGTTCGTTGCCGATCAATCTCACGATCAACTATGGCGACTCCACCCAGTTTGGTAGTCCGTTTGCTGTCAACGTCCTCACACAGGACGGATTCGCGACCGGTCGGCTGACGGGTGTCAATATCGACGCCGATGGCACCGTGTCGGCACGCTACACCAACGGCCAATCGACCATCCTCGGCAAGATGGCGCTTGCCCGGTTTGTGAACCCCAATGGGTTGAACCAACTCGGCGACACGTCCTGGGCGGAAACATTCGGTTCCGGCAACCGTATTCTCGGTGAGGCGAGCACGGCCACGTTCGGTGTTCTGCAATCCGGCGCGCTGGAAGCGTCCAACGTGGACGTCGCGGAGCAGTTGGTGAATCTCATTACCGCGCAGCGCAACTATCAGGCGAATGCGCAGGTCATCTCCACCGAAGACCAGGTCACGCAGACCATCATCAACATTCGCTAGTCGTAGCGTCGGAATGGTTGCGGGATAAGTTCCGCAACCATTCCGCCAGCAGAAACAGGAAACGGCAATGGATCGAGTTCTCTATCTTTCGATGTCGGGTGCAAAGCAGACCATGCTTGCCCAGGCGGCTTCGAACAACAATCTCGCCAACGCGAATACCACGGCGTTCAGATCCGATTTCACGGATTTCATGGCAATGCCGGTGTACGGGCCGGGCCATCCAACGCGTGTTTATGGAATGGCACGCCATTCCGCCACCGATCAGCGCCCGGGGGTTGTTCAGACGACAGGCCGCGATCTGGACGTTGCGATTCAAGGCAACGGTTGGTTTGCGGTGCAGGCCGCGGATGGAACTGAAGCCTATACACGAGCCGGAGACTTGCGCATTGCCGCCGGCGGTCTTCTGACCAATGGTGCCGGACAAGTCATGCTGGGTAACGGCGGTCCGATCGTGCTGCCGCCGGCGGACAAAATTGAAATCGGGGTTGATGGGACAATTTCGATCGTTGGCGTCGGTCAGCCTGCTTCGAGTCTTTCTGTCGTTGATCGGTTGAAGCTGGTTGATCCGGGCGATCGTGAGATGGAAAAGGGCAAGGATGGGCTGATGCGCACGAAGGACGGTTCCGCCGCGCCGCCGGCTGCCAGTGTTCGACTGGCCGTTGGTTCGCTGGAATCCAGCAACGTGAATGTCGTCGAGGCGCTGGTGCAGCAGATCACGATGGCGCGGCAGTACGAACTCCAGGTCAAGATGATGAATACGGCAGCGGACATGGATTCCGCGACCACGCAAATGATGCGTGTGTCCTAAACGTAATTACGACAAATTCAAATCCGCTGAATAAACAGAGAGGTTCGCAGCAATGTATACGGCGATGTGGGTAGCGAAGACCGGACTGGATGCGCAGCAAATGCGCCTGTCGGTGATCAGTAACAATCTGGCCAACGTGAGCACGAGCGGCTTCAAGCGCGGGCGGCCGGTATTCGAAGACCTGTTGTATCAAAATGTTCGCCAGGCCGGCGCGCAATCGTCGCAGGATTCACAACTGCCTTCCGGTTTGTCTTTGGGCACCGGCGTGCGCATGGTGGCTACGGAGAAAGTCCACACGCAAGGCAATTTCTCCCAGACCGGCAACTCGCTGGACATGGCAATCCAGGGGCGCGGATTTTTCCAGGTGCTTGCGCCGGACGGAACGATCTCGTATTCCCGCAACGGAGCGTTTCAGGTCGACTCGCAGGGACAAGTGGTCACGGCGCAAGGCTATCTGCTGCAGCCGACGATTTCAGTCCCGTCTGATGCAATCAATCTTTCCATCGGTCTCGATGGCACCGTCACGGCATTGGTGCCGGGCAGCGCGACGCCGACGCAAATTGGCAACATTCAGCTGGCGGATTTCATTAATCCTACGGGCTTGCAACCCGTCGGTGAAAATCTGTTCCGCGAAACAGCGGCCAGCGGCTCGCCGCAGACGGGCACACCAAACCTGAACGGACTGGGGTCCATCAGTCAGGGAAACCTGGAAAGTTCAAACGTCAATGTCGTTGAGGAACTCGTCGACATGATCGAAGCGCAGCGCGCCTACGAACTCAATTCCAAGGCCATCTCAACGTCCGATCAAATGTTGCAGTACCTGACGAACAACATGTAGGTGATGTCATGAAAACCAGCTTCTTCTTGGTGATGGCGTTGATTGCAATGGCGGGATGTACGAACACACCGCCGAAACCCGATCCGAATTTTTCGAGCGTGCGTCCGCCATATTCGCAACCGTTGCCGGTGAACGACGGCGCGATCTATCGTGCCGGATACGAAATGACGCTGTTTTCCGATCAGCGCGCACGCCGACCCGGGGACATCATCACGATCGTGTTGGTCGAAAAGACCAATGCCAGCAAGAAAGCGACTACCAAGACCAAGAAGGACAACTCGATGGATATCGCAACGCCCAGTATTTGGGGCGGCCCGGTGACGAAGAACGGGTTGGATATTCTCGCGGCGACGGCAGATGCCCAGCGTGAATTCACCGGAGAAGGGGATACAACGCAAAGCAACAGCCTCACCGGAAAAATTTCGGTGACCGTGATTGATACGCTGCCCAACGGCAATCTGATGGTACGCGGCGAAAAACTGTTGACGTTGAATCAAGGCAGCGAGCGCGTCCAGGTGTCTGGAATCATTCGGCCGGCCGATGTCGCGCCGGATAACACCGTGCTCTCGACGCAGGTGGCTGATGCACAAATCGTCTACGCCGGAGAAGGCGCGCTTGCCGATGCCAATTCGCCGGGCTGGTTGGCACGGTTCTTCCAAAGCTCCTGGTGGCCATTCTAAAACGCAGGATTCGCGCGCTGTTTACGGAGCGCGCAGCGGCAAATCAGCAAGATTCTGCCGCGGTCCGGCAACACATTGCAGGAGTCGAGACCATGAAGTGTTCCAGAATCTTGTCTGCCCTTGGATTGATCGCCGCGCTCGCGGCGCCAGCGGCGCACGCCGATCGCATCAAGGATCTGGTGTCGATCGCGGGCGTGCGAGCTAACCAGTTGGTTGGTTATGGATTGGTCGTCGGCCTGGACGGAACCGGCGACAACACCGTCTATACCACACAAAGCCTGAAAAGCATGTTGGCCCAGTTTGGAATCACGATTCCGCCGGGCGTGACCATCCAGTCAAAAAATGTCGCCGCCGTTTCACTGCACACGGAGCTTCCTCCGTTTGCGAAAACCGGCCAGCTTATCGACGTGACGGTTTCATCGATCGGGAACGCCAAAAGTCTGCGTGGCGGAACACTCTTGATGTCGCCGTTGAAGGGGGCTGACGGAAACGTTTACGCGATTGCGCAGGGCAATGTCGTTGTCGGCGGGTTCGGTATTTCCGGGAGCGACGGTTCGAAGGTGACCGTCAATGTGCCCAGCGTTGGGCGTATTCCGGGCGGCGCATCCGTTGAGCGCGTCATTGCCAACCCCTTCAACGTGGGTCAGTTCATCGATTTGAATCTGCACACGGCGGATTTCACAACGGCACAGCACATGGCGGCGGCCATCAACCGCTTGCTCGGAGAAAATTCTGCCGCTGCTCTGGATGGGCGAACGGTTCGCGTAGTGGCGCCACAGAATCCGGATCAGCGCGTCGGTTTTGTTGCAGAGCTGGAGAAAGTCGAAGTCGAACCGGGTGAAGGTGCCGCTCGCATCATCGTGAATTCACGCACCGGAACGATCGTGATCGGAAAGCATGTCACCGTGGCGCCAGCCGCCGTTACGCACGGAAGTCTGAGTGTCACAATTACCAATCGGCCGGTGATCAGCCAACCCGAAGCGCTGTCGCGCGGCGAGACCGTTGTGGAAAAAACGACGGACATTCAGGTGAACCAGGGAACCGGGCGCATGTTTCTGTTTGAAACTGGCGTTTCGCTCGACCAAATCGTTCGTGCCGTCAATCAGGTGGGCGCCGCACCAGGCGATTTGATAGCGATCCTGGAAGCACTGAAAGAAGCCGGAGCACTTCAGGCCGAATTGATCGTGATCTGAGCCGTCACATGACACCCTCCAATTCCGCCGCCAGCGTTTACACCGATTTCAGCGGATTCTCCGGGCTGCGACGCGACGCGCGCGCCAATTCGCCGGAGGCGCTACGCGCAGTAGCGCAGCAATTCGAAGCGCTTTTCCTGAACATGATTTTCAAGGAAATGCGCGATGGCAAGCTTGCGGACGACGTGTTGGGTGGCGAAGGGCAAGAGATGTATCAGGAACTTCACGATCAGCAGCTCGCACTGCACCTTTCCAAAAAAAGCAGTCTTGGAATCGCCGATCTCATGGTTCGCCAACTGGAAAAATCGCTTCCGGCGGTCCAGGGCACGGATACGCACGCGTCGCCGGCTGAAAAGGCAAGCCCGCAGAGTGTGAGTCGCGCGTATACGGTGACGCCGCGCGAACCAAGTCTCGATTTGAAAATATAAAGCGCGACCGTTGTCGAAAAATTTAAACATCAAGTTACAGCACCCCCGGACGATAGGATGAGGTAGGGGAAGCCTTAACTCGAGTTTGTCAGTTGAGCGAGGTAAGACCGAAATGAGTATTACGGGCAATTTACTGGGTACCGCGACGTCCGGTCTTTTGGCTTACCAGCGGGCACTTGCGACAACGTCACACAATACGGTCAACGTAAACACGCCGGGATATACCCGTCAGCGCGCCGAGCTTTCAGCGCGACTGCCGCTGAGTGCCTCCAACGGATTTGTCGGGACGGGTGTGGAAGTCCTGACTGTGTCGCGATACTTCGATCAGTTCGTGACTTCACAGTTGCGTACCACGACGTCAACATCCAGCCAGCTTGACGCCTATTACGCATTCGCCAAGCAAATCGACAATGTTGTCGCAGATTCTCAAACCGGGCTGATGCCTGCGTTACAGGGGTTTTTCAATGCGGTCAGCGATGTTTCCAACAACCCCGGGTCGGTCGCAAATCGCCAAGTGATGTTGAGCCAGGCCAATGCGTTGGTAAATCGCTTTCACTACATGAGCGACCGCATGGACGACCTGCAGGATAATGCCAATTCGCAGATAACTTCGTCCGTCGCTGTTGTGAATTCGCTGACTCAATCAATTGCGCGATTGAATCAGGAGATTTTCTATTCAGAAGGAGCATCCGGCGGGCAGCCGCCCAATGATCTTCTGGATCAACGGGACGAGGCCATTCGACAGCTGTCGGAGCAAATGCAGGTTCAGACAATCCAGCAGAGCAACGGGATGGTCAGTGTTTTTGGATCCAACGGCCAAACCTTGGTGATGGATGACAGGTATGCCACATTGAGTCTGCTCGCCAACGAATATGATCCGCAGAATCTCGATATCGGAATTTCCATCGACGGTGCAACCGTTACTAACTTCACGAGTGGAATTAGCGGCGGAACACTCGGCGGAGTTCTCGACTTTCGCGATGAAATGCTGGCCTCGGTACGAAATCAATTAGGCCAGGTTGCCGTCGGTATGTCTGAAGTCTTCAATGCCCAGCATCGGCTGGGAATCGATCTGAACAATGCCCTCGGCGGTGACTTCTTCACCGATCTTGGTGTTCAGCAATCGGTGGAAAGCAGAAACAACAACGCAGCTACGGACTATGTGTTCACCGGGACTGTAACGGATGCCGGGGCGATAAAGTCAAGCGACTATCGCATTTCATACAACGCCGGGACTTACACGGTAACGCGCGTTTCGGACAATACGGTTTTGGCTAGCAATGGCACCGGAACGTTCGATTTGACTGCGACAGAAGGATTCACGATCGCCGCAGCGGGAACGTCCATTTCTGACGGCGACAACTTCCTGTTGAAGTTCACTTCCGGCGCCGCCGGTGCGATTGGTGTAGAAATCACCCAGACGTCGCAAATTGCAGCAGCCGGCCCGCTACGCGCTGGCGCCGTTCTGACCAACACGGGTAGCGGAGCCATTACACAGGGAAGCATTGCAACGACGACGGGATTGCCACTGGCAGGAACGATCACGTTAACCTTTGATCCGAATGCACTTGGCGCCGGCGTCCCGGGATTCGTTGTCACGGGTGGCCCAGGCGGAACCCTCGCGTATAACCCTGCAACCGAGTCGTCGGGTAAAACATTCACGTTTGCTGGAGTGGGGGGATATACGTTTTCGGTATCCGGCATTCCTGCGACCGGAGATCAATTTACGATTCAGGCAAATTCCGGCGGATCAGGCGACAATCGCAACGCACTGGCACTGGCCAACCTGCAAACAAAATACACAATGCTGAATGGAGCTGCCGGTCCGACCGCCAGCATCTACGGCGTCTATTCCCAGATTGTTTCGGATGTCGGCTCGCGAACCAAGCAGGCAGAGATCGACAGTGTTGCGCAAAATACGCTGTTGACTCAGGCACAGGACGCCTGGAGCAACAAGTCGGGTGTCAATCTCGACGAGGAAGCGGCAAATCTAGTGAAGTACCAGCAGATGTATCAGGCATCTTCGCAGTTAATTGTTGCTGCCCAAACCGTATTTGAGTCTTTGTTAAGCGCCGTCCGTCGTTAGCGTGAGTCGGGAGTACGAAATATGAGAATTTCAACCAGTCAGATGCATCTGTTGGCCGTGAACGCGCTGCTTGCCCAGCAGGCCAAGCTCAGCAAAACGCAGCTGGAAATTGCCAGCGGAAAAAAATTCCTGACTCCGTCCGATGATCCCGCTGGAGCGGTGGCGGCACTGGGTTTTTCTCGGGTCAGCGGGTCGCTGGAACAATACCAACGCAATATCGAGAGGGCCCGCAGCTCACTCGGCCTCGAAGACCAAACGTTGTCCGGCGTTCAGGATGTGCTGCAACGCCTACGCGAGCTGGCTATTTCCAGTGGATCGCTATCGAGTCAGGAGCAAGTTGCTGCGTCGTACGAAGTTCGCCAACTGGAAAACTCGCTCGTGTATTTTGCCAATACGAAAGACGAAGATGGCAACTACTTGTTTAGTGGTTTCCAGAACCTGGTTCAACCGTATACAAACGCCGGTGGAGGCATCTTTACCTTCAACGGCGACCAGGGTCAACGACTGGTCGAAATTGCTCCTGCGACGAATATTGTTGCAACGGATTCCGGCGCACAGATATTCAATTCAATTCCGGTGTCCGCAGGAGGAGTTTCGGACATGCTTTCCATCGTTGACTCTTTTGCGGCGAGTCTCGAGGCCGGCACTTATACTGCGCCATCGACGGTGGTAGATATTGACGCCGTATTGCAGCGGGTTACCGGTACGCGAGCGACAGTCGGTGCACGAATTAATAATCTGGATTCAGCCAAGGACCTCAATGAGTCGTATTGGGTTGATACCCAGCAGAACCTATCTGACGTCCAAGACCTCGACTACGCGAAAGCGGTCAGCCAGTTGAGTCTGCAGCTTGCCGGATTGGAAGCGGCGCAGCAAAGCTTCGCCCGAATTCAGAATCTTTCTTTATTTGATTATTTGCGCTGATTATTTTGATTTCGTGGATCCGCACGAATCAATGTTTCACGATGTGGTGACGACATACGCTGCTGCCCCTTCTGGGGCGGAATTCTGAATTTTTATTTCAAAACGATTTCATGGTGTTAGGTGCGGCTAAGCCGAATTGGAATTCTTTCAATACCGTGGCCCAAACTCTTAAAGATTTTAAGCGAACGGTCCGATATTGAACTACCAGCCAGTGTATTCATTGAAATACTGAGGCTGCACACATTCGGTAGTATCACGAGCAAAAATTAGAGGTAATTCAACATGGCACAAGTCATTAACACTAACGTACCTGGCCTCTTCGCCAGTGCGGCGTTGAACCGTTCCAACCGAGCCCTGCAAACGGCGACAAACCGTCTGTCTTCCGGGCTCCGCATCAATAGCGCCGCCGATGACGCAACCGGTCTGATAACAGCGGCAGGATTCGAAAAGATTGCCCGAGGTGCTACAGTCGCAGCCCGCGGCGTCGCGAGCGCAGTGGCGACAGCGCAAACCAACGACGGTATCCTGGCGACAGTCTATGACATCGCTGCGAAGCTTCGTGAGATCGCTGTAGGCGCTGGTGGCACTGCATCGGGCGCAGAAGCTACAGCGCTCAATACGGAAGCTGGACGTTTGATCGGGTTGCTCACGGGTACGGCGACTGTCGTCGTTCTGGGTGCCGCCGGTGCCGGTACTACCGTAACCACCACGGGAACGGCTCCGACAACAACAACCTCTGCCTATACAACGGCCGGTATTGATACCTACATTGGAACAATCAACGCCGCTCGCGCAGCATACGGAGCAGACATCAGCAGCCTTAGCTTTACTCAGCAAGCGCTGGAATTTCAGGCTACCTATGCGTGGCAGCAATACAGCACGGTTATGGACACCGACTACGCGTACGAAACATCGCAGGCCGCCAAGAACCAAATCCTGCAGCAGGCAGGTATGGCTTCGCTAGCGCAAGCGAATTCGAACCTCGGAAACGTACTGACGCTGTTGCGTTAATTCGCAGCGAAAGTTACTTAGCTTGAAAGTGACACTTAGCCGGGAAACCGGCTAGGTGCCATTCGTAACAGGAGGTCAGCAATGATCATCCAGAAAGTATCGAATTCCACAGCGCCTACGACGACGGCAACTCCTGGTGCGTCGGTTGTTCCGCATACACAGCAATCCTCAACACCAGCGGTTTCAATTCCAGCTGCGAAAGAACCGCTAAATGTGCCCGCGGAAAAGGTACACAAAGTAGTGTCTGAGCTGAACCATGCTCTGAATCTTTCTGGAAGCAAACTTCAATTTACTATCGACCGCGAAACTGAAACTGCGGTTGTCACTATGGTTGACTCGGAGACAGGAGACGTTATTCGACAGATTCCCTCGGAAGAGGCCATCGCGATCGCGAGATCTATCGACTCGATGCTCGAACGCCTTGGCGGTTCCAATTCGTCGGGGCTGCTGTACAGTGAGACAGTTTAGCGACAACCGGGAGAACGTATCGTGGTATCACCCTTAAGTTCCTCGGGAGTAGGATCAGGTACGCTAGACGTCAGCGCCATCGTAACAGCGCTGATGCAGATTGAGCGCAAACCCGTCGAAAAGCTTGATGCGCGCGAGAAGGCGCAAAACGCAAAAATCTCCGGCTACGGAAGTATTAAGAGCCTGTTTGCGACGTTCCAAAGCGCAGCTGCGGCTTTAGGCAGCTCCAGCGGTAGCAAGTTCTCAGCGCGCAAGGCGACTTCATCCGACATCTCCAAGATCTCCGCAATTGCAAGTAGCACAGCCGCAACCGGCATTTATGCGGTTAAGGTGTCTAAACTCGCACAATCTCAAAATCTGGTCGCCGCCGGACAAACCAGCAAGACCGCCCCGATCAGCGACGGTACTGCAACTTATCTTACGTTCGATTTCGGGACGATTACTCTGAATACTGCGCCCACGCCCGGAACGCTAATCGACGGTATCTATACCAACGCGACGTTTACCAGCAACGGCACCACTATTCCTCCAATATCAATTGATGGCACAAACAACTCGTTGGAAGGCATTCGTAACGCGATTAATGGTGCAAACATTGGTGTAACCGCGAGCATCATTAACGATGGTAGTGCAGCCCCATACCGACTCGTTATCTCGTCGAACAATCCCGGTGTCGCCAACAGCCTAAAGATCACGACGAGCGGCGGGGATGGCACCATTGCCAGCCTGCTCGCATACGATCCGGAAGCAACACAAAACCTCACGCAGACCGCTGCAGCGCAAGATGCTGCTTTCAATGTTAACGGTATCGATGTCACAAAAACATCAAACCAGGTTTCCGATGCGATTGATGGCGTCACGCTGAATCTTCTGAGCGAGGCTACTAGCCCGGTGAGTGTGGCGATTACGCGTGAGTCTTCTGACGTTGTTGACGCCGCTACCGCATTCGTAGATGCGTACAACGCCCTGGTTACCGGCATCCGGAATGCTGTCAAATTCAAGTCCGGTTCTGCGCTCGAAGGTGACGTAACGTTGCGCTCAATGCTTTTGGATCTGCGCAACGTGGCAGTTAATCCCGTTGCCGGAGGCAACGTATCTCGTCTGGACGAAGTCGGTATCACGTTCACCAGTGACGGCAAGATGCAATTGGAAAGCTCAAAACTGACGGCCGCGCTGGCGACTGATTTCAATGATGTCGCAAATCTATTTAATTCGGCGGGAGGTTTCGCGACTCAGTACGAAACACTCTCCGCGTCGGCAATAAATACGGGCGGATCGATTCCTTTGCGGATCAGCGCAGTCCAAGGTGAACTTACCCGAATCAGCGACGAACGAGTGACTCTGGAAAGCCGCCTGAAGGTGATCGAAACACGTTATCGAACACAGTTCAGTAATTTAAACGTATTGCTTGCGAGCATAAGTCAAACCAGCAATTTTTTGACTCAGTTGCAAAATAATCGCAGTCAGAACTAAACCGGGGAAACCGAAATGAAGGCCAATTCTTCAGTAAGCGCGTATGCAAAAGTAGGGTTTGAATCAGAAGCTATGGGTGCAAGTCCGCATCGGCTGATCGCGATGCTGATGGAAGGTGCGCTCAAGGAAATTGCAATTGCCAAAAAATCCATTCAGGCAGAACAAATGCCGGCGAAGGGTGAAGCGATTTGCCGTGCGATGGCGATCATCGGAGAAGGTCTGAACGGAAGCCTCAACATGGAGGCTGGCGGCGATTTGGCTGTAAAGTTACGCATGTTATATGAATACATGGTGATGCGGCTGGGTCGTGCAAATCTGGAAAACAATACCGCGCTTCTTGACGAAGTAGCGCGCCTTCTTGGTGAAATCAAGCAGGGTTGGGATGGAATTCGGCCTGTCGGTGGTTAGTAATTCCTCGTGAAAGCGTCTGAACTCATAGAGAGACTTCAGCATCTTGTTGCGTTAACGGAACAAATGTGTTCTAGCGCAGAACAAGGGGAGTGGGATGCGCTGACTGGGATTGAGTCCCAACGGAATGAACTAGTTTCCGAAATTCGTACCATCAGTATGTCGGTGGTTCTTGATTCAGCGGAGACAAAAGTACGGGATGATCTGATCAGCCGTATTCTTGCGCACGAACGAGTAGTAACTCGCTTGGTGTCTGCACATATGGACCAACTTCAGACGGGTCTTTCTTCACGTCAAAATACGCGACGAATAAGGCAGGCGTACGGGGTCTAATTCGTTGGGCCCTGATTGCACAGGGATCACTTCCGGTCTTTCTTCAGTCTCTGATGTTGCGGTGTAGTGTCAGTATTGTGAATCAGCATTATTCACGTGCGATCCATGTCTTGTACATTTCTCGGTACGCAACCTCCACGTCGTGCGCGAAGCGTTTTCCGTCCATGAGTGGGGATGCCTTCATGCGAGTTCGCAGATTAGCGCGGATGGCGTTCAAAGCGGCAACGTCATGAGTGAGCGCGACGGCCTTTTTGATGTAGTCGTCGTAGCTCGTTGCAATCCAGTCGGTCATGCCCAAATTTGTAAGAAAAGTGGTTCCAATTCGGCCTAGCGGTGGTCGGCCGGTGAGCGTGAGGCACGGGACCCCCATCCATAATGCATCTATAAGCATCGTACCGCCGCTGTGTGGAAAGCAGTCCAGCAACACGTCTATCTCGCTGAGCCCTTCAAGGATATCCGCGCTGCGTCGCATAACCACCCGTTCCGGATCGATCCCCTGGCCGCGCATGAAGTCACGATAGTGTATCTGCGTTCTTGGGTCCGAAAAAATCCGATAGTCCAGAATCAGTTTCGAATTGGGCATGCGGTGCATGATTTCTGCCCATATTCGAAACGTATGGTGATTCAATCGCTCCGATCGACCTGAATAGCCGAACGTGATGTAACCGTTACGCATTGCAGGTGTTGGCGCCACCGCAGGTTCGCGTTCCGGTTGATACGCGACAAAACAATGCGGCAGGCGAACAATGCATTCTGTCGACAGCGTCCCTGCCGGCGCGATATGGGGATCAAAAAGGACGTAATCAATTTGTTTTAGTCCAGTCGTCCACGCCGCTCCAAGCCAAGTTACCTGGATTGGAGCCGGTTTTAGCGCGAAAATGCCGAGTCTGTCGTCCTGCATGTGGTTACATCCGTCGACAAGTATATCGATCCGGTCCGCTCGTATCATCCTCGCGGCATCTTGATCTGAAACACCCCGGATATTACGCCAATGATCAAACATCGTTTTGAATGTCGACGTCGCTTCGTCCTCATTTAGTACGTTCGAATAGGCAAACATTTCGACGACTGAGTGATCATGATTTGAAAACATCGGCCAAAAATAGAAGCGTGATGTGTGTCGCCGAAAATCTGGTGAAACGAATCCCACCCGCAGGCGGCGTCCCGGTGTGCGGTCGTGAGTGCTGAAGTCGGACGCGGGAGCGGGATAGCGCTCGCCCCAGCGCACAAATTCTGCAAAGATTTGTGGAGCGCTGAGATCTGGATGATAGGAGAGCGTGTACAGCCGTTGCTCCCAGATGTCGCGACTTTCCGGATTGAGGCTAAGTGCGGTATCGCTTTCTGCGACGACTTGGCGGAAATCTGAAAGATGCGCAAGTTGCGTTGCAAGAGTCTGGTGCAGTACGGCGTCCTGCGGGGCAATAGCCAAGCCACGGCGGCAACAATCCATCGCTTCAGCTAACCTACCAAGATCCTTCAGTACATTGGCAAGATTTCGCCAAGCGTCGGGGTTGTTCGGATTGATTTCAAGCGACCGACGGAAACAGTCTTCAGCTTCCTGGTGACGGCGGAGATCCTGGAGTGATGCTCCGAGGTTGTGATACGCCTCGGCAAAATCCGGATTGAACTCGACCGCCTTGCGATAGGCCACGACGGATTCCCATAGCTGTTCCAGCGCGCTGAGAGCGTTTCCCAGAAAGAAGTAAGACATCGCGTCGCGCGGCATCAATGTAAGTGCGGTTTGCAACACCTCCAGCGCTTCGCTGTTCGCGCCTCTTTGGTGAAGGACTGCGCCGAGTGTCCTCCAGGCCGGTCCAAACGCTGGAAAATGCCGGGTAAGCGACTGTGCCAATGCTTCCGCTTCGGAAAAATGACGCTGATTGAATAAAGCGCTTAGCAGGTGAATGTCGGCTGGCGCCGGATTCCCGTTGTCAGTGGTGCCACTAACGCCTGTCGCAATGCGCGCTTCCAATAGTTCGACCTGTTCCCCTTCCAGTCCCTGCTGGCGCGCCAGAGCTAGAATCTTGCGCGCGTCCTCTTGTTGGCCAGCACGATCCAGCGCGTCGATGTAAGTTAGCCAGAATTGGGCGCGCGCGGGATCAACATCGAGAGCAGTTTCCAGGAAAGGTAACGCGGCGCCGGGCTCATTCATTTCGACAGCCAGACGCCCCATATTGTGATTGGCGACGGCGTGGCGCGGGTCGGATTGGAGAATGGCCTGATACAACTCGCCGGCTTGCTGCAATTGTCCTGCATTGTGAAATTCTACGGCGCGCCGCAGCGATTCTTCGGTGGTCATGACAGTCACGATCTTGGGGTGGCCGTTCTTACGCCCGGCGCTTTAGCCAGGCATCAGGCCAGTGGGTAACGTTGTGCGTCAGCTCGCTTTCGTTAAATGGCCAAGGCGGTTGTTCGATTACAAATTCAGGATGCTTGCCAGCAAAGTCGCGTGCCGCATATGTGGGATTGTCAGTGGCCCATTCCGGCGTGCCGCGGGGCACGTCCGGAACGTTCATCATCACGCCATCGGTCGCAACGATGTAGGAGCCCGCAGTGACAAGGCTCGAATAGGCTTCCAGTTCCGCGTAGACGTGGGCGTAGGTGTGGTTCGAATCCAGGATCACCAATACCTTCTCGCCGGGTTTTACAAGGGACTTCACTTTCGCCACGATTTGCGGCGCAACTGAACTGCCTTCCACCAAAGTGATGCGATCGCGCAAGAAGTGCTCGTCCAGCGCCTTGCGATTGTGTGGCCGGATCTCAATATCGATGCCGATGACGCGACCTTTACCGATGGTCTTGCATAGACTTGCGTAGAAAACGAGCGAACCTCCATGTGCGACGCCGGTTTCAATGATTACGTCAGGCTGCAGCCGGTAGATCACTTCCTGGGTGCGAATCATGTCTTCCGGCAACTGGATAATCGGGCGACCGAGCCAGTTGAACGTGTAGACATACTTCTGATTCCAGCCGATACGCACCCACTCACGTGAAAGAGCTTCGAATGCTTCGCGAGAATAAAGATCCAGCGTCCGTGTGCCGCTGGCATCATCGAGCGTTAGTGTCTTCGCACCGGTGTCCAAGGTCAGTTTCATCATTCGCTCCAGTCGATCAATTCAATGTTTGCGCCAAGGTCGTGAAGTCGCTGCCGGACTTCGCTCCGGTAATTCGGGTTCAGCAAAATCGCGTACCGCACTTTGCGCGTCGCCAGATCCGTGGGCGCCACAATTGGATGGCCCGAGCCGGGCACAAAGTGGCCATGCTTATTCGGATTGACATCGACGAGGCAGTCGATCATTTTGCAGTCGGCGTCTACCAGGCTCGCGAACGTCGCGCCTTTGGCACCGGCGCCCCATACCGCGACACGGCCACTGCTGTTTAGGTTGCGCAGCGACGTCAGCCATTTGTCTCGCAACGAGTTCTCATCACGCGCAAAGTTGCGTGCGAGTTCATCAGTTTCCATGACTCGCGCTTCGAGCCACAGGTATTGCCCGCCGAAGATATGTGTCACCCGCGTTGGAGCAAAACCGGCGCGGCAGAAGGCCAGGCTAAGCGATGCGGCGGTGAACAGCGAACAGTGTTCATAGAAGAAGTCCCACACCACCCGGTTGCGCAGAATCCATTCGGCGCACGGCGTTTCAAAAAACACTCGAGCTTTGGACGAAGTTCCCAGCGTCTTTCGCACCGAGCGCAACAGCGCCATCGGGTCCGGGAGATGTTCTATAACGTGGCGGCACATGACGACGTCCGCAGCGATCTCGGCGCAGGACTCGTCATAGAAACTGCGCCTGAAGATCAGGCGGCCGTCCAACTCCGATTCCGGCCCTACGTAACTCGGATCGAAACCGTATCCGCGATTGTTGGCGCCCGGATACGCCACCAGCTTGTGCAAGAGGCGGCCGCGACCGCAGCCAACCTCAACGATCGTACAGTCGCGCACGCCGCTATTTTCGACCAAGTCCGTCGCCAGCGCTTCGAGCCGCTCGTTGTACGACGGCGCATAGCACTGGCTGCCATCGTAGTCTTCGCCGTAGCTGAGCTTGGAAAAATCGAACGCGGCATTAAATACGAAGCCGCAGTTTTGACAGACGTGGTAGTCGAGATCGCCGCACGCAACTGAACGGGCGGCGGCTGAATCGGCGACGACGAGGTTCTGATGCACCGGGACACCGGTCCGATGCAGAAATCGATGCAGGCGCGTACCTTCGCACACCGGGCATGCAGTCGCGGTCATGGGGGCATGCCCTGCAACGTTTCTCGTAGCCCTTCGATCAGCGACAATTTCGGTTTCCAGCCCAGCTGCATCAGCTTTGTGTTGTCTCCGTGGAATGACACCGGCTCGCTGGGGCGACCGGCCGCCAGTTTGAGCAACGGGCCGGGATCAACCTCGAGCAGGCGCGCGATTTCGCGTGCAATGTCGAGTAAGGCCACCGCGTGACCGGAACAGATGTTGTACGAGCCGCTGTCGTTCGCCGACAGCAGCGTCGCAAAACCTTCGGCAACGTCGGAGACGTGCAGGTAATCGCGGCGCGCACTGGAATTGACCGGAATCAGCTCGCGCTTGCCTCGCAACGAATCAATCAGCGCCGGTACCAGACGGGCGCGATTTTCTCCGGCACCGTACAGGAAGAAGATGCGACCCCATGCCAGCGACACATTTTGCTGTTCACACAACGCGCTAACCAAGCGACGAGTTGCGTCTTTTGCGGTGCCGTACAGTGTGGCGGGCTTCAGCGGTGTTTCGTCTTCGCGAAATACCTCGTGCGACCAATCGTACTCGGTGCAACTGCCGGCGACTACAACACGGGTTCCGCCCGCTTCGCAGAAGGCGTCCACGAGACGTGCCGTGGAATCGACCCAGCGCAGATTGAGTTTGGACGCCCAAAACTTGCCGTGTTCGGCATACCAGGCGAGGTGCAGCAGGTGAGTCGGTTTGGCTTGCTGAATCAGGTCGCCGAAACTAGCTGGTTCGAGCAGGTCTGCTTTGATGAATTCGGTATTGCCATGTTCGGGACGGCGGCGCCCGACGACGACGGTATCGATGTTGCGGCGCTGAAGCGCGTCGAGCACATACCGACCGAGGAAACCGCTTGCGCCGGTCAGGAGCACTCTCATGGCGCGCATCCTTCGTCAACGCGCAGCGACGGCACCGCCGTCACGAAACGGGCGCCCCAGTCGCGCGCGTAGCTCATCTGCGCCGTCAGTTCATCGCGAAGATTCCACGGCAGGATGAGTATGTAGTCCGGTCGGTCCGCTTTCAGTTGCGCCTCGTCAAGAATGGGAATGCGACTGCCCGGCATGAATCTGCCTTGTTTGGCCGGATTGCGATCCACGACGTACGGCAGCAGATCCGGGCGCACGCCGGAAAAATTCAAAAGTGTGTTGCCTTTCGCCGCTGCGCCATAGGCACCGACCTTTCTTTGGTCGCGTTTGACATCCAGCAGGAACCGCAACAAATCGTTCTTCAACTGTTCCGCCTTCGGCTGGAATCCCGAATAGAACGCGTCAGTCTGCATTCCGGCCGCGCGCTCGCGTTCGCGCAGATGTGTCACGGCGGCAGCGACCGGCTGCGTTCCGGACTCTGTGCGTTGCGCGTAGATGCGGAGGCTGCCGCCGTGGGTCGGCAATTCCTCGACATCAAATACGCTCAGCCCGTTGCCTGAAAAGATTCGCTCGATGGCGACTAGCGATAAGTAAGAATAGTGTTCGTGATAGACGGTGTCGAACTGGTGTTCGCGCACTAGATTCAGCAGGTGAGGAAATTCGAACGTCGCGATGCCTTGAGGAGTCAGCAGCGTCGCGAAGCCGCGCACGAAGTCATTGATGTCGGGTACGTGGGCGAGTACGTTGTTGGCGGCGATTAGATCCGCCGCCCGACCGTTCCGTACCAGCTCCCTGGCCAATTCGGCGTCGAAAAATCGCTCGACAATCTCGATGCCTTTCTCGCGAGCGGCCGCGGCCGTGCTCGCGGTGGGTTCAATGCCGTAACACGGTATGCCGGCGGCCTTGAAGAATTGCAGCAGGTAGCCGTCGTTGGCGGCAACTTCGACGACACGATGCGACGCATTCAACCCGAAGCGCGCGGTGACCGATTCGACATAGCGTTGCGCATGCGCGACCCACGACGTGGTGAACGAGCTGAAGTAGGCATAGTCGGCGCCGAACAGGGAATCACGGCCCGCGTGGTCTTCCGTCTGCACCAGCCAGCAGGATCGGCAGACTATCAGGCGCAACGGATACCAGAGTTCAGGTGCGTGCAACTGTTGTTTCGTCAGGTAGGCGTTGGAGGGCGGTGCGCTGCCCAGATCTAAAAAGGGCAGCGTGAGCGCTTGTCCGCAATGCCGGCAGTTCACAGGAGCACTCCAGTAAACATGGCGTCGATGAACGGAAACGCATCGTCGCGTGTGGAAATTTCGGTAATCTCGATCGGCCAAGGTATCGCGAGGCGCGGATCGCGTGCATTGATGCCACCTTCGGCATTGGGCGCGTACGCGGCGGAATGACCGTACAGGAGTTCAACATCGTTGCTGAGCGCCTGAAAGCCGTGGGCGCAGCCTTCCGGAATCAGCACGGCGTGCAGATTGTCGGCTGACAGAGGTTCCGCGTGCCAGCGCAAGTAGGTCGGTGAGTCGGGACGCAGGTCCACGATGACATCCCAGATCTCGCCGCGAATGCAGTTCACCAATTTCATCTCCGCGCGCGGGGGGCGCTGGAAATGCAAGCCGCGCACGGTGCCGCGCAGCGCAGTGTAGGTGTGATTGATCTGCACGATCGGTTTGCTCCAGCCGGCTTCCGCCAGCTCATCTGCGCAGAACAGGCGCGACAGAAAACCGCGCGCGTCTCCGGCACGGTGGCGTTCGACGCGTTTCAGGCCCTGCAACGGCAAATCACGTATGTCGAAGCGGCTCATCCGGCTTTCTCAAAGGCGATGATGTCCTGTTTACAGAGTTCGCGGGCATCCTCGCCCTGATTCTGTCGTTGGTACCAGTTCATAGTGCGCGTTACTGCTTCGCGTAACGTCCAGCGTGGCACGACGTGTAATGTGTCCCGCGCATTGTCAGTGTTCAGTGCAAGCCAGTCTGCTTCATGCGGACCGGACACCGTTTCATGGTAATGAGTATTACCGCTCCCGTAGGCCTCACGCGCAAGTTCCACAACCTGGCGCACGCTCGCCACCTCATTGGCGTTAGGGCCAAAGTTGTAAGCGCCCGCGCTTGTTGGTTGGTCCCAGAGCATCTGTGCCAGCTTGAGATAACCATCCAGTGGCTCCAACACGTGCTGCCATGGGCGCGCGGCATCCGGACGGCGAATCTCAAGTGTTGATCCATGTTGCCAAGCTCGCACCGCATCCGGGATCAAGCGATCCTCTGACCAATCGCCGCCACCGATGACATTGCCTGCGCGAGCGCTCGCAACGCGCACGCCTTGCGTGGACAGATACGAATCACGATAACTGGAGATGACAATTTCACATGCCGCCTTACTGGCGCTATAGGGATCGTAACCGCCCAGCGCGTCGTCCTCTTGGTAGGCATGTGGTGCGGGTTGCGAGCGGTAAACTTTATCGGTGGTTATCATCACTGCGACCTGTACGGAATCGAGATCGCGTAACGCATCGAGCACGTGGGCGGTACCCATGACATTGCTGGAAAGCGTGCCGAGTGGGTCGCGATAGCTCGCGCGCACCAGAGGCTGGGCGGCCAAGTGGAATATAATCTCCGGGCGCGTGGCACGAATCATTTCGCGCAGACCGACCGCATCGCGAATGTCGATATAGTGCGTGCGGGCGAGTTCCGATAGTCGCGCGAGCGTGAAGAGGTTGGGATCGGTGTTCGGATGCAATGCGACGCCGGTGACGTTCGCGCCGAGTTGATGCAGCCACAATGTGAGCCAGCTACCCTTGAATCCCGTGTTACCAGTGAGTAGAACGCTCTTGCCGTTCCAGAATGTTTTTACTGTGGACATCACCAGACTTTCCAGGGGGCCTTGCCCGACTCCCAAAGAGACTCGAGCAATTTTCGTTCGCGCAGTGTGTCCATGGGCTGCCAAAAGCCTTCGTGTTCGAAGGCGCGCATTTCATCTTGTGCGGCCAGTTTTGACATCGGTTCGAGTTCCCATGCGGTCGAGTCGCCCCCGATATAGTCAATCACTTTGGGTGAAAGGACAAAGAAACCACCGTTGATTCGGCCACCGTCGCCGCCCGGTTTTTCAATGAATCCGCGCACCGTGGGTCCTTCCAGCTGTAGCGCGCCGTAACGTCCCGGCGGTTGCACGGCGGTGACGGTGGCGAGTTTGCCATGCGCGCGGTGAAACTCAATTAAAGCCGAGATGTTCACATCAGCTACGCCGTCACCGTAGGTGAAGCAAAATGCCTCGTCGTACTTCAAGTAGTCCGCAACGCGACGCAAGCGACCGCCGGTCATGGTGTTGTCACCGGTGTCGACCAGCGTTACTTTCCACGGTTCGGCGTGGCGCTCGTGGACAACCATTCGGTTGTTCGCCATGTCGAACGTAACATCGGACATGTGCAGAAAATAGTTCGCGAAGTACTCCTTGATCTGATAGCCGCGGTAGCCGCAGCAGATAATGAATTCGTTTACGCCATGGGCGGAATAGATTTTCAGGATGTGCCACAGGATCGGCTTGCCGCCGATCTCGACCATCGGTTTCGGTTTGATGTAAGTTTCTTCGGAGATTCTCGTTCCGAGTCCACCGGCAAGAATTACCGCGCGCATTGAAATTCTCCATCGGGGGAACAGCGGAACACGGTTTTCAACGTTTTAGGTTTCGAATTCATTTGGGGTTCTCCTGAACCCAGTGAAAAAACATTTCTCGATAGGCACGCTCCATCCGGCGTGCGAAACTGGATTCGTCCATGAGCGGACCATTTTCCAGTTCAGTTCGCAGTCGAGAGCGAACGTGTGCCAGCGCCGGCAGGTCACGGGCAAGCTCGATCGCCTTTTTGATGTATTCGTCTTCGGATGTCGCGATCCATTCGGAATGACCCGCGCCGCTCAAAATGGAACTGCCGATCAAACCTACCCTCGGTCGCGATGCGAGAGTCACATATGGCACGCCCATGTACAACATCTCGACAAGTGTGGTGCCGGAATTATGCGGAAAGCAGTCTAGCCCGATGTCTACATTGCGCAGTACGTCCCAGGGCGGACTCGTAAAGCCGATCTCCAAGCGTGAACGTTCAATTCCGTGGTTGGTGAATTCCGCAGCCAGCAGCTCTATTGCCCGGCGGTCGCGAAAACTGGAGCTGTTGATGACCAGACGCGATTGCGGGACCCGTTTCAGGATTTCGGACCAGACGCGTATGGTGCGATGATTGATTCGAATGCGCCGGGTAAGCGTGCCGAACGTAACATGGCCGTTTCTCAGCGCAGGTAACATGCCTGGTTCACCCATATCTTCGGCGGGACGGAACGGTATGTCAGGATTTGCAACTCGCCATGGTTTTTCAGAAAAGTAGCGCTCGCTTCCGGGTGGAGCGGCCACGTCGTCAGTCAGGAAATAGTCAATTGCAGAAAGGCCGGTCGTGCTTCCATAGCCCATCCATGTCAACGAAATCGGTGCAGGCTTGCGGGCGAATACGCCAAGACGGTTACCCCTTGTATGGCCGGACAGGTCGACCAGGATATCAATGCCGTCTTTGCGAATGTGATCGGCGACTTGGTCATCCGTGAGGCCGGATGTAACGACCCAGTGATCGACATACGACTTGTACCTTGCGGTCACGTTGTCGTCAGCGAGCAATTCAGCATACGCAAAAATCTCAACAGCGTTCTTGTCGTGGTGATGAAGCAAAGGTTCGACGAAATGGCGCGACGAGTGTTTCTTGAAGTCCGCGGAGACGTAGCCCACTTTCAGTCGTCTTCCGGAATCACGGCTGTTCGTATGAGGCTTCCAATCCTTGCGATACGGACGGGCAAACGTATCATCAAATTCGCGGTAGGCCGCGAATATTTCCTCGCCGCTTTTGTCCGGGTGATAGTTCAGGCAAAACAGGCGGCTTCCTGCCGCGCTTTGGGAAGTCGGTTCAAGACGAAGAATTTTCTCCGAGTGATCGATCGCTTGGTCGAGTTCGCCAAAGTCCTGCAGGATGTTCCCCAGAAGGCTGTGCGCAACCAGATTGTCCGGTGCCAATTGCAGGGCCCTTTCACATTGTTGTCGCGCTTCAGACAAGCGCCCTTGAAGGGAAAGGCTTCCGGCCAGGCTCACAACGGCATCGACTCGGCTGGGACTGATATCGAGAATCTTCTTGAAAGCCATTTCAGCTTCAGCGTGGCGCTTAAGCATGGTCAACGTCAGACCGAGGTTGTCGAGTACTGTCAGATTAGTAGGGGCAAGTTCGGCTGCGTGAGAGAAGTGATCCAGCGCTTCTTCTGTTCGACCGGCGCGGTGACAAATGACGCCAAGATTGAAATGGGCATCTAACAGTGCCGGGTCGATGTTTCGTGCCTTCAGCAGGAAGTCTTCCGCGTCTTTGAGGCGATGTGTGTCAATCAACACTGCGCCAAGATTGGAGAGCGCGTAAGCGTGATGTGGGGCAAGTTGGATTGCCTGACGCAAGCTTTTTTCCGCAGCATCGAGCTGGCCAAGGTCCCTCAGTATCGCTCCGAGATTGTTGTGTACATCTGCATCATTGGGCAGAAGTGCGGCTGCGTGGGCCGCGGCTTCGTGCGCTTCGTTGTTGCGTCCAAGTTGTTTCAGGGTTGCGCCCAACAAATTCCACGCGATGCCATCTTGCGGGGATCGCTGTGTCAATTGGAGCGCGAGGGTCTCTGCCTCGGCGAATCGATTGTCCCGGAATAGCGACAGTAGTGATGCGATGTTGTGATCGACCTGGGGCGATGAGAGATCCGATCCGCCGCCCGCCTCAGCGCCGTCCTTGTTCACATGGTTCTTGTGTTGAACGGCTGTATATAGTGAACTGGCCCGCGTGAGTCTTTGCTCGATCCCGACGGGTTGAGCTGCGTGGGAGTGTGCCCACTCTTCGTACATCGCGCGATAGGCTAATTCGACTACACGAGCGAATCCCTTGCCATCCATGATGGGGGAGGCCAGCAAGCGAGAACGTACAGAGGTACGGACGGTATTGAGCGCTACAATGTCTTTGGTGTGTTCGACTGCCTTACTGATGTAGTCCTCGTGACTTGTCGCGATCCAGTCCGTCATGCCGATGTTGGTCATAAAAGTCGTGCCGATGCGTCCCAACGGCGGGCGCCCGGCCAACGTCAGCATTGGCAGACTCATCCACAGGCCGTCCAGTGCCATGGTGCCCGCACTGTGCGGAAAACTGTCGAGCAGCACGTCAAAGTCATTCAGCGCTTCGAAGATCTTTGCGCTGCAGCGCATCACAACGCGATTCGGGTCCATGCCGCATCGGCGCATGAACTTGCGGTAGTGATCTTGCGTTTCCGGGTCAGCGAAGCCACGGTAGTCGAGAATCAGTTTCGAGTTCGGGATGCGTCGCAGAATCTCGCCCCATACGCGAAACGTGTGGTGATTCAGTCGCTCGGATCTGCCTGAGTAGCCAAATGTGATGTAGCCGTTCTTAAGAGCGGGTGTCGGTGCGGTCGGAACCTGGTTTTCGGGTTGATACGCGATGAAGCAGTGGGGAAGGCGCACAATCTTCTCGCGCGCTAACGTGCCTTCGGGCGCAATATGCGGATCGAATAACACGTAGTCGACCTGTTTCAATCCGGTAGTCCAGGCCGCCCCCAGCCAGGTCGCCTGAATTGGCGCCGGCTTCAACGCGAACACGTCCAGCCGGTCGTCCAGCATGTGGTTGCAGCCATCGACCAAAATGTCGATCCGGTCTTCACGAATCATTCGCGCGACGTCCTGACCGCAGACGCCGCGGATGTTGCGCCAGTGATCGAATGCCGTCTTGAATTTCGCTGTCGCATCGTCCTCGTTCAGCACATTGGAATACGCGAACAGCTCCACCACGGTACGGTCGTGGTTGGCGAACATTGGCCAGAAGTAGAAGCGGGAAGTGTGGTTGCGAAAATCCGGGGAAACAAAACCGATGCGCAGCCGCCGACCGGGCGTTCGGTCATGGCCGGAGAAGTCTGCGACCGGCACCGGGTGTAGATCGCCCCAGCGGACGAACTCTGCGAAGATTTGCTCCGCCGTCAGATCCGGGTGATATGAAAATGCGTAAAGGCGCTGTTCCCAGGTCGCGGGAGAATCTGGGGCGAGTGCCAAGGTGCTGTTGGCCTCGTCCACAAGTCCCTCGTAGTTCGACAGGTACGCAATCGCGATCACGAGATTCTGGTGGGCCGGAAGATGATTCGGGTCCAATTGGACCGCACGCTTAAATTGGTCTCGCGCGGGTGCAAAGCGTGCGCGTTCCATGAGAATGTTGCCCAGGTTGAAATGCGCGTCGGCGTAGTCGGGTTTTATCGTCAGCGCGCGGCGCAGCAGTTCTTCTGCTTCGTCAAGGTGCTTGCTCTGAAACAGGACATTGGAGAGATTGTTCAATGCCTGAACCAGGTTGGGATTGAGTTCCAGCGCGCGACGGAAACTGGTCTCGGCCGCATCGGGGCGATTCAGCCGCGTTTGCACTCCACCCAACACGGCATGCAGTTCGGCATCATTCGGCTTCAACTGCAAGGCGCGCTGAAGACTCGCGGCGGCTTCCGGCAGACGTCCGCTGGTGTCGTAAATGTTGGCCAGCGTTAGGTGGGCCTGAAGTAAATCCGGATTCAGTAGCGCTGCGCGCTGCAGGCTCGCTTCAGCGTCTTTGAGTTGCCCGGAGGCTTTAAGAACGATACCTAGATTGAAGTGTGCGTCCGCGTAGTCTGATTGCAACTGCACAGCGCGGCGCAGTTGTGTTTCCGCTTCGCGCAGATTACCGAGCTGGTGGAGTGCTGCGCCGAGATTGCCGACCACTAGCGCATTTTGGGGCAACAGACGCGCGGCCATCCGGTAACTTGCCACCGCATCGTCAAGGCGACTCAGATCTTTCAGCGTATTGCCGAGGTTGTAATGCGCTTCGCCAAAGTCGGGCGCAATTTGCAGCGCTATCCGGTAACACGCTATCGCGTCGTGGAGGTGTCCGAGGTTCTTGTAGACTGTGCCGAGATTCGAGTGGGCATGGGCATCGCCTGGCGCCAATTCAACTGAGCGCCGCATAGGAGTCAAGGCATCCGCCGGACGACCTAATCGATTCAACGCGATACCCAGCGTCATCCACGCCTTGGGGTCATCCGGCGTGCGCCGAGTGACGGTTTCGGCGAGCGTGACGGCTTCTGCGAAGCGTTGGGCGTTGACAAGGGCTATCAATGAAGCAAGATCACTCGACGCCGCGGACGAGTTCAGTGACGGGATTGCACGAGGAGTCCGGTTGCTTGCCGCTGCTTCCGGTGATGCGGAGTTGCTGCCTCGCACCGCCTGTGCCGATTCTAGGCATGCTGCCAACGCGTCAACCTGTTCCCCTTCGAGCCCCTGTTGCCGTGCCTGTGCGAGAATCTTTCTCGCTTCATCGAGCTGCCCGGCTTGAACAAGTGCGTCAATGTAGCCGATCCAGAACTGTGCGCGTGTTGGTTCGGCATCGAGCGCCGCCAGAAAGAAAGGCAGTCCCGCTGCGGCATGATCCATCTGCACTGCCAAAACGCCGAAGTTGTAATTGGCCTTGGGGTGATCGGGGTCCACAGCGAGTATTGCGCGGTAGCGTTCACCCGCCTCTTGAAGTTGACCGGCTTCGTGCAATTTCAACGCGTCCTGCAACTGCTGTTCGTTCGTACGGGGCATGTTCGTGGAAGAGTTCGCCCAGTGCTGGAACATTTGTCGAAAGGCCGATTCAATGCGGCGCGCGAAGTCGATCTCGTTCATCAGTGGTCGGCTTTGCATCTCGCTGCGCAATCCGGCACGAAACTGCGCTAGGGTCGGCAGGTCACTCGCGAGAGCGACTGCTTTTTCAATGTATTCGTCTTCAGAGTGCGCGATCCATTCGGGATGGCCGACGCTGTGGAGCATCGAGCTGCCGATGCGTCCAACACGGACGCGATCCGCGAGCGTGATGTACGGAACACCCATGTAGAGCGTTTCCAGCAGTGTGGTTCCGGAGTTGTGCGGGAAACAATCCAGGCCGATGTCGACTTGGCGCAGCAGATCCCAGGGCGGACTCTGGCAACCGATCTGCAGGCGATCGGGCGCGATACCGTGCGCGGCAAATTCTCCCTCGAGAACCTTTTTGGCTGTAGTGTCGTGAAAATCCCGACTGTTGACGACCAGCCGCGCATCGGGCACCCGTTTCAGGATTTCTGACCAAGCCCGCACAGTTCGGTGATTGATGCGTATTCGTCTAGTGAGAGTGCAAAATGTAATGTGGCCGGCCGTCAAGGCGGGGAGCTCAGAGACTTCACCCATGCCTTCCGCCGGGCGGTACGGGATGTCCGGGTTGGCAATTCGAAACGGTTGTTCGGCAAACAGATTATCGCTGCCGGGCGGCGCAGCAATGTCGTCGGTCAGGAAATAGTCGACGGCCGACAGGCCGGTGGTATTGCCGTAGCCCATCCAGGTCAACGACACTGGCGCCGGTTTGCGTGCAAAGACGCCCAGCCGATGTCCATTGGTGTGACCGGCAAGGTCCACCAGGATGTCGATGCCATCGCTGCGAACGCGCTCGGCGAGCGCCTCGTCGGTCAAGCCGACAGTCGGAATCCAGTGATCGACAAGATTCATGTAGCGCGCGGTGACTTCGTCTTCGTGCAGAAGCTCCGAATACGCGAAGACCTCAACCGTATCTTTGTCGTGGTGCTGCAGAAGCGGTTCAAGAAAATGGCGAGAAGAGTGTTTTCGGAAATCTGGAGAAACGTAGCCGACTTTCAATCGGCGGCTAGCGTCGCGATTGTTTAAGTGTGGCTTCCAGGTTGCACGCAGCGGAAAGCCAAAGCGTTGGTCGTATTCTCGGTAGGTGTCGAAAACCGCTTCGGGACTTAGATCCGGATCATAGTTGCGATTGAACAAGAGATTGCTCATCGCGCTTGCGAAGTCAGGTTTTTGATGCAGCGCGTGCTGAAAGCAATCACCCGCGGCTCGGACATGCCCTAAGTCCTGTAGCGCGGCACCGAGGTTGGTTAAGATGAGTGGATTGTTCGACGATAGTCGAAGCGCCTGCTCACACAAGTCCACAGCTTCATACAACTGTCCACCTTGAACTAGGGCCGAGCTGCAATTGATATATGTGTCAATCAACGTCTTGTCGATTTTCAATGCCTGCCGATAGCTATTTATCGCAGCATCTAGGAATCCTAATCTCTGCTGTACAATACCCAGATTGTTCAGCGCGAGAGCAAAATCTGGCTTCAGCTCAAATGCGCGTTGAAAGCAGGTGGCGGCGTCTTTCCAACGCCTTTGTTGGTGCAGCGTTACACCAAGAGCGTTATGTAGTTCAGAAGAATTAGGATCGATGTCTATTGCTTGACGATAAACTTCTTCTGCCTTGGAGTATTGCTCCAAACATCTCAGCGCAGTTGCCAAGTTTTGTAGTGCCGGAAGATTTCGAGGTTCATGTTTTAGAGACTGTCGTAATACCTCTTCGGCTTCCAGCATGCGATCAAGCTTGACCAGCGTCGCGCCCAGATTGTGAAGCGACTGCCTATGCTCGGGATCGATGCTTATTGCTCGACGCAAGTTCGCTTCTGAATCCTTGAGCATGTTTAAGTCTGTTTGGATACCTCCAAGATTGCTCAGTGCGTTGACGTCGTTGGGAAGCAGTTGTGCTGCCCTTATCGCTGCCTGGAGAGCATCCTCATTGCGCCCCGCCTGCTTTAGAGTGGCACCGAGTACCATCCAGCTGATTCCGTGTTCCGGGTAACGTTCGGTCATCAAGCGGGCATACTGTTCCGCTTCGTCGATTCGATCTTGATGAAACAAGTTCAGAAGGGAAGTCACTTCCTCACTACGCGGAAATTTTTGGTGGCGGTTCGCTCCACGGTTTGAGGCGGGGATTGTTGGTTGGGTCTTTTCAGTGCCTGAATTGTCTGTTTTGACCGCCCCCACTTTTGCTGCTGGCGATGCAGTGAACTCTAGAATGCTCTGGTGCAGTGATTCGACGTCGGGTCCCTCCAGTCCGTGTTGCTGGGCAATTGACAACATTTCACGCGCGTCGTCATGGCGGTTGGCGTTCAAAAGTGCGTCGATGTAACTGATCCAATACTGATGGCGTGATGGATCGGCGTTTAGTGCGGCCTCAAAAAGCGGCAACGCGCTTGCCGGTTGATCGAGTTGCACGGCGATTGCGCCAAGGTTGTGGATGGAGTCGAAATGGTTCGGGCGCTTCTCTAGTATTGCCTGGTACAGACTTGCGGCGTCCTCCAGAGCACCTTCACGATGACGCGCAACGGCGCGCTCGAACATTTGTTCGGGCGTTTCTTCCACGGATTCGATCGTGGGTCTGCTCATGAAATAAAATTTGGCCAGCAAGTCATGTTGTTGCCGACTGCAAACCTCGAGCCAGCTGTTTAGCGTCAAAAAAATATCGTTTGAGTCCTGCGTCCCAAATTGCGGTATTTCACGATGCGCAGATTCTGGCCATGGCATTAAAGTGTGTTCACTCCAAGCCGTTACGCGACTGAGTCAGCGGAAGTTACTAGAAATATCGCGGGCAACACGTCTGATGAATTTCGAGGAATTGCATGACGCTTATGGTTTCAAGAAAGTCGAGCGGGAGTTCCGGTGGTGGTACACCGTCAGGAATAGACGACTCGCGGCGTGGTGAGTTGGAAAGCATCGTCGCGTGGTCTCGTTCCATGCTCACCCGCGTCGAAGAGGGCGCTTGGGACGAAATCGTAAGTATGGAAACCCACCGCCAGGAGCTTTTGAACACCTTTTTCTCAGTCGAGCCGAAGAAAACCGAAGCCAAGTGGATCGCCGACCTGATCCAGGAAATCATGCAAATCAATGCCGACATGGAAGATGCCTGTCGAAAACAACTCCAGCAGCTTTCATCGACGATCGGCGCCCTGTCGCACGATCCTGAATGAAACTCTTTGAGTGACTCCCAACGGTGGCGCTCAGCCACCAAGTAAAACAATACCCCGCGGATTGCGCCTGAAGATTGGCGTTCTCCAGCCGCAAACCAAACTTTTGACGCAGTGATTTTGGTTCCGAGTGACGGAAAGTCACCGTTTGAAGGGGTGGCCCGCGTTCAAACCTCCGAGATTTCCCGTAACCGAGGACCGTCAGCTCATCCTGATTGATCCGGCATCCCATGGCATCGAAATTGCGACGAATTACCTCGTTGTAACTTTTCTAAAAACTTCGGGAGCGGTGCGAGCGCATGGGATCAAAGCGAATTCTTGTGTTGGGCGGTGATGGGTATCTGGGGTGGCCTGCAGCGCTGCGTTTTTCGGCGCGCGGGAATCACGTCACGATCGTCGAAAATTTTGCAAAGCGGCGGCAAATGGAGCAGCTCCAGGTGCGGCCACTGCTACCGCTGAGTCGTCCTGAAGAACGCGCTGAGAAATGGAAAGACGCAACCGGCCTAAGTATCGAAATTAAATTGGGTGATGTGGGCGACCCGGATTTTATGAAACACGTGCTTTTGAGCACGTCGCCGGATGCGATCATCCATTGCGCAGGACAAGCCAGTTCGTCGTTTTCAATGCTGGATCGTGATCGCGCCGTTGAAACGCAGCGCGACGCGGTTGCGGGCACGCTGACCCTGTTGTTCGCAATGCGTAATTATTGCCCGGGCGCGCACCTTGTAAAAATTGGATCAATGGCAGAATTCGGCGCACCAAACTTCGATATCGAAGAAGGGTACCTCGACGTTGAACACAACGGGCGATTTGATCGCGTGCCATTTCCAAAGAGGCCACCCTCTTTTCATCACATTGCACAGGCTCAGGATGCGATGAATATTCAATTTGCGTCAGAGACCTGGAAGTTGCGCAGCACCGTGCTGCACACAGGTGTGGCCTACGGAGTTGACCCGACCGAGAGTCGCGGATTTCCAGAGCTAGCAACGCAGTTTTGCTACGACGATATCTTTGGCTCCGTCGTTCATCGTTTCTTCGCGGAAGCGGTCGCCGGAGTGCCATTGACTGTTTATGGGAATGGAGAAAATAACGTTCCAATTGTGGCGGTTGACGATGTCACTTCGGCAATTGCCCTGGCGGTCGATCATCCTGCTGCGATCGGCGAATATCGCCCAATGAATCTTTTTACCGAAGTGTACTCGTTGAATGGTTTGGCAGAGGCCATTGCGCGTGCCAGTGGCAAGTGTGGTATTGACGCAACCATCAAACGAATTTCCGACCCGCGATCCCAACGTGGGAATGCGTACTACAAACCAAAAAATGCACACCTGCGTGCTTTGGGTCTGTTGCCGTCTATGTTGTCCGATACAGCGACTCATCTAATACAAAAGCTGCAGATGCACGAAAAGGAAATCAATCAGGGCTATTTTGCTCCGAAGGTTTCGTGGTCCATCGAAACGTCGCAACAGTGACATTAACCTGCCTCATTCTGAGTAGCGGGGCAGCCACTGCGCTCTGAAGCTGATACAACGCACAGAAATCAACAAAACCAAATTCCGCCAATGAAAAAGAAAACAATCTATTACAACGTATTGAATTTTACCGCTGACAATCTTGCGCTACTGAAGGATCTGTTTGACGTCACAACTTTGCATGATCCGCATCACTTGAATTCGGAGTTGCTGAGTGAGTGTCAGATCCTCTTCGCGCCGATGGGTTACCGGTGTGATCGCGATGTAATCGAACATGCTCCGAAGCTCGAGGCCATCGTAGCTACCACGATCGCCACGCCGCATATTGATGTTGAGGAGGCAAAGCGGCGGGGTATCGATGTCGTCTCTCTTCGTGATGAAACGGACTTTCTGAATTCAATTACGCCAACGGCCGAGATGACCATCGGATTGATTGTGGCGTTGACGCGAAACCTCCTGGGTGCGACCGATTTCACCCGGCAAGGCGCCTGGGGGCACACGGATTTTGGCGGCCCGGCAATGTTGTCGCGAATGTCACTTGGAATCGTCGGTATGGGGCGACTCGGACGTTTGGTCTCGCAGTACGCCCACACGATGGGCATGCGCGTTTCCTATTACAACCCACGCATCGTTCACGATGCCTCGTGGCCCTACACCCGGGTTCGAACGCTGGAGGAACTCGTTGCCGCGAACGACGTGATCTCACTGCATGCAGGCCCCGCGGAAGGCAATCATCATTTGTTTGATGCTGCGTTGTTTTCGCGCTTCAAGCCGGGTTCTTATTTTATCAATACCGCACGAGGCGAGTTTGTTGATTCCAATGCGCTTATTGAGGCATTGAACAATAAGGTCCTCGCGGGCGCGGCAGTTGACGTGCTGGATGGTGAGTTCGAAATCGGCTTTGAACGCCACGCGCATGATCACCCGCTGATTCGATACGCGCAACGTCATCGTAATCTGATCGTGACGCCGCATATCGCAGGCTCAACGAAAGATGCGTGGACGATGGTTCAGCGTTTCGTAATTGAAAAATTGCGTGATGCAAGTGCTGCCCGTCCGGTGTCGCGGCGCCGCAAGGCAAGCTGAATTCAACCTCGCGAGATGGAAAACGACAAGTGTAATGTGACGTCGAGTCGACGCCGGATGGCTCAGGAAAGTAGTTGCAAGGTCCGCATCGCGGGAACCAGGCGCCAGAGTTGATCCTTGTTGATAAAGTCCGCGGCACCCTGGTCAAGGCAGCGATGAATCACGTTTGAATCATCATTTCCCGAAACAAAAACAAACGGAACACCCGGACATTTTGTCTTTGCTACCTGTAACGCACGTGCTCCGTCAATTCCTGGAACACTCATATCCGAAAGGATGACGTCGAATTTCTGGTCATTCAGCGCCGCAATGTAGGCAGCACCTGAATCCGCGGTTACCCAATGGCAGGGAATATTGTTGCGCATGAACTCAAGCTGTGTGAGCTCCGCAATGAACGGATCATCTTCGAGGTGAAGTATGTTCAACGGGTGCATCGCGCCTTCCGTCGATATTTTGTTTTGTGACTGCCCCATGGAGGGTCGCAGTATAAGCAAAAATACCCCAAATACCCAAGCGTTAAGTTGATCGGTTGGGCGATTTCGGCATGCGGCGGCCGGTGCTCTGGCGCATAGTTGTCCAAATGCGCTGAAGATATAACGATTTTTTCTGTTCTGGCGACGATTGCCGGTCCAAGCCTTGACCATTTGCTGAGGCTCGAAACCTGCACTATTCTTTGTTCACGCAGCGTGGGGCATCGGGGCAGAGTTTGTTTCAATTTTCTACGGGCACATGCTTTTAGTTAGGCCACGAGCCGGTATCGCAGATCTGCGCAAGGAAGACTAATTTTGTGGTCATCCTGTCGTGTCATTGGTGGCCTGTCGGTCACCGGGGTTAAAGCAAAGAAAACAACGTGGATGGGACTCATGAACGGATCTAATCATTCGATTTTGTTGGTGGAAGACAATCCCGACGATGAAGCGCTGACGCTTCGTGCCTTCAAGAAGAACAATATTTCGAATGAAGTTACCGTTGTGAGGGATGGTGCCGAGGCGCTGGATTATCTGTTTTGCGACGGTACCTACTCGCAGCGTGATAAATCGCAAGTTCCCGAACTGATCCTGCTTGACCTTAAACTTCCTAAAGTCGACGGATTGGAAGTTCTTAAAAAGATACGTAGCGACGACCGTACCAAGTTGCAGCCTGTTGTCATACTCACGACGTCAAACGAAGAGCGCGACATTATTTCGAGCTACCAGCTGGGCGCAAACAGCTATATTCGCAAGCCAGTCGATTTCGATCAGTTCATCGAGGCGGTTCGACAACTGGGTTTGTACTGGTTGTTGCTAAATCAGTCACCGCGCCAGGTCCGACGCTAGGCGGCAATCAAGGTTCGCCGCGATTTCATTCTGTGGGTTCAGGCCGGCGCGTCACGGCCATTGCCAGACTCGCTTCCCGAAAATCGAGTTCGCGCTGAATCGTGAAAAGCACGTGCTCATTGATCTTGTGTGCATCTCGAAGATCGTGAAGGCGAGATCGTTCTGCGCCAAGCGCGAACAAACGCATGGCTCGTTCCGCGGCCATTCGCTGTGCGGATCCGGAGTCAGACATGAATGTCTCGCCCGCATGTTCGACGCGTCGCTGATATTCACCAATGAGAGCCTGAGTAAATTCGCGGTCTGCAATTTCATCCTGGTGCTGCAACTGATTTCGAAGCAGATCAACCGCGGCATTCGCAATGGCGATGCGCGCATTGCGTTCCTCACGCTCGATCGATCCGTCATCCGCAACCCGCAAGTACTTGATCAGGATCGGCAGGGAAAGACCATTGACGGCCAGAGTGAATACAATGACGCTGGTCGCCAGAAAGATGAGCAACGCGCGATCGGGGAAGGGGGAGTCACCCGACATCAGTGGAAGTGATAATGCTGCAGCCAGCGTTACCGCGCCACGAATTCCAGCCCACCCGGCCACGAATACATCGCTTCGACGCGGTGGTGTGAGATTGGGATAGTGCAAACGATTTAGCCAAAGAGAGATGCGTGATCCGGGAAAGATCCAGATCATTCGAACTCCGACAACTGTGATGCAAACGACCAGTGCATTGAACGCCAGCGTGTTCCAGGAGTATCCCGATATTCCTTTTATGACGTCCTGAAACTGCAATCCCAGAAGTACAAATACCAGGCCGTTGAACAGAAAAAGCACCATCTCCCATACGCTCCACGCTTTGAGGCGTGTCTCCAATGTCAGGTGTTTGTTGTCGTCGATGCCCGCGTAAATTCCGGCAACGACAACCGAAAGAATGCCGGAAACGTGCAATTCTTCAGCGGCAAGGTATGCCGCAAATGGCGTCAGGAGAGACAACGCGATCTGCACGGCCGGATCTTCCATTCCGCGGCGCTGCAATTGCAGTCGCAACCATTGGATGACGTACGCCACCACGAGGCCGACGATGGTTCCGCCACCGGACATCATGACGAACTCCATAGCGGCATCAGTGACTGAAAACGCGCCGGTTACCACAGCAGCCACGGCAAACTTGAACGCAACCAGACCGGATGCGTCGTTAATCAGACTTTCGCCATTGAGTACGGCGACCATTCGGGAAGGCAGCTTCATCTTGCGCGTTACTTCGGCAACTGCAACGGCGTCCGTTGGGGAAACGATTGCGCCCAATGCAAAGCCAGCGGCCAGCGGCAGGGATGGGATCAGCCAGTGGACAATGAAACCAACGACGAGCGTCGTGGCAAAAACCAACCCAAACGCCAGCATCAGGATGGAATACTTCAGCACGGCAAATTCCCGTTTCGGGAACTGCCATCCCTCGGCGAACAGCAGCGGAGGAATAAACAGAAGGAAGAATACCGTGGGATCCAACCGAAACGACGCGAGGTGAGGTTCAAAACTCAAGCCCACGCCCGCCAGAATTAACAGAATAGGCAAAGGCACGGGAACACGGCGCGCCGCGGCGCCAACGAGAGCGACGACGAAGATCAGCGCCAAAGTGAGTTCAATAATATTCACAAGTGAATTCCAAAGGACAGATTGATCGTATCACTAGCTCCCACTGCATTCGATCAGGACGCGCTACTTTGCATTGTTAGACGAAAGCTCTTCGCTTCGAAAGATCAGCCCGGCGCGTTAAATTCGGAAGCGAACCAATTCGACGATCACCGCTTGTAATGAAGTTGCATTCACCGCAATTGCACGCACGGCACGGCGCATATCTTAAGGTTCGTTCAACGGGATTGAGCCTCGGCGTTGAAATACTTTCGACGCCCTCGGTTCCTTGCAGCAGGGTTCGAGTTTTGGGCACTTCGAAAGGGTGTCGCGAGTGGCCCAACACGGAATCGATTTATGCAAAAGTACGACCGCGTTTCACTCCATCGCTTGGTTGTTTCCAATCGACTGCTGATAATTTAAAGCGGAGTGAGCCTGGCAATATTTCGGTTTCCTAAGGTCGCAAAGAAAAAGCCCGGGGTTGCCGGGCTTCGTTGTACTGCCTTGGACCGATATTTGGTGGAGGCGGCGGGAATTNNAGGTTTCACCGATGTGAGCCCCGTTTTCACTTTGCCCTTACGAGCAAAGGCGACCATTGTGTTAATCGAACCCGCGTCCGCAAGCCCTCCGCCCTTGGTTCTACATGCGTAGTCTTTCTTTAGAGTTTAACCGCCGGCTATCCCGAAAGACAGGGAACACCGGAAGCGAGTCCGCTTAGGTTTTAGCGCCGCCACCACGGACGAGTCTTGGCGCGATCTTGTGAGAGTCGACCTCTGAATGTTCGCTTACGCGAACGCCAAACGCACAAGCACGGCTTTGGTCAGAGGGCTAGCCGACTAAGCGGCCAGAGCGTAGACGTCGTCGTTGGCGTCTATAGTTTGCAAACAGGATTTACGAGGTCATTTGCACCCTCGGCATGCCCCTTAGGTTTTGTGACCCACGTCGAAACCGGTCGCCCCCTTGGGATGAAACTTCTGACAGTTTACGCGATGGAAAGGTTCAGCGCCATGAGCAGACTGGCGAATATCACGAATTCTGGTCGTTGATGATCAAGCCTATTCTCAGGTCATGAGAGCGAACCCTCTTCTATTCAAGCCGCATGGGAAACCGTGGCTAGCCTTTGTAGCAACCGGGTTGGTTTTTATGCTGTCGGCCTGCGGCACGATGAACGACGGTCGCGCGTGGGGTGAGGATGCGACGTTGCGTCCCGGATTGGACCGGGTTGTCGACGCTGCGGGGATTGCTGCGGTGGATCCGTTGACCTGGGTCCCGGTGGCAAGCGCGGTGGCGATTTTTCTCTCGCAAAGTGACAAGAAAATCGAGCGATCTCTCAGTCGGCGTACACCCGTTTTTGGTTCAGCCAAAGCGGCACGCGATGCCAGTGATGATACGCGCCAGGCTACACGTACTTTGCAGCTCGTTACACTGTTGCTGACGCCCAGCGGGAACGGCGCGGACGAAATCGCCGCGAACAAGGCGCGCGGGTTTGCTGTCGAGTTTTCCGCGGAATTTGCGACCAAGGCAGCGACCAGCTCAGTAAAGTCCGCCGTGGGGCGTGAACGACCCGGGAATGGCGAGGCGTCGAGCTTTCCATCCGGCCACAGTTCCGATGCATTTTCCAATGCGGCGCTGGTTCGCGAGAACCTGTCTGTCACTCCGATGAACACCACGCTGCGCACCACAGTGAGTTGGGGCGCGACGCTGCTTGCGTCCGCGACGGCGTATGCGCGCGTTGAAGGTGGTGTGCATTATCCGACCGACGTTCTCGTGGGTGCAGCGCTGGGAAACTTTTTGACGCGCTGGATTTACAACGCATTCATCGGCACGCCGTTGTTGGTGAGTGTCGAGACATTGCCGGACGGCGCAATGCTCAGCGCGAACGTGCGCCTTGGCACAGGGAATCGGTGGTAGTGGGCGCGATCGAAACGGATGTCAGCGATTGCGCGATTTCATGATGCGCTGCTTGTCGCGCTGCCAATCGCGTTCTTTTTCCGTGGCACGTTTGTCGAATTGTTTTTTGCCCTTGGCCAAACCGATATCGAGTTTGGCGCGGCCGTGTTTCCAGTACAACGCGAGCGGAATGAGGGCATAGCCTTTTCGTTCCACCGCGCCGATCAATTTGGTCAGTTCTTCACGATGCAGCAGCAGTTTTCGCGTGCGGGTCGGGTCCGGCTGAATATGCGTCGAGGCCGTCTGCAACGGCGTAATAAGCGCGCCGAACATGAAAGCCTCTCCGTCCTTCAGTAGCACATAGGCATCGCTGATCTGCGCGCGACCGGCGCGCAACGACTTGACCTCCCAGCCCTGCAACGCCAGTCCGGCCTCGTAGTTTTCCTCGATGAAATAGTCGTGACGCGCCTTTTTGTTCAGCGCAATCGTCCCGCCTGCATCTTTGTCCTTGGGTTTCGCCATGCGCGGATTATACGGACCCGCCGCGGTGGTATCATCTCCACGTTATGACGGTGATCAAGAAATCAGCGCTTTTGCCCTACACCCCCGCGCAAATGTACGCGCTGGTCGACGACGTCGACGCGTACCCGAAATTCCTGCCGTGGTGCAGCGCATCGCGAACAATCAGCCGCAACGGCGATGAAGTTCACGCGGAAATCACCGTGGCGCACGGGGCTTTCAACAAGGCTTTTTCTACCTTGAACCGGTTGCAACCGGACAAGATGATCGAAATGCGCCTTGTCAAAGGGCCCTTCAAGCACCTCGAGGGACTGTGGCGCTTCGACGCAATCGGCGACGAGGGGTGCAAGATTGCCCTGGACCTGGAGTTTTCGTTCGATAACCGGTTAGTGGAGTTCGCCATTGGCCCGGCGTTCAGCCATATCGCCAACACGTTGGTCGATGCGTTCTGCCAACGGGCGCAACAGGTGTATGGCTGAGTCCAAAATCCAGGTCGAAGTCGCCTACGCGCGGCCGGATCGGCAGGAAATTCTGGCGGTCGAGCTCGAGCGCGGGGCAACGGTCGCAGATGCGATTCGACTAAGCCGAATTGGTAATAGCTTTCCGGAAATTGATATTGCAAATGCTTCGATCGGCGTTTTTGGAAAACGCGGCACGATGGCGACGGTGTTAAACCCGGGCGATCGCGTTGAAATCTATCGACCGCTGGTCGCGGATCCAAAACAGGCGCGACGCCAACGGGCCGCACGTGGAACGCCAAAGCGACGATCACAGACCACGCGCGAACGGTAATTCTATTTTACCAGGGCGGGAGTGCTTCCCGGCATCTTTGGCGGTACGTACGCTGAGGTGTCGATCTTGGCGACGATTTCTTTCTCAAAGAACACCGTGACGCGGTGCATTTCGCGCTCTCCGTCTTCATGGCGACGGCTATACACGTAGTCCCAGCGATTTTCGTGGAAGGGATCGGTGATCATCGGCGTGCCGAGGAGAAATCTCACCTGGCCTTTGTCCATGCCGACCTTCAGTTTTTCGAGCTGCGCGGGCTCAACGATATTGCCTTGCTGGATGTCGAGCTTGTAAATCGAACATCCGCCGATGAACAGGACTACCGCAGCAAGAATCAGTTTGAAGCGCATCGCGTTTTGTAGTGTCATGGGGAAAGAGCGGGAGATTATAGCGAGAACCGGTTTGCCATGGTAAGTGACGACCTAAAAAAAGCGGGCCTGAAGTCCACGGTGCCACGCATGAAGATCCTGCAAATGCTGGAGCAGGGTCGGTCGCGTCATATGAGCGCGGAAGAAGTGTACAAGTCGTTGGCCGATGCGGGGGAAGATGTTGGACTCGCTACGGTGTACCGCGTCCTGACGCAGTTTGAGGCCGCCGGGTTGGTGAGCCGTCATAACTTCGAAGGCGGCAACGCAGTATTCGAGCTGAACCAGGGTCAGCATCACGACCACATTTTGTGCGTGCGTTGCGGCAAGGTTGATGAATTTGTGGACGAAACGATCGAAGCCCGGCAGCGTGATATCGCGCAGCGCATGGGGTATGCGATGACCGACCACAATCTCTATATTTATGGCATCTGCGCGGACTGCCGCGCCAAGAGCAAGTAGCTCGGTCAGGCGTTGGCCTGATGCAGCATTTCTTTCGCGTGGGATTTTGTCTGCGCGGTGACCTTGACACCACCCAACATTCTCGCGATTTCATCGATCCGGGCGTCATCGCCGAGCACCGCAATTGAACTGCGTGTGGTACCACCGCGCGCATTTTTTGTGACAGTCCAGTGCTGCTCTCCTTGTGCGGCAACCTGAGGCAGGTGAGTGACGCAAATAATTTGCCGGTGTTTCGCCAGGGCGCGCAATTTGCGACCGACGATTTCCGCCACGCCACCCCCCACGCCAGCGTCAACTTCGTCAAACACCAGCGTCGGAATCCCTGTCGTTTGCGCCGTTGCAACCTCGATGGCAAGGCTGATGCGCGATAACTCTCCTCCGGATGCAACTTTGGCCAGCGGGCGGAGGGGTTGTCCCGGATTGGCCTGTACCAGGAATTCAATGTGGTCCGTGCCATGGGGGGAAAACGTATCCGGACGCTCCGTGACTTCAATCTTGAACTCGCCACCGCGCATGCCCAGTGTTTGCAGACTTCGCGTGACGACGGCCGAAAGTGTGGCTGCGGCCTGTACGCGGCTTGCACTCAACTGTGTCGCTGCGTTTCGATACGTGGACTCCAGTTCTTTCAGCTCCTGTTGCAGCGCATCGAGGTTGTAGTCGCCCGATTCAAATTCTTCGAGCTCGCGCCGCAACTGCTGGAAATGGGTAGCCAGCGTCTTTGGATCAACGCGGTGTTTGCGCGCCAGCGTATGAATCGACGCGATGCGTTCTTCCACGGTATGAAGACGTTCCGGGTCGAGATCGAGTCCATCACGATAGGCGCGAAGTTCGCGTCCCGCTTCGCCGAGCTGGATCGACGCGTTGGTGAAGAGCTCCGCGGCGTTGCGCAATGCCGGGTCAACCTGTGCGAGCGATTCCAATTCGGATGCGAGTTTGTCCATAGCGGGGGCAATCGCACTCTCATCATCACCATCGAGTGACTGCAGCGTGCGTTCGGCGCCTTCCAGCAGTCGCGCGGCATTGCTGAGGCGGGAATGTTCCAGGTCGAGCTCCTCTGTCTCGTTTTCCCCAAGATCGAGTTCGACCAGTTCTCCGACCTGAAAGCGCAGGAGTTCAAGTCGAGCCGTGCGGTCTGCGGCCGAAGTCTGCAGCGTATCGATGCGCGTTTTGAGCGTGTTCCATTTTTCGTAGATTTCTGCCAGCGACCCCAAAAGCTTGCTGTGCGCTGCGTAGTCGTCGAGAGTAATTCGTTGGGCAGCGGGTTTGAGCAGCCACTGATGGGTGTTCTGTCCATGAATGTCGACGAGCAGTTCGCCGAGCTCGCGCAGAAGCGTGACTGGAACCGGTTGTGCGTTGATGCTGGCGCGCGAGCGTCCATCCGCACCGAGTGTGCGGCGGAGAATGCATTCGTCTCCGGCATCGAGCTCGTGGTCAATGATCCAGCGGTTTGCTTCCGGAACTTTGCGAATATCAAAGATCGCGCTGACGTCGGCGCGTTCGGCGCCGGGACGCAGAATTCCAACATCGGCCCGATCGCCGAGCACGAACCCCAGTGCATCAAGAAGTATCGATTTTCCGGCGCCGGTTTCGCCGGTGAGGACCGTCAGCCCGGGTCGGATGTCGAGCTCGAGGCGATCGACGATGACGAAATCGCTGATCGAAATGCGTTCCAACATAGACGACCCACAGCGGTTAGGGCGCGCAGCGCGCGCCTGAAATATTAGGTGGGAGTCTCGCTCCACCGCAACTTTGCACGCAGTACGTCAAAGTAATTGTGGTCATTCGGGTGAATAAGCCGGATCGGCAAGTCCTTCTTGCGAATGATGACCCGATCGCCCGAAACAAGGCCCAGGTTGATTTGTCCGTCGCAGGTGATCTGCGCCGGGGAGCGGGTGTGGTCGCTCACTTCGATTCGAATCGTGCTGGACGCATCAATGACCAGCGGTCGGTTACTCATCGTATGTGGGCAAATTGGCACCAAAACGACCGCGTGAATACCGGGGTGAAGAATCGGACCACCGCCGGACAGTGCATAGGCAGTTGAACCCGTAGGCGTCGAGACGATCAAGCCGTCGGATCGCATCAGGTGCACGAACTTGTCGTTGATATAGGTTCTAAATTCGATCATGCGCGCGACGTCCCACTTGTGGACGACGACGTCATTAAACGCCGTGCTCTCGCTGATATGTTCGCCGTCGCGCTCGATGTACGTGTGTAGTAACAAGCGGTCTTCCGCGACGAAATTTCCGCTCATGACCTCGTGCAGGCGCTCACTCATCTGTGCGGGGGATATGTCAGTCAGGAACCCCAGGCGCCCGCGATTGATGCCCAGAATGGACACGTTGTAATCAATTAGCGAGCGGGCCGCATTCAGCAAGGTTCCGTCACCGCCGACAACGACAACCAGATCACAGCGCTTGCCAATGGTCTGCCGGCTGGCAACTTCCAGTTTGTGGTCACGGACGAGCTCTGCCGTGCCCTCATCCAGAAGCACTTGGGCCCCATGGCTCTTCAGAATATCGCTGAGCTCCATGATGGTCGCGCTGACGGCTGAATCGCCATAACGGCCGATGATTCCAACGGTTTCAAAGTGAGGCTTTTTAGTCATTTAGTACCGGTTCCTTCCGTGCTTTTACAGGTGATGCTGCCGCAACTCGCGGCCCAACAAAGGCGGAAAGACAAGCGGTCGTCGCCAAAATTTCCGAACACGTTAGCATGTTGATTTAAGCAATTCCAAACTGTGGCCATCCGGTGCCTGGTGCGTCGACAAAGAATCATCAAGCCGGGCTTGCCTTGACACCCCAACGACCCAATGTTTTATTGTGCGTTAGCACTCCACTAACGGGAGTGCCAGCCGATACGCAGACTGGCGTTTCGACTGACGATTTATCAAGGCGTTGCAGAGTAAGTATCGCCGAGCTTCAAACAGTGTTTGTGGGTGGTTTTGTGGGATATCCAGCGTTGAGCGAGCGCGCGCAGCAATTGCTGAAAGCGCTGATCGAACGATACATCCAGAGCGGCGAGCCAGTGGGTTCGCGGACGCTTTCACGTGATTCGCGCTTGGACCTGAGTCCCGCGACTATTCGGAATGTGATGTCGGATCTCGAGGATTTGGGATTCGTAAAGGCTCCGCATACGTCGGCGGGGCGAATTCCCACGGTACAGGGATACCGTTGCTTTATCGATTGCCTGGTTACCGTGAAGCCGCTGGAATCGCGGGAGGTTCTGGACCTGCAGCGCCAGTTCCACAAAGACGCCAGCCCGCTTGAACTGCTTGAGCGTGCCTCGTCGACGCTGTCGGGAATTACTAAGATGGCGGGTTTGGTGACCTTGCCACGACCCGAACGGAATTCGTTAAAGCACGTTGAGTTTTTGCCCCTGACCGAAAATCGGATTTTGGTCATTCTGGTGATGAATGATTCGGAAATTCAGAACCGTGTAATTCATACCGACCGCCCATTTTCGCGTGATGAATTGCAGCGATTGGCGAACTACTTCAACCAGCACTACTCCGGGATGAGCCTTAGTGCCGTGAAGGGCGCGCTGGTTCGCGACATGGAAGAAACGCGGCGCCATGCAGACCAGATTATGACCACCGCCTGCGAGATCGCGGCGAAGGCGCTGGATTCGGAGGCCGAGGCGGACATGGTGGTCGCGGGCCAGACGAACCTGATGACCTACCTCGAAATGGCGGATCTTGATCGACTGCGCCAGCTCTTTGAGGCGTTCAACGAGAAGCGGCACCTGATTTCGCTGTTTGATCAGGTCATGCGTGCGCAGGGGGTCCAGATATTTGTCGGTGAGGAATCCGGCTACCAGGTACTGGGCGATTGCAGCGTTGTGTCCGCCCCGTACAGCGTCGATGGGCAAGTCGTGGGCGTGCTGGGCGTCATTGGCCCGACGCGCATGGAATACCAGCGAGTAATACCTATAGTTGATGTCACGGCGCGGCTTTTAACGGCCGCCTTGAATCAGGACTAATTGCCCCCATATGCGGCAGTCAAGGGCACACGACCCCAGGGGATTTATTTGAGGATGGAAACCAAAGATCAAAATACAGCCAATATCGAGGCCTCGGAAAACGTGGGCGAGGCGCCAACCGCGGATTCGGCATCGACGTCCGGCCCAGACTATGAAAGTCTGCGGATGATGTACGACGACGTCGAGGCCAAGCTCTCCGACGCCAACGAACAGATGTTGCGCGCGCGAGCTGAAGTCGAAAACGTTCGACGCCGCGGCGAGCGCGAAGTGGAAAAGGCACGCAAGTTCGCGCTCGAAGGCTTTTTCCAGGAACTGCTGCCGGTTCGCGACGGCATGGAAATGGGAATCCAGGCTGCGACTGGAGAGGTCGCTGACGCCACCAAACTGCGCGAAGGGATCGAGCTGACCTTAAAGATGGTCGACGCTGCGATGGCAAAGTTCGGATTGAAAGAAATCGATCCACTGAATTCGCCGTTCAATCCGGAGCTGCATCAAGCCATGGCAGTGCAGGAATCAGATCAGCAGCCACCCAATACCGTTATTGCGGTGTACCAAAAAGGATTCGTCCTGAACGATCGGCTGATACGACCCGCCCGGGTTGTTGTATCAAAGGCACCTGCGGCAGCGTCCGACTCCGGAAGCCACGGTGGCGAAAAACAGACTTGAAGCAAGGGTATGCGACCCCATTTAGGGTTTCGTAGGCACAGATATTGAACATAAAACAGGAAAATTAGCGGAGACAACGATGGGCAAGATTATCGGAATTGACTTGGGCACCACCAACTCGTGCGTGGCCGTCATGGAAGGCGGCAAACCGCGCGTAATCGAAAATAGCGAGGGTGACCGCACCACGCCATCGATTGTGGCCTTTGCCAATGAAGGTGAAGTGCTGGTCGGGCAGTCCGCAAAACGCCAGGCGGTCACCAATCCGCAAAATACGATGTACGCCGTCAAACGGCTGATCGGTCGAAAATTCAGTGATGACGTCGTCAAGCGCGACGTCGGCATGGTGCCGTACAAGATCGTTGGCGCCGACAATGGCGACGCGTGGGTGGAAGCCAATGGCAAGAAGATGGCGCCGCCGGAGGTTTCCGCGCGCGTGTTGATGAAAATGAAGAAGACCGCCG
>DKAR01000070.1 GCA_002450895.1 Proteobacteria bacterium UBA6921
GGCGGCGGTGGTGGAGGCGGTGGTGGTGGCGGCGGGATGTAAATCCCCTCGCGAACTCGCCAGCTACGCTTAGACTGCAACACTAAGCCGTACTGCAATAACAACAAGGCCGTCGTTCACACGACGGCCTTGTTGTTTGTGAAGCCCGAGAAATCGCAGCGCGCGTTTACCCGGATCCGGTCTGCCACTCAACCGAAGTGCGGTACATCGGATGCGACTGCATCAGCTCCGCGTGCGTACCCAGCGAAACCGTTCCGTCCCCGTTGAAATGAACCACCTTGTCTGACGTGCGCACAGTTGAGAAGCGATGGGCGATTATGAGCGTCGTTCGTCCGCGTCGCAGGGCCTGTAATGCCTCGACCACCATTTGCTCCGAACGACTGTCCAGTGCAGATGACGCTTCATCGAGGATCATGATGGGCGAGTCGCGCAGGAACGCTTGGGCAATGGCGAGACGCTGGACTTGTCCGACCGACAAGCTGACGCCTTGCGTACCAATCACCGTATCGAGGCCCGACTCAAGCTGCGAAATAAATTCCCATGCGTGCCCTGCTTCGCACGCTGAGCGCATCTGCTGCTCGGTCGCATCGGGTCTTGCAAGCCGCAGGTTCGCGCGAATCGTCCCGTTGAACACATAGGGCTGTTGCCAAACAATCGAGACATTCTCGCGCAACGATCGCAGTGCCACGCTGCGAATATTCGTACCATCGATACGAATCTCACCCTGATCCGGATCAAAAAACCTCAACGCCAGTCCAGCCAGCGTGGATTTTCCGGAGCCGCTGGGGCCGACCAGTGCAACGCACTCTCCCGCCCCGATCGTGAGCGACAAATTTTCAAAGACAGGTCCCGGGCTGTTTGGATAGGTAAACGTGACGGAATCAAAATCGATTCGCCCCGCGCTAACCTTCAACGGCGGCGCCTCCGCGGCCTCCTGTACTGCCGGTGGTGACCACATGACTTCCATGACCCGGTCCGCGGACACGCGGTTGCGCTCCAACTGAGTTGGGATACGCGCAATCCCCCGCACCGGCTGCACCATGAAGCGCGCATACATCAGGAAACTGACCAGGCTGCCAATCGCGAGACGCCCTGACTGTATGCTTGATATTCCGCTGTAAACAACAATGACACCGGCAATATACAAAAGAATGACCGAAACGGTGTTGTACTTGATGCGAATGCGACGAAGTTTGAATGCCCAGCTTCGCGCCACGGAGAACTGCTGTTGATGTTCAGCCCGAATAATTTCCTCACCGTTGAATGCGCTGATTCCGCGCAGATTGCTCAAGGTCTGCTCTTCGGCGCTCACAAGCTTGACGCGCTCTTTCACAAAATTTCGCGACGCCGCGCCCGTGCGCGGTGCGATATAGCGCTGTGAAAGAAAAAACACCGGCGCCATGAGCAGCGCAATCCCGGTTAACCGCCAGTCAATCCAGATCAATAGCGACAAGTACACGCTCGTGACGACCACGTTCGAGAAGAGTTGCAGCGGAATGTTGGTCACGAATGCCAGAATGGCATCGACGTCACCGCTCAGTCGCGACATCAGGTCGCCCTTATCGAAGCGCGACAGGATTGGAAATGAAACGCGCATGATGTGCGCCAGCATCTGGCTGCGCACGCGATCCACGAAGCTCAGTGTGACGGTCTGAAATATGTACGAGTAAGTCAGGTTGATCGATTGGTTGATCAGCACCACGACACCAATCGTGATGAGTGTTCGCTCCAGCGCCTGATATTCTCCGCCGGCAATTTGCGAAACCGCGTGTCCCAGCATCCAGATCAGAAACGCATTAGTACCAATGGTCACCAGACTTAATCCGCACAAGGCCACGATGCGCAGCCGATCGACACGAATGTAGGGATAGAAAAACCGAAGTACGTCGCGGACCCAGCGAAGGGTGACTGAATTCTTTTCGCGTTGTTGGATTGTGGACGTCACGGAGTACGCACGGGTTCGAAATCCCGAATGCAAACGAGGCCGTCGCTTGCCGCCACGACCAGTTCGCGATTCATGACATGGACAACCGTTCCCGGTTCGTACGCGTGGGACTCTGTCCACACCACTACGTCACGCACGAGACACTTGCGTCCCTGAATCCATGCGTACGATTCAAACTTTCCGAATGCCCGGACGACGCGGAGAATTCTCTCGATGCCGGCACTCCAGTCGAGCGTGCGATCATCCTCTTTCGGCCAGGATTGGTAGGTCCCCGGGCCTTGGGGACGTGCTTCGCGCCAACGTGCTGCCGGGTCCTTGAGAAACTCACCCATCAATACCGCCGCGCAAAGCTGGATCTTTGCGGAAAGACTTTCCAAATTGTCGTCCGGCCCGATTGCGACATCGCGCTGCATCACGATTTCGCCAGAATCCCAACTGCCGCTCAGCTTATGCAACGTAACGCCGGTTCGTTCATCCGCGCGCAGAATTGACCACGGTAAAGGCCATGGCCCGCGGCCTTCCGGCAACAGGGATGGATGAACGTTGATGGCGCATTCAAAAGACGAAATGACATCCGGTGGGATTTTGTACGGATAGGCGGCGCACACCAGCAATTGGCGTTCGGTGTCCGGAATACGTTTGAGCGTTGGAAGCGCAATCGATGACAAATGAACCGGCGCCGTGACACTGCGCGCCAGTGCGGTGACCTTTTCGTGGAAGTCGTATCGATCGTCGGTACGATAGGTATACAACGCGCGCAGCGTGTGGCCGCTGCCGAGGATTTCCTGCAGTACGTTCCAGAAAAAATCGTAACCACAGTAAACGACATTCATCTGCGCACTCGCAGTTTGGACACAATGGCCCCAAGCTAGTGTTGATGCCCTCCGACGCCATGAGCATGCCCATGCTCGATTTCTTCAGGCGTCGCATCGCGAACCGAGACAACTTCCAAATCAAACGTCAACGTCTTTCCGGCCAGCGGGTGGTTGAGATCGACATCGAGTGTCTTCAACCCGGCTTTCACGACGACCACCATGCGGGGCCCTTCATTCGTATTCACCTGAACCACCATGCCGGGCTTGAACTTGATCGGACGCTTGGTTGGATTGACTACATGGCTGATCGAGATGCGCTGTATTGCATTCTGATTTCGCTCACCGTAGGCCTGTCCGGGAGCCACCGTCACGGAAAACTTTTCGCCCGCCTGTTTGCCTTCGAGCGCAGCTTCCACACCGGGAATCATTTGTTTGTGGCCGTGCAGATACACCAGCGGATCGCCACCGAACGATTCTTCCATCGCTGGCTGCCCCTCTTCCGCCACGCGATAGTGAAAGGAAACAACCTTGTTTGCGCCAATAACCATCGTGTCAGTCCCGCGTCAGTGTATTTCGGTGCGTGGTGCCCAAGGCCGGAATCGAACCGGCACGGGGTTTCCCCCAACGGATTTTAAGTCCGTAGCGTCTACCTGTTCCGCCACTCGGGCTACGCCAAGCGTGCGATTGTAACGGGGTCGCGCAGGGGTTGAAAGCAAACGACTGACTTTCCGCCAGAATCGAGGGCGTCAGGAACGCTGCTTGAGGGCCGCTTCCGAATCCCGTGTCATGGCCTGCATGATGATTTCGAGTCCGAACTCGAACACGGCATCCAGATTGCCCGCGCGCAGGTGCGGCACGACAGCGATGACCAGCGGGTACTGCGAATTGTTGAAGTCTTCCATGACGACGGGCGTGGCATCGGGCTGTTGCGCGCGACTGGCGATGTCCGCGAGTCCTGCGCCGCTGCAAAAGTAAGCCAGTGTCCGGAAATAGCGGGCAGACAGTGCGCCATCAAAACCCAGTTCCTGGAACGTTTCCAGAAGATTCTCGTATCGCGCGAAATTGCGATCGGTGCTGAAGCGCCGGGACGGCACGAGGATAAAGGCATTGGGGTGGCGCAGCGCCATTTGGCGGTAGGAACGCGCAAAATGGCGCAGCCGCTCCAGTGCAGGCATGGACCCTTTTGGCGGCAACACGACTTCGTCAACCAACCTTTCGAGTACGCCGTCCAGCACTTCTCCTTTGTTAGCGAAGTGATGGTAGATGGCCATGGCCTCCACCCGCAGCGCCGTACCCAGCCGGCGCATAGATAGCCCTTCCAAGCCCTCGCTATCAACGAGTTGCAGCGCCGCATCGACGATGCGGTCACGCGTCAACGGCTCTCTCGTTTTATGCGCTTTTCGGGTCGTGGATTTTTTTTGCATGACCCACTTTACATCGTAAAGTTTACGCTGTAAATTACTTTACACCGTAAAGCTGGCGTCGCGGCCGGCACCCGGAATCCCATCCAATCTGAGGAGAACAAGACCATGAAGAACATCCTGCGAACCGCCTTGGTTGTCGTGGCTGGCACTGCCAGCGTTGCTGTGCTGGCCGATGCAGCGGCACCGGCAGCAAGTCATTTTTATCCACTGGTGGGACACTGGAGCGGAAAAGGACAGCTGAGCCAACCCGGCCAACCCACGGCGGCCCTCTCCCTCGACTTAAATTGCACCAAAGTCGCTGCAGGCAACGGCGTAAAGTGCGACATGAACGCTAAGAATGAACAGATGCAAATCGCGGAATCGGATCTCATGGGCGTCGATCCGGAAACGAATACCGGGCACTGGTATGCTGTAACCAATATGGGCGAAGTGCATGACCACATCATTTCATGGCCGGACGACAAAACACTGAAAGCGCACTACGCGTGGACATCCGAGGGAAAGAAGATGGAAGAAAACGTGACGTTCACTTTTAACGGAAAAAAGGCGGTTGAATTCCACACCATTGTCACCGCCGACGGCAGTGAAGTCGCTGCGTTTTCCGGTTCGCTGAAAAAGTAATTCACGACGACGCGCAACCTGTGCCAACGCCGCTGGATTCGACAATTCAGGAACTCGACGCAATTGAGGCCCGTGCCTACCGGAACTGGTTTGCGCTGGCGCCACCGGACGTGGCACGGGAACTCGGCCTTGAAGTTCGCGACATCGGCGGCGCAACTGCACTGATTGCGCCGGGTCTTCCGACTCCGGAATTCAATCGCATTGTTGGATTCGGAAACGTTGATCCCCTCAGCGAGTCGGATCTCGATAACGTCATCGACCTTTACCGATCCGCCGGCGTCACGCACTGGTGGGCACACGTGTCGCCGGGACGTCACGCAGGACAGGTTCGCGCGGTGTTGCACACGCGCGGATTATCGCCTCCGGATCGTAAGGCATGGATCAAATTCCAGCGCAATTCGGATTCCGTCCCGAACGTTCCAACACCATGTTCGATTCACATTGCGAATCGGGCGGACGCTGTTCCACTGGGTGAAGCGATCTGCGCCGCATTTGGCGTTCCCGACTTTCTGGTGCCCTGGTTCGCGGCCACGATCGGCGCGCCAAACTGGTATGGCGTCGTTGCCAAACTCGACGGCATCGCCATCGGCGGCGGCCTGGTCAATATTCAGGGAACTTCTGCATGGCTTGGCGCCGGCGGCGTGCGTACCGAGGCGCGGCGCCAACATGCGCACCGCGCCATCATGGCGGCGCGAATCCGGGTGGCAGTCGATGCACGCTGTTCATTGATTGCGACGGAAACGGGAGAACCTATCGCCGACGAACCCAACCCGTCACTGCGAAACATGTACGCCTGCGGATTTATCCCGGCGTTTTCGCGGGAAAATTATCAGTATCACACTTCGTAAATCCGGAGCCGACCGGCAAACGCTTGTCATTTCAGCAATGGAGAATTTTCCATGTTCATGGGCCACTATCGCTTCAACGGTAATCCCGATGCACTGCTCATAGCCTATCGACGACTCGTTGAAATGGTGCCGAAGTCCAATCTTCTCTTTCACGTCTGTGTTGCCGATCAAAACGGGTTGTCCATTTATGACGCCTGCCCCACTGAGGAAATCTTTCGTGGTTTTTCCGGCAGCTCGGATTTTCGAACGCTGCTTCGAGAGGTCGGATTGCCTGAGGTGACGGTGACACCACTGGGGGAGATCCAGCGCGTCTATATCAACGGCGAGCAGAGCACGCCCTGAATGGCGCGTGGCTTACGATTTAGTGCGGAGTCGGCGCAGGAGAAAGATATTTCCGCACTCGCTCTGCGAATTGCTTGCGGTTGACGGGTTTCGNNCATGGCATTGGCGGTCATGGCAATGATATGAGGCTGGGCGACATTCGTAAGTTTTCGGATGTTGCGGGTTGCATCGAGGCCATCCATTTCGGGCATTTGCACATCCATCAGGATCAAATCAAACGGGCTGGCCAATGCGGCGTCCATTGCTTCTTTCCCGTTGACGGCGACCCGAACGTTCGCGCCAAATTTTCTCAGGTACAGCGAGAGTATTTCCCGGTTATCGATGCTGTCCTCAACGAGCAGAACGCTTCCGCTAACGGCAACATCAAGCGCCGCCGGTTCACTTTTCTCGCGTGTGCATACGTCCGCCAGCGATTCGATCCCGGATATTTTTTCGAGAGAGCCGGTCGCTACATAGACCTCAAAAACACTACCCTTCCCGACTTCACTCCGCACATCAATGCTGCCGCCCAGCCTTTCTGCGAGCTTTCTGGATAAATAGAGCCCCAGGCCCGTTCCCCCAAAGCGACGTGTTGTCGTCAAGTCGGCCTGTACAAATGGGGAAAAAAGTTTTTCCAGGTCACTGCCGCTGATTCCCAGCCCAGTATCTTCAACGGCGAACGTCAGTCGTGAGCGATCACGGTCGCAGCGGACGCGAAGCGTCACGCCGCCGTGTTTGGTGAATTTCACCGCGTTGCCAAGCAGGTTGAACAAGATTTGCTTCAAACGAAGAGGATCGCTGACGATCGTTGTGGGCACCCACCCTTCTGCAACCACTTCAAAGCTCAAGCCCTTCTCCGAAGTCGTCAGCTGCGGCAGCGCGCACACCTGATGAAGCAGATCCGAAACCGACAGCGGCTCGCAGGCCACGTCCAGCCGATCTGCTTCAATCTTCGAGACATCGAGAATGTCATTGATAATTTGCAGCAGATGGTAGCCCGTTTGCACGACCGTTTTGATCGCACGATCACGCTCCTGCACGGGCATGTCTGTTTCCAGCAGATATTCCCCGTACCCGATAATTGCGGTCAAGGGTGTGCGAATCTCGTGGCTCATGTTGGCCAGGAATTGTGACTTCGCGGCATCTGCGCGCTCTGCTCTTTCGCGCGCATCCTGCAGATCACTTTCGTACCTCTTGCGACGGGTCACATCGCGAACAAAACTGATGACGTACTCCTCGCCATCGAATTCGATCAGGCGAACCAGCGCTTCGACCGGAACCATTTCGCCGCTCTTCTTGCGATGATCGGTTTCCAGAAGCACCGAGCTTCCTTTGCGCATCCTGGTAAATCGATCTTCGAGTTCAGACTTCTTTGTCGAAGGATTGATATCCCACAAATTCAATTGCAGCAGCTCTTCGCGCGAGTACCCGAGATAGTCGCACGCTGCATCATTGACGTAGACAAATTGGGCGTTTGACGTCTTGTACCAGAACGTCGGGTTGGCCGCGTGGTCCAGCGCGTACTTCGCCAACTGGTACATCTGCTCTCGTCCATCGAGAAAGCTGATGTCCTGGATGCGCGTTACGATCAGCGTTTTCCTGGCCGAGCGAACCGCAGAGACGACCTCTTTCGCCGGAAAAGCCTCGCCGGAACGACGACGCAAAATTCTTTCGATCGTATGCCGGGTACCCTGCTCGGCGGCCGTCTGCCAAACCGCTCCCAGCTCAACCAGAGCCCCAGGATCGAAGTCCAGAACGGACAGTGCACCTGAATTGCCATCGCTCTGGCCCAACAGATGCCGCGCGGGTTGATTCATCGCAACGACGCGGCCGTTTTCGTCGTGGACAACATACGCATCCGGGACCTGGTCCAGTACCGCCTGGAGGTCAGACGAAATCTCAACTGCCGCTGGATCGATCAGGTGGGACATGGGGACTCACACAAAACCGGCAATTCGCAAACTCTCGCGTTGGATTCAACAACGACAACAATCAATCTGAACCCGCCGGCCCCCCTCGAAATCAAGGGCAGAACTCCCTGCTCAGTCGTACAGCGTCACGGCTGAATTGACGTTCTCATTCGGATTCTTAGCGGTCAATTTCGCCACAACGTTAGAGCGGAAATGACGTGTGAGCTCTTAAAAAGCGGGCCCAAGATGGGGTGACCGCTAAGAGACAAGGACTTGGAGTCCGCGGTTTCCGTTGGAACCCGGGTATATAGGCCATTAAGGGGGTAAGGGAATGGAGGCTGAGCCCGGAATCGAACCGAGGTACACGGCTTTGCNNACCAACTGAGCTATTCCCGCTTGGGTAAAGAGAGCGCCATTTTAATGTTAAACGATGGGGTGTCAACTGCCGGCAGGCCGGGAACCGCACGAAATTTCATTGGGATCGGAGAGTTGCGCGCCTAATGGCCAGGCAACTTGCCATTATTGGCAAGTATGGGCCATGCCGCCCGCAGGTAGATCATCATTGACCACAAGGTCAGGATCGCCGACAGGTACAGCAGCGCGAACCCGATTTCAACGACTGGAATGTTCAAGGTCGGTTTCTGGTACAGCAAAAACAGGATTGCGACCATTTGCGTCGCGGTTTTGACCTTGCCGATAACGGAAACGGCGACCCTCGTACGGGCACCCAACTCGGCCATCCATTCGCGCAGAGCTGACACGGCAATTTCCCGGCCGACGATGACGGCCGCCGGTATGGCCAGCCACACGCCGGGCCAGGAGGTCGGGTTCTGGTCCACGATCACAATCAGCGCGACCGCCACCATCAGTTTGTCTGCAACGGGATCCAGAAATGCCCCAAACGGGCTGGTCTGGTTCAGCGCACGTGCGAGATAACCATCAAGCCAGTCCGTCAACGCCGCCAGCGCAAATATCATCGCCGCAACGCCATTAACCCACGCGTAGGGAAGAAGATAGACGCCGACAAAAACCGGAATCAGAACGATTCGAAACAGGGTCAGCAGATTGGGGAGATTAAGCATCGACGGTTTTGTCTGAATCATGCGTCCGGATGCAGTGTATCGTATATTCGTTGCGCAAGTTGACGGCTGATCCCGCGAACGGCAGCCAGATCCTCGACGCCCGCCCGCGCGATTTCCTGCATGCCGCCAAACTGTTTCAACAACTGCTGACGGCGCTTTGCTCCCAGGCCCTGAATTCCCTCGAGAACGGAAGTCATTCGCGCCTTGCCGCGCCTTGCACGGTGCCCCGCGACCGCGAAGCGATGGGCCTCGTCACGAATATGCTGAATCAGCTGGAGCGCGGGATCGTCGGGAGCAAGCACCAGTGGAGCGGGCTTTCCCGCCACAAACAGGGTTTCCTGTCCCGGGCGCCGGTCTGCACCCTTGGCCACGCCCACCAGCAGGACCTCGCTGATCTGCAGTTCCTTTAAAACTGATTCGGCCTGTGTGAGTTGCCCCTTGCCGCCGTCGACGAAAAGAATATCCGGCATTTGTGCCTCACCCTGCTTGAGGCGGGTGTAGCGGCGCTCGAGAGCCTGCCGCATGGCGGCATAGTCATCGCCCGCGGAAACGTTTTCGATATTGAACTTCCGGTAGTCCGCCTTCAGTGGCCCGCCACGATCAAATACGACACACGACGCGACCGTCGCCTCTCCGGCGCTGTGGCTAATATCGAAACACTCCATGCGCCGCGGCAGTTCGTCGAGTTCGAGGCGGTCCTGCAGTGCCTGCAGTCGCGCCTGTGCCGTGGCTTTGGCCGCCATGCGCGTATCCAGTTCCCGGCGCGCGTTACTGACCGCCATTTCTATCCAGCGGACTCGATCCCCGCGAACCGGACGCAAAACTTTTACGCGATGGCCCGCCTGTCCCGCCAATGCCTCAGCAAGCAGCTCTGAATCTTCCACGTCGCTATTGATCAGAATCTCCGGCGGGATGAACGATGTCTCCTGCGATCGCGCTGCATCGTTGCGCAAATAATATTGCGGGAGAAACGCGTTAAGCAGCTCGTCGTCGTCATTTGCAACGCGCGGAAAAAACGTCTTGCTCCCAAGATTGCGTCCGCTGCGAAAAAAATAGACCTGGACGCACGCAACGCCATGAATCTTTATGCCCACGACAACATCAACATCACCGGAATCTGAGCTGACATACTGGTTGGCCTGGATTCTTTTCAAACTGGCAATCTGATCGCGGTAACGGGCCGCGTCTTCATAACGCAATTCAATGGCGGCCTGATCCATGCGCGCGACGAGTTCATCGACAACGTCACCGCTCTTTCCTTCAAGGAACAACAACGCATGGCGAACGTCTTCGGAATACTGCTGCTGCGAAACAAGCCCGACGCACGGTGCCGTGCATCGCTTGATCTGATACTGCAAACACGGGCGCGAGCGGTTTTTGAAAAATGTATCTTCACACTGACGCACGGGAAATATTTTTTGCATCACCTTGAGCGTATCGCGTGCGCTGAACGCACTCGGGAACGGGCCAAAATACCGGCCGGGCTCCCGATGTGCTCCGCGATGAAAAGCCAGGCGCGGAAACGTGTCTGCCGTGGTAATCAGGATATACGGGTAACTTTTGTCATCCCGAAGCGTTATGTTGAAACGCGGCTTCAGGCTCTTGATGAGATTGTTTTCGAGCAGCAATGCCTCGGTTTCATTGGACGTCACCGTGATCTGGACATCCTGGACAAGCCGCAGCATTGCCAGTGTCTTGGCGTTGTCAGCCGGCCGCTGGAAATAGCTTCCGACACGCTTGCGCAAATCGCGAGCCTTGCCGACATACAAGACATCCCCGGCCGCATCCACCATGCGATAGACACCGGGCTTGTGCGGAAGACGATTCAGGAGCTCGCCGGAATCGAACGATTTCGACGTCATTGTGGTCCACTGAGAGGGTGCAATTCAGCACCGTGTTTGACTCGCGATGAATCACAATCCGGATATAATGAACTTGGGACTTTCACGCGGTAAACGTACCATGAAACGTGGCTTTGTTTGGACAATCGCAGGCACGCTGGCGCTCGGATCGACTCTTACGGCGTGCCTTGTTCAGCACGACACAGTGAAAAGTTACACGATTTCCCTACCGGCAAAGTGGCCCGTCTTTAAGGACGGACATTATATCGAGTTCCTTTACGACATTTATTTGGCCGACGGTTTACCGCAAAAAACGACCGGGCTGGTAAAGTGGACTTGGGAACAGTCGTATCAGTTGGAACCGTTCACGGGTACGACAATTACTCCGATTTTTCGCTTTTCGGTTTTGGAGCGTCTCGGAGACGGTGAGAAGAAATCCGTTCAATATGTGACCCAAGATACGGATGGAAATATGTTTTTGCATGCCACGGAAGGAATAGGCTCCACTCTAAACGCCGTTCGGCAGAACAGTTACTGGGCAACCCCGGAAACGACTCTCATCAAACCCATGCAACCATCTCCACTTCAGTTGCTGTGGTCCCCCATTGATACCGGCACGTCAAACATTATTGGCGAGGAAAAAGCGACGGGAACAACTTACTTGGTTGGCCCGTGCGACTCTGCGACTTGCCCGACCGCTGTAACGATTACGATGGAACAGCTGCGAATCAATAAGAACGACCTGACGGGTGCCGCGATTGAAGACGTTGAAACCCCGTTGGGAAAGTTCCAAGCATACCGCCTTGACTACACCGGGAAGTTTCTTATCGATGCTTCCGTAACAGTCGTACCACCCAACTTCGATTACCGCATGTCATGCTGGACGCCCGGCGTATCCGGACTCGTTACGTTCAATGGGTCGATCTGGATCTATCCTTCCATTGGACCGGTGCAGCTGGAAAATTCCTGCATTTTCGGCGGTCACGGCACCTACTACAGCGCGCGCGCCAGCAAGACAAACCTTCCGCATTAGTCCGTTCGATTGAATTAATCGTGCCGCAACGCTTGCACCGGCTGCAGCGACGCGGCGCGGCGCGCCGGATAATATCCGGACGCAACACCCACCCCCATCGATACCAGCAGCGCGATCGAGATAACCAGAAACGACGGCATCACGTCCAGCTTTGACCACACCGTCAAACCGTAAGCCAGGGCCATCCCGACAACGAGTCCGATGATTCCTCCGATGGTGCTGATAAAAACAGATTCCATGAGAAATTGAGTCAGGATGTCGTGTTTCTGCGCGCCGATGGCCTTGCGAATGCCAATCTCGCGAGTGCGCTCAACCACGGACGTTGTCATGATGTTCATGATGCCGATTCCTCCCACCAAGAGTGAAATCGATGCAGCGATAACGCCGACCAGCGAGATGTTGGTCAGGATGCGATCCGCGGTCGCGGACCAGGCCTCCATTGTTTCCGTCGTATATTGATAACGTCCGAAGTGATGCCGGTTCAGCAAATCAACCACCTGCTCCGCTGCAGTTTGAATCGACGCTTTGTCCACGGCCTCCCCGGCCATCGTATGAACATCTTTTGAAGCAAGCATCTGCTGGTGCAGTGTGTACGGAATCATCACGTGATCGTTGATGTTGTAGGTTTCAGCCGCCCCGATGCTCTTCAGAAATTCGCGATTCTTTTCCTTGAGTACACCAATGATCGTGAACTTCATGTCTTCGTAGCGAAAAGACTGTCCTACCGCGCTGGATCGTTCCGGAAACAACTGTTTCTGCACATTGGATCCGACGATGGCTACCGGCCGCCGTTGCTCAATATCGGTCGGACGAAAATTGCGGCCGTCATCCAGCTCGTCCTTGGATATCTCCAGGAACGGCGCATCGACACCCTCCAACAAAATGCGGGTAAACCGGTTCCCCGCCCGCGCCAATACATTCCATTCAGTGAAATAGACGCGTGGCGAGACATGCTTCACTGCGGGACAACATCCCAGACGGATGGCTTCCAGGTCGTCATTGTCGATTCCGCTGCCGCGTCTTACGTCGGCGTTGGGGTCGGCGACGTTTTGATTTCGATAAATCCAGAATGACTGCAAGCCGTAACTTTCAATTTCCGCGAACACTTTTTCGCGCACGCCTTTGGTAACGACACCGAGAATGATGACAGCCACGATCCCGACCGCAATTCCGAGCACGCTGAGTGCCGTTCGGGTCTTGTTTTCGCGCAATGCAAATAGTGCCTGCGCGAACGCATCGCGAACGAGACCGACACTGATCGAAGCACCTGTTGTCACCGCAGCACACCCTCCGAAACGCGACCGTCCTTCACATAGAGGATTCGCTGCGCGTATGCGGCGATATCCGCTTCATGCGTCACCATGACAATGGTTTTTCCCGCTGCGTGCATGCGCCGAAACAGATGCATGATCTCGTGGCCTGTCGTGGAGTCAAGGCTGCCGGTGGGTTCGTCAGCGACAATGATGGCCGGATCATTGACCAGTGCACGGGCGATCGCAATTCTTTGCTGCTGGCCTCCCGATAATTGGGAGGGTTTGTGTGCGAGCTTCTGGCTCAACCCGACCAGTTCCAGCGCGCGTTGCGCCCGGCGCGTTCGTGCCGCCGGATCCACGCGTGCATAGATCATCGGCAACTCCACATTATGGAGCGCTGTATAGCGCGGAATCAGATTGAACGACTGGAATACAAAACCAATTCGACGCAGGCGAATCATCGAAAGCTGATCTTCCGACATCTGGTCAACATGCTGCCCGAATAACTCGTAAGTTCCGGAATCCGGCGTATCAAGGCAGCCGATCAGATTCAGGAGGGTGGATTTTCCAGAGCCAGACGGCCCCATAATGGCAACAAACTGCCCGGTGGGAATATCGAGCGTGACATCGCGCAGCACTACGGATGCATGCGCAAAGGCCGTATAGCTTTTTGAAACTCGACGCAGTTGGATCATGCGGCAGACATTGTAAGCCGCCCGAAGAAGAACAGTTAGCGGGACGCCGTCATTACGGAAACCTTGTCGCCTTCGTGGAGGCTGCCTCCTCGCGGAACAATGACCTCCTGGCCGGCGCTAATTCCATCCGTGATTTCGATATGGGTCAAATCCTCCATTCCGGTATTCACCGGAATGAAATGCGCGCGCCCGTCTTCGACAACAGCGACCCAGCTCTTGCCGTTGCGTTGAATCAACGCACCGATGGGCAATTTGATGGCGCGAGCGCTGGACTCGATCCGGATTTCGCTGTCCACCTGTTGCCCGAGTTTCAGCGACTGGCCGTTATTGGCCAGGCTGTAGTAGACATTGATTGTATTCGCCGCCGCCTCACGGTTCGCCGCCGTCGCGATACGGGTCACTGTTTCCGTCCATTTGCGATTGGGCGCCGCATCACTGGACACGATGACTTCCTGTCCAATATTGATCAATGAGCTGTCCGATGCATCGACCTTGGCTTCGATTTCCCGCTGGCCGAGGTCCACGATCGAAAACATCATGTCGTTCATCTTCACGTACTGTCCCGGCTGAATATTCTTGGCGGTGATGGTGCCGTCGATGGGGGCGGCAACCGACAGCTTGTCCATGATCGATTTGCTGGAACGTGCCTGCTCCCGCGCCACGGAAAGTTTCGCCTGAGCGGAACGAAGACCGGCTTCCGCCTCCTCGACCGCCTGGCGAGAAACCGCGCCGAGCTCAAGTGCGCGCCGCATGCGAGCCACGGTTTTTTCAGCCAATGCGTACTCTTCCTGAGCCGTAATCAGGGTTCCCTCCGATCGCTTCGCTTCGCTCGCCAATTCGTCGTTTTCGATCTGAGCGAGCGTTTGCCCCTTGCGAACCCGATCCCCGTCCTTGACGACAACCTGGGTAACCTGTCCTGTTGTTGTCGCGATGACATCGACTTTCAGCTTGCTGACCACTTTGCCTGGCACGCTGATCGTTTGGTGCAGTTCACCGATTTCAGCGCGAACGGTTTCGACCTGCATCGCACCACCGCCACCGACGAAGCCGAGCATGCTCCACCCGATGATCACAAGCGAAACCAAGGCCGCGGCTGTCAGAACTTTGTAGCGCTTGATCGTCTCAACAACGGTCTGCGAAATGGATGGCTGGTAAAAGTCATCCTGAATGGCAGAAAAATCCTGTGAAATGTCCAGAGCGGTAATGATCGATTTGTCGCCACTGTTCAATTCGTCAACGAGTGTCGTATCAACTTTCGGGGCGACGCGCGGTTCGGGTCTCGGCGCTTGCACTTTCGGGGCGGGCTCGGTGAGATCCAGCACCGGTCCTGGTGCGTCGGCTGTCTCACCTTCGATGCTGAGGACAATGTTGTCGTCGACTTCTACCGACTTCGGCATTGTCACCATTTCAGCGCTCACACCGTCAACAACCGGTTCGTGATGCGCCGCGGTGTGAGGCGTGGGCTGCGGCTCCGGCTCCACGTGCAGCTCCTCGGCCGCATGAACCTCAGATCCGTCAGCCGCCTCACCATCCAGCGCATTGATACGGAAACCGGTTGGCTCCAGCGCCAGAGTCAGGGTTGGAATATCCTCATCCTGGTCGGCGCGCGCCTGGGCACGTAATTCGGCAATTAGCGATGCCGCATCCCGCGCCGGCTCTGCGGCCTCTGCTTTTTTCTTGGCACCAAACGCTTTGACTGGCGGCTTTTCCTTCAACGACGGTTCGGGTTCCGGCACCGCGGCTTCAGTCTCAACGTTTTGCTCGGGCTCACTCGCCTTGGCGTGCGTTTCAGCGGCGCTCGGCTGCGGCGCCACAGACTCCTCGGTAGCAGGCACGTCCGTTTTTTTCACGCTGCGACGTTCAGACGGTTTCTTTCGTTCGGACTTGGTGGCCACTTCCGGCTCGGAAGTTTCTTCGTGTATTTCCAGGGCGTAATCGCTGGGTTGTGGTCCCAGAGCTGTGGGTTCCGGAATCAGCGTTCGAATGCGGTCGTGAAGCTCTTCACCGGTAATCGGTTTGACCAAAACGCCGTTTGCGCCAGCTTCATAAATCTTCAGCAGCGTGTCTTTATCCGATGATCCGGTGATCACAATGACCGGGAGCAGTTTCTTTTTTGGGTGGCCGCTCATGCGCAGGAATCGCACGAGGTCGTCTCCGTCCATTCCGCCTGTCGATAAAAGCAGGTCTGTTAAGAGCAAATCGTAATCGCTTTCCAGCAAAGCGACGATCGCGGGTTCCGCGGAAGGAAAATGATCGACGTGGTAACCGAACTCGGTAAGAATTTTCTTTGTGACATACGCCGACGTTCGACTGTCGTCGACATAGCAGATCCGGCGTGGATGCCCACCCGAAAGCATCGACTTGTCGGACGGAGCCGAAACAAGTTTTATGAATTTTGGTCCACTGCCTTTCATTTATTCAAACGCTTCACGGTGGCACGACTCCGATGTCGCTGAATCCGCAGACGACTCTCGGCGGTTGTTCCGCAATTTCAAAGGCCATTCGTATCGCGTCGCTCGGAGGCTTGCACTCGGTATCGACACGCCCAGCGACCGACGTTAGCGTAGGGGAAAGACGCGCAGCCCAAGACCCGCACCACTCTTGACGTCAAGGTGATGCTCGGCCGGGCCCATGCCTCATCGGCTCACGTTTTTCCCACACTCACGATTATAACGACGTAATAATATAGATGCTTAAGGATTTTTTAGACCTAATTTGCGTTGGGCATAATCATGGCCAGCCCCTCGAAAAGGAGCGGATGGGCGTCCTGAATGATGGAATCGATTGCGGATTCCTTGAGCCCGACAAGGCTCCAGGCTTGCGGCGAGGTCTGTTGCATGAGCCGTTCGCGCTGATCCGGATACTCCGCAATTCGCGAAATCATGTTCGCCAAATGAACAACCGAAGCCTCCAGGCATTGATCGACTTTCTCCGGCTCATGGTGGTAGCGAATCGCCAGTCGTAGGGTATCCGGGAGGTCCCACATCGTGGCCAGCGCGCCGCCAACCATCGCGTGATCGTAGTGGATAAGGTGTCGCTCCGACAGGAACAGCGGCTCATCCATCGCTTCGCTGCGGCGCAGGATTCGCTGCGAGGCATCCGGGTGCTTGTGGTAGATCAGCAATTGCCCCAGATCGTGAAGTAATCCTGCAACGAATAGTCGTTCGGTATGCAGCACATTGCATCGTTTGGCCAGAAGTTTTGAAACGATTCCGGTAAAGAGGCTGTGGCGCCAAAAGCTTGCCATATTGGCCAAATCAACCGGAATGCTCGAAAACGTTTTTACCGCAGAAACAGCAAAAACAAGGTCACGGAGTTCGCGCTGGCCAATGACCGTAACGGCGCGCGAAATCGTATCGATTTTGGACCTGAAACCATAGAGCGCGCTATTCGCAATTCGCAGCAATCGCGCCGACAAACTGGCATCCTGTGCAATGACGGTTCCGACTTCCTGCGCCGTAAAGTCAGGATCGTCGACCATCATGTTGACGCGAATACAAACATGGGGAAGCGATACGAGCTTAACGTTGTGCTTCACCAATTCCACTGCGGCCGCTTCGGCAGCTTCTTCGTCCTGCAAATCATTTTGAACCATGCTGTTCATGAAAATCGGCTCCAGAAAACAACCGTGGCCTGCTACTTCATCGGTCGAGCGCCCCCCTAAATTAGCGGGCGATGATGTTGCGGTGGACGGCTTGGCGAAATCTTTTGTGATGTGATACGTTTCTCGTTCCGCTGGGGAGACCAGCGGCACATATCAAAAGGGGAGAATCGCAATGGATATGACTGAAATCCTGCTTTGGATGATTACCGGAATTACCGTCGTTGCCGTAGCACTTTCAGGCCTGCTCGTCACCCGCATTTACGGTAAGAGCCAGCAGACCTAAAACCGCCCGGGATTCCGGCGGCTGATTCGCAATTCAGCCGCCTCCCAACCTCACCATACCCCCCGCACTAAATTTCGTCTTTGTAGTGTCGATAACCTCATCGATTGAATCAGGCTAGCGTTTCGGTTTCTTCTTCAGTGTACCGGTCCGTTGGTTCTTGACTCTGGCGCGCTCTCGAGATTCGCCGCCGTAGACTCACGATTTCAATGAAAAGATGAGGATGAAAATGATTTCCCTTGCGCGCCTCGCAGTTGGATTGTTGGCTGTCTGCTCCGTATCTACCGCATTTGCGGAAGAACCGCCGACCAAGAATTATTTCAGCATTGGCTACTACGACAACTCGATGGAGTTTTCGAGTAATGCGGACAACGGTGCGTTTCGAGTGCAGCTGGACAACATCAGCCTGCGCTACGGCTACCAGCTATTTAACTTTCTCGCCATCGAAGGCGTCTTCACAACATCTGAAGAGCGCCTCTTCCCCGATGACGGGACCAAGGTAAAAAACAATTACATCATTGGCGCGTATGCACGTGGTCAACTTCAATTCCCGGCCTACAACACGACGCTCTACGGCGTCGCGGGTCTTGCCCATGGAAAATTGACCTACACGATCGAAGGCAACCTATTGACTGGGACCACCACGGACACGATTACCGGAAACGGGATCTCCTATGGCGTTGGCGTCGAACTCTATGGCGCTCCGTCAACATCGTTCCATTTTGAGATCATGCAGTACCTGGATACCGACTATTTGACTTCGCAAGGTATTGTCCTCGGCATTACGCACCATTTCGCGTGGCCGAAAATGGGCACGGGCCGATAGTCCGTCCTGATTGTCTTGCCGCACAAACGGCGCGAACGGCGCCGCTTGTGCACCGCCGATTCGCCGCTCGAAGTCGCTATCTTAGTTTCTATAACTCTGCCAACCCTCGTCGACACGGCCGACACAAATGATGCTCGTAGTGATTATCGCTGACATGGTTGTCAACGAAATCCCGGTAGACCGCCCAACCGTAACGATCGGGCGCGCTCCGGATAACGATATTGTTCTTGATGACCCCTTGGTCAGCGCCCAACACGTGCGCCTCGATATCACCCCTCCCGGCGCCGGCGGCGTCCCGACCGTAATGCTGGAAGACCTTGGCAGCACAAATGGGACTCGAATCAATGGTAAAGGCGTGCACCGTCAGCGGCTGAAATCCGATGACGAGATCCAGATTGGACGCAGTTCACTTCGGCTGATTGAAGATCGTTAGAGCAACAAAACTCGCCCGGCCGCCCAACATCTACGGCTAAGCTAATTACAAAAGATTACAGAAATTTTGTGATTGTAAGGCGGGGCCCAGCCGACTTATGAATTATAGAGTCCATTCGGAAATTCGGGACATCCTGGGACTTTCCTCTTTCATGGACCAAACCGGGCGTTGTACTATCGACGCTTAAATTCAAGACAAGTAACCGCCTCGGACGGCTAGTGATGACTGATCGTACTCCACTCACTGATTCCGACATGCAGCGGATCATCCGCGAAACCAAGGCATTGGTTTCCTTGCCGGTGGTTTGCGTCAAGATCAATGAAATCATTCAACGCAACAACTACTCGGCAGCTGAAATCGGGACACTGATTTCGCAAGACACGAATCTCGCGTCACGCCTGTTGCGAGTTGCGAACAGTGCCTTCTACGGTTTCCCATCCAAAATAGCCACGATCTCTCGTGCCGTGACTATTGTCGGTAGCCGCGAATTACGCGACCTCGTTCTGGCAACTTCCGCAATCGAAGCATTTGCGGGTATACCGATCGAAACCGCCAACATGAACAGCTTCTGGATGCATAGCCTCGACACCGCAATCATTGCGCGACTCGTTGCGACGCGAAGCCATATGGTTCACAGCGAGAGTCTGTTTGTCAGCGGCCTGTTGCACGACGTCGGACATCTGGTGATGTATCTCAAGATTCCGGACCGCGCCCGAGAAGCCATGTTGACTGCCGCGCGAAAATCAGTGGATATTGAAGCCGCCGAACGCGAGCAAATTGGTTTTGATCATGCCGAACTGGGCGGCGCGCTTCTCAAGGCGTGGGGCCTGCCGGATACGCTCGTCGAACCGGTCCGATACCATCATGCGCCGCAAGAGGCTCCAAACTACAGACGTGAGGCCGCCGTCGTTGGTCTTGCAAATCTGCTTTCCAAACAGAACCGTGTAGGGGCAATCGCTGCAACTTTAGCGCCCGCCATCAACTCGTATTTTGGAATTCTGGGATTGAGCACAGCCGACACCGACGCGATTCTCCAGGAAGCCAAACAACAGTTCGGCGATGCCCTGGCGGTATTTCTTCCCCACCTGGCGCACGCGACCTAACTTCGCTCTTCCGCCTTTGCTTCATCCCACAACGCGTCCTGACCTGCGAGATCCATACTCGCAAGATCCTTCCCCCTTTTTCGAGCCAGTTCTTCCATGCGCCGAAATCGACGTTCAAACTTGGCATTCGCATGACGCAGCGCCGAATCCGGATCAATGCTCAGATGCCGCGCAAGTATTGTGGTAACAAATAGCAGATCACCAATTTCGTCCGTCAATCTTTCCGTTCCACCATTGTTCGCCACTTCATGCTTGAGCTCGACAACCTCTTCGTCCAGCTTGTGCAGTACGTCCGAGGCTCGACTCCAGTCAAAACCGATTTGCGCAGCGCGGCGGTGCATTTTTGTGGCACGACTAAGGGAAGGAAGCGCTCGAGGAATATCCGAAAGCAGGCTATCGACGTTGCCGCGTTTCGTTGTTCGCTCTGTCACCTTGTGTTTTTCCCACGCGAGACTTTGCTCATGAGCGGTACTGATTTTCGCGTCCCCAAAAACATGCGGGTGTCGCCGAACCATCTTTTCGACGATCGAACAAACAACATCGGAAAAATTGAAGTTGCCCTGTTCCTTTGCCATCTGCGAATAGAAGACTATTTGAAACAACAAGTCGCCCAGTTCCGTGCACAGCTCCGCCATGTCGCCGCGTTCGATCGCGTCGGCAACTTCGTAGGTTTCCTCGATCGTAAAGGGAAGAATTGTTGCAAACGTCTGCTCTCGATCCCACGGACACCCCGTTTCAGGATCCCTGAGTTTTTCCATCAGCGTCAGCAATTCCTGGATATCCGCCATAGTACGTTTCGTTAAGCCCGGCGAGCCGAAATTACGCTGGGCAATCGGGCAATCTGTCCCAGCACACGTTCGAACTGTTCAACATCTTTGACCTGAAGCGTCAGTGTGATTGAAGCCTGGTTGGTTTGCGCGTTGGACAGCGAGTTCGTTGCCGTCACATTGATTTTTTCATTGGCAAGCGCAGAAGTGATATCTCGGAGGAGTCCTTGCCGATCGTTCGCGATAATCTGAACGTCCACCGGGTATTCGGCTTCGCGTGCGGCACCCCACTCCGCGCGCACCAGTCGTTCGGGTTCGCTGATCCGATATCGAGCGAGACTCAGACACCCTGGACGATGCAGGGTCACGCCGCGACCACGCGTAATGTAGCCAACGATTTCATCTCCCGGAACCGGCTTGCAGCACTTTCCGAAGCTCGACATGACATTCCCTTCGCCTTCAACAATAACGTTCGATGTGGATCGAACCTTTCGAGGTTGAGGCACTGTGCGCGATGGTGCATCTGCAACTGGCCGAGCGGCGTGCAGGGCGTGAATGATTTGAGACACCTTCATGTCGCCGCGACCAATGGCGGCAAACATGTTTTCCGGTTTTCCAAACTCCAGCCGCTGTGCCAATCGTTCAAAATTGACATCGGCGATATGGAGACGCTGCAATTCTCTCTCTACCGACGCACGGCCCGCGTGCACGTGATCGTCGAAGAACTCTTGCTTGAACCAACTGGCGATTTTTTCACGCGCCTTGGAGCCTTTGACGAAGCCGAGATTTGGATTGAGCCAGTCGCGACTGGGCCCACCCTGCTTCACGGTCAAAATCTCCACAACATCGCCATTGTTCAGCGCTGTTGTAAGCGGAACAATTTTTCCGCCGACCTTGGCCCCACGGCAGCGATGTCCGACATCACTGTGGATGTGGTATGCAAAATCAATTGGCGTGCCGCCTTCCGGCAAATCAATAATCTTGCCTTTCGGAGTAAAAACGTAAATCCGCTCGGCAGGTTTTGCGGAAGGCGTCTCTGGGACCGGACCCGACTCGACAACATTGTCGCGCCATTCCAGAAGTTGCCGTAGCCATGTCAACTTTCGTTCGAGTGTCAGATCCGCCGCGGCCCCTTCCTTGTAGCGCCAGTGCGCCGCGACACCCAATTCAGCGAACTCGTCCATATCATTGGTACGAATCTGAACTTCAACGATCTTGTCTGCCGGCCCGACAACGGCGGTATGAAGTGACTGGTAGTTATTGTCCTTTGGCGCGGCGATGTAGTCGTCAAATTCAGAGCGGATGTAGTGCCAGCGACTGTGCACCACGCCCAGGACGGCATAACACTCTGCGACCGTGGAAACGATGACGCGAACTGCGCGAATGTCGAAGATCTCGTCAAAGCCGAGGTTCTTGCGGCGCATTTTGTTCCAAATGCTATAGATATGCTTTGGACGTCCTTTGACTTCAGCGGCAATTCCCGCCGCTTTAAGATGTCCCTGCAGTTCACTGACAAATGCCTCGATATACGACTCGCGATCGACGCGGCGCTCTTCTAACCGGCGCGCGAGTTCCTTGTAGCGATCCGGCTCCAGGTATCTGAGCGCAAGATCTTCAAGCTCCCATTTGATTTGCCAGATGCCCAACCGGTTGGCCAACGGGGCGTAAATATCCAGCGCCTTTTTTGCGACGGCCTGCTGCACTTCAGCTGACTTGGCTTTGGCCGCACGCATCGCAGCAACACGCCAAGCCAGCGAAATGATCACAACCCGAACGTCGCTCGCCATTGAAAACAACATGCGCCGCAATGCCTCGCGCTGGGAGTCATCGATATCGTAGGTGGCACGCGATTCGCGAAGTGCCTCGATGACGTCCATGCGTTGCGCACCTTCGATCAGATCTGCAACCGCCGGTTCCAACGAATCGCGCACCTCGGCGATGTCTATATCGCCGGCGGCGACTTCGCGAAGCAATAGAGCAGCCGCCAGCGACTCTGCATCGAATCCGAGATCCGCAAGGAGTTCGGTCGCAGTCAGTGCCGAGGTTTCACCAGTTGGGTCTTCATCTTCAGAAAGATCGCGTGCACGAACAAACAGCCCGCATGCAGATTCGAACAGCTTTCGCGCATCGGCGTTCAGCTGCGGGGCCAGGGAGCGCGCCCAGTCTTCCGTTTCAGCCGTGGAACCCGGGAGGGATGAACCTTGCCGCTTTTGCATTACCATGGTTGCTATTCCGCCGGAAAGCGTACCGTTGACCAGCGTGCGCGTCGAAATGCGCAACTGCGTGATGGCCCACATGGCTATCGTAGAGCAAGAACCCTACGTGAGGTAACCCCTTCGCAACTTTCGCAAGCGCAGTCGAGTACCGGGGATCAAATGATGTAATTGGAAGGCGACCCAAACTGCAGGGCCTACGCGCCAGAAATGACCGCCTGCGGTGGTTTACAGCTTTCGAAAAATCAACGTCGCGTTGGTGCCACCAAAACCGAATGAATTCGACATCACAACGCTGATTGGCATGTTTCGCGCCGTATGTGGCACGTAGTCGAGGTCACACGCGGGATCAGGATTGTCGAGATTAATTGTCGGCGGTGCGACCTGATCGCGGATCGCCAAAACGCTAAACACCGCCTCGATTCCACCCGCTGCTCCTAAGAGATGACCGGTCATGGATTTCGTTGAGCTCATGGCGACTTTATAGGCGTGATCACCAAATGCAGCTTTTGCCGCAAGCGTTTCCGCGACGTCACCTTGCGGCGTGGAAGTGCCGTGGGCGTTCACGTAGTCAACCTGGTCCGGATTCAATTGCGCGTTACGAAGCGCCGCTTGCATGCACCGTTTAGCACCTTCGCCGCCTTCCGCTGGCGACGTCATGTGATAGGCGTCACCACTCATTCCAAACCCAACCAGTTCACAGTAGATGCGTGCGCCGCGGTTTCTGGCGAACTCGTACTCTTCCAGCACGAGTACACCCGCGCCATCGCTGAGCACGAAACCGTCACGTTCCTTATCAAACGGACGGCTTGCACGCGAGGGGTCTTCGTTACGCGTCGAAAGCGCGCGCGCCGCACAAAATCCGCCCAATCCGCACGGTGTCGTTGCCATTTCTGCCCCACCGGCGATCATGACGTCTGCATCGCCGTACTCGATCATGCGGGCCGCCTCACCGATATTGTGATTGCCCGTCGCACAGGCCGAAACCAACGCAACATTCGGCCCCTTGAATCCATACATGATGGAAACGTTGCCGGAAATCATGTTGATGATGTTCGATGGAACAAAAAACGGAGAGATCTTTCGCGGGCCGCCGGACGCATACGCTTCGTGGCCTTTTTCAATACCGCTGAGACCACCGATGCCGGAACCCAAAACGACACCAACGCGTTCGGCAAATTCCGGATTCTCGGTCAAGCCGGCGTCGGCGATCGCTTCCTTGGACGCCGCTACGCCGTAATGAATGAACGGATCCATTTTCCGGGCTTCTTTTGGCGACATCACTGTCGTCACATCGAAACCCCAAACGGAACCGCCGAAACGGGTGGTAAACGCCGCTGGATCGAAATGCTCAAGGGGACGGATACCGCTCTTGCCAGCGAGAATGTTTTCCCACGCCGTTTTGACATTCAGGCCTACGGGCGACACCATGCCGAGGCCGGTAACGACTACGCGCCGCTTGGCCAATGTCGAAGTCCTTCGTTAATGAGAGTGTCGTGTAGTGGTGGTCAACGTCGCCGACCGAAAAGTCTGGCGGGTCGCGTTGACGTTAAGCTGCTTTGACGTGTTTATTGATGTAGTCGATCGCTTGCTGGACCGTAGTGATCTTCTCCGCTTCTTCGTCGGGAATTTCGGTTTCAAATTCTTCTTCAAGCGCCATGACCAGTTCGACGGTATCAAGTGAATCCGCACCCAAATCATCGACGAAAGAGGCATCATTGCTGACTTCTTCTTCCTTGACACCCAATTGTTCCACCACGATCTTTTTGACGCGTTCTTCGATCGTACTCATGTCTTTCTTGTCCTCCCAAATGAAAACGCAGCTTACACTGCGGCCGCTATTCTAGTTAAATCCAGAACAAGTTGCCAGTTAACCCCCGACAGTCTTTGCTTAAGATTTAACCAATTGATCTAAATCCGGTTTCGACGGTCAAACAACGTACATTCCACCGTTCACATGTAGGGTGTGTCCGGTGATATATCCAGCGTCCGGGGACGCCAGGAAGGCCACGGCCGCCGCGATGTCCTTGGGCATTCCAAGGCGCTGCAGTGGAATATCCTTGATCAACGCCTCCCTTTGGGCTTCGGGTAAGGCGCGTGTCATATCCGTATCAATGAAACCCGGAGCCACGACATTGACGGTGATACCACGCGACCCCACCTCCCGGGCGAGCGCTTTTGAAAACCCCATGATTCCTGCTTTAGCCGCTGCATAGTTGGTCTGTCCGGCATTCCCCGCGGCACCCACAACCGACGCGATGCTAATAATGCGGCCTTTTCGCGCCTTCATCATTCCGCGGATGCACGCCTTGCTGAGGCGATAAACCGAAGAAAGGTTCGTCTGGATAATGCTGTCCCACTCCTCGTCTTTCATCCGCATTAGTAAATTGTCACGTGTAATTCCGGCGTTGTTCACCAATACCGTCGCCGCACCAAAATCTTTTTCCATTTGGTCCAACGCCTGCTCGATGGACGCCGTATCCGCTACGTTCATCACGATGCCCGCGCCGCGAATATTTTTTTCCTGAAGCGCGGCAGAAATTTTTTGCGCACCATCCGTTGAGGTTGCGGTTCCGACAACCGTGGCACCGCGGCTCCCCAGCTCCAACGCGATCGCCTGACCGATCCCTCGCGTAGCTCCTGTGACAAGCGCTATCTCACCCGTCAGATCCGTCATGTCTGCTCCTCCTCAATCAATTGTTTTGTGCTGCGAATCATTTATATCCGGCCGAGGCGAATTCACGCCAAAGCTCCGATATTCGCAGCAAACAGCTTTACTGTGCCTGCAACGCGGCGTCGATCGATGCGGAATCAAGCAGCGCGTGGGTGTTCATTTCCTTGACGATTCTCTTGTTCAACCCAACGAGCACTTTGCCGGGTCCGCATTCCATCAGAACGTTCACGCCGTTTTGAGCCATCTTTTGAACGGTCTCAACCCAGCGCACCGGACTGTAAAGCTGTCGCACCAAAGCATCACGGATTTCCTCCGGATTCGACGGCTGCGCCACATCAACATTATTCAACACAGGAATGAGCGGGCTGCGCACGTCCACCTGTTTAAGTCGCTCCGCCATTTTATCTGCTGCGGGTTTCATCAAGGCGCAATGCGAGGGCACACTAACGGGCAACAACAGTGCGCGCTTGGCCCCGGCTGCCTTGCAGATTTCAATCGCGCGATTGACGGCGGCGGCCTGGCCCGCAATTACAACTTGTCCAGGAGAATTGAAATTTACCGCCGAGACCACCTCGCCCTGTGCTGCTTCCTGACATGCACTGACGATCTGTGCGTCCTCCAGACCGAGAATAGCCGCCATGGCTCCTTGACCAGCGGGAACTGCTTCCTGCATGAATCGGCCGCGCATTGCGACGAGATTGATGGCCTCTTGGAAATTCAAAGCTTCCGCGCAAACCAATGCGGCGTACTCGCCCAAACTGTGACCTGCCATCATCGCAGGCTTCTTTCCGCCGCAGGTCATCCACACACGCCAAGTCGCGACACCCGCCGCGAGCATGGCGGGCTGCGTCACGTGCGTCTGATTAAGTAGATCTTCCGGCCCTTCGCGCAGGACTTTCACCAAATCCATCTTTAAAGTGTCAGACGCTTCAACCATCGTGTCCCGCGCTGCCGAATGACGATCAAGCAACTCTGCGAGCATTCCGACCGACTGCGAGCCTTGACCAGGAAAAACAAATGCAACTGTCATCGTCTCTCCAAAAAATTTAAAACTCATTATTTGCGAGTGTCGCTGCAGCACCAGATTGCCGCAGTCGGGCAATCAACTGGTACGAAAGATACGCTAGTACTTAACGAGGGCTGATCCCCACGTAAACCCCCCGCCGAAAGCCTCAAGCAGGAGTGTGTCGCCACGCTTGATTCTTCCATCGCGCACGGCCACGTCCAACGCCAATGGAACCGATGCGGCGGAGGTATTTCCATGTTCGTCAACGGTAACGACGACGCGATCCATTGGCATTTTTAGTTTCTTGGCAGTCGCGGCGATGATTCGAATATTCGCCTGATGTGGAACCAGCCAGTCGACATCGCTCTTCTGCAGGCCATTGTAGTCGAGCGTCTCATCGACAATGTCGCCAAGGGTGTTCACGGCCACCTTGAACACTTCGTTTCCTTCCATGGTCATGTAGGCCGTGCCGTTCTTTATTTGCTCGTACCCCTGGGAAACACCGGCGGTAACGGTCAACAGGTCCTTGTACTGGCCATCTGCATGTACATGCGTCGAAAGGATGCCGGGCTCATCGCTGGCGTCGAGAATGACGGCGCCCGCGCCGTCTCCAAACAGGACACATGTGCCGCGATCCGTCCAATCAGTGATGCGAGAAAGCGTTTCGGCCCCAACGACCAATGCGCGCTTTGCACCGCCCGTGCGGATGAACTTGTCCGCGACCGTCAGGGCATAGATAAAACCGGTGCACACGGCCTGAACGTCAAAAGCCGGGCAACCGTGAATTCCGAGACGCTCTTGCAACAAGCATGCGGTACTTGGAAACACGCGGTCCGGCGTTGTTGTGCCAACGATGATGAGATCAATGGAATCGACATCGACGCCGGCCGCTTCGATGGCTCGGCGCGAGGCACGCTCGGCGAGATCGCAAGTCGCTTCACCTTCGGCTGCGATGTGCCGCTTGCGGATTCCGGTGCGCTCGATAATCCACTGATCCGTGGTCTCCACCATTTTTTCAAGATCAGCGTTTGTGAGAACCTTGTCCGGAAGATAACCACCGGTGCCAATGATGCGGCTGAATTTTTGTTTTTGCGTCATACGGCTCGCCTTTGCGCAAGAATCGCCTCAAGCTTGCTGCTGATCCTCTGCGGTACCTGTTTTTCCACTTCCAACAGTGCTTCGCTGATCGCGTTCGTAAATGCAAAAACATCAGCATTGCCGTGACTCTTGATCACGATGCCCTGCAATCCAACCAGACTGGCGCCGTTGTAGCGGCGAGGATCGATTTTTCTCCGGAACCCTTTAAGTACAGGCAAAGCAATCAGTCCCGCAATCTTGTTGATCAGGCTGCGGCGAAATTCCTGGCGCATGTAATGGCTGATCATGTGCGCGACGCCCTCGCTCGACTTGAGCGCGACGTTTCCACTGAATCCGTCACAGACAACAACGTCCACTGCACCTTTCCATACATCGTCGCCTTCGACGAATCCGACGTAATTCAGTTCGCTGCCCGACAACAATTTCGCAGCTTCCTTGACGCGTTCGTTACCTTTGATTTCTTCCTCGCCAATGTTCAGGAGTCCAACGGTTGGGCGCTCCACGTTATCCACTGCGCTGGTCAGCACGGAGCCCATCACTGCAAATTCCAAAAGGTGTTCCGCGGTTGAATCCACGTTCGCGCCGAGGTCCAGCATATGCGTATGACCGCGCACCGTCGGCAGCGCTGCAATAATGGCCGGGCGATCAATTCCGGGAAGCGTCTTCAGGACGAACCGGGCTGTCGCCATCAACGCTCCGGTGTTTCCCGCGCTTACACACGCGTTCGCCTTGCCTTCCTTCACCAGGTTGATTGCGACTCGCATGGACGAGTCTTTCTTGCCGCGCAGAGCCTGCGAAGGAAGCTCATCCATTTCGACTGTCTGGGATGCATGGTGAACAATCAGCCGGTCAGAAGGTGCCGCGTTATGACGCGCCAGCTCGGCCTGCACATCAGCCTCGCGACCGACAAGAAAAACTCGAATGTTGGGATGTTCTGCCAGGATCTTGAGCGTTGATGGCACCGTTATCGATAAGCCGTGGTCGCCGCCCATCGCATCGATGGCAATTGTGACTGGATTACTCATTTGAAATTTCCGCCAATACCGTATGCGCTTTCTCGAACAGAAAGCGCAACGCCGCATTGCTGCGGCGTTCTACAACTTGCGGGGAGACAACGCTTGGCGCGCGTCATCGCGTGGTATAGGTCTGGACTTACTCTTCGTCTTGTTTAGTCGCCACGACCTGGCGGCCGCGGTAAAAGCCATCCGGCGTAATGTGATGGCGACGATGCGTTTCACCCGTCTTGCTGTCGATCGACAACGCAGCGGCGGTGAGACGGTCGTGCGCCCGACGCATTCCGCGCTTGGATGAAGTTTTCCGGTTTTGCTGAACTGCCATGGCACTCTCCTCAAAAATTCCTACTTGTTGCTGCCCGCGCGCGGTTTCAGTTGCTCCAAAATCGCGAATGGGCTCTTTTGTTTCATATCCTCGGGCACCACTTCGTGAGCCCCGTGTGCCGCCGAACACGCTCCCTCTTCATGCATTGCCACAATCGGTAACGCAAGCAGCAGTTCGTCTTCAACGACGTCAACCAGTGGAATGTGGTCTTGTTCAACCAGCAACGGATCGTAGTGCGGCGGCAACAGATCCGCTTCCCGTCGCGTGGTGACCAATCCCAGGCTGAACTGGGCATCCACATTCTGCAAAATCGGCTGCAAGCATCGCTGGCACGTCATTCCCAGCGCGGCTGTCACCCGACCGTGGACGAACTTGACACCCATGTCGTCCGTACCAAATTCCAGCGCAACATTCGCTACACCGCCGCTTGCATCTGAAACCAGCGGTTCCAACCGCTTCATTCGATGCAGCGGCAGCTCGCCTGTAATAACGCGCCGTTGGCGCGCAAGGCGGAACGGATCAATCTGTTCCGGCAGCTGCTGCGACATAAGCGCGCCATGATATCGACTGAACCCTAGGCTGTCAAAGGAAAGTCCTAAAAAAATCTGAGTGTTCCGTACGTTCAGAACGCTTGCCAGTAAGCCGATAGACAACTAGATTTCGACAGGAAGTCGTTGAAATATCCACCCCGCAACCGGACCCGCCTCCACCGGGAATCGAACTACCGTGATCCGTAAAATCCTGATTGCTAACCGCGGCGAAATCGCTGTCCGTATCGCCCGTGCCTGCACGGAGATGGGTATACGGTCCGCGGCTGTCTACGCCGAGGCCGACCGGCATGCCTTGCACGTCAAAAAGGCCGACGAGGCCTACAGCCTAGGCCCCGACACCGTCGCCGGCTATCTCAACGCCCACCGACTCGTCACTCTGGCGGTCCAGACCGGCTGCGATGCGATTCACCCGGGATACGGGTTCCTGTCCGAAAACCCCGAGCTGGCTGAAATCTGCGCCAAGCGCGGCATCATCTTTATTGGTCCGGACCCCAAGGCCATCCGTCGCATGGGTGACAAACTCGAAGCCCGAAAGAGCATGATCAAGGCGGGAATCCCGGTGGTGCCGGGAAGCGACGGCAACGTCAGGTCTATTGATGAGGCCCGTGAGATCGCCACCCGAATCGGCTACCCAGTGATGCTCAAGGCCACTTCAGGCGGTGGCGGCCGCGGCATACGGCGATGCGATTCGGAAGAAGATCTGAAACGCAGCTACGACCGCGTTATTTCCGAAGCCACCAAAGCGTTCGGCAGCGCCGATGTGTTTGTCGAAAAATGCGTCGTTAATCCGCGGCACATCGAAGTTCAGATCCTCGCCGACCATCATGGAAATGTAATTCATCTGTGTGAACGTGATTGCTCCATCCAGCGACGTCATCAAAAGTTGATAGAAATCGCGCCGTCTCCGCAGTTGACCGAAGTGCAACGCAAGGAAATCGGCAAGCTCGCCGTAAAAGCGGCAAAAAAAGTTGGCTATCGCAATGCGGGAACGGTCGAGTTTCTGCTGGACGAATCCGGCAAGTTTTATTTCATGGAAATGAACACTCGGCTGCAGGTCGAGCATACCGTCACCGAGCAGATTACCGGCGTCGACATCGTGCAGGAACAGGTGCGCATCGCGGATGGCCAGGCGCTGCGCTACAAACAAAAAGACATCAAGATTCACGGAATCGCGATGGAGTTCCGCATCAATGCAGAGGATCCAAAGAACGATTTTCTTCCGAGCTATGGGAAAATCACTCGCTATCTCGCCGCCGGCGGACCCGGCATTCGAACCGACGCCGCGATTTACACAGGGTATGAGATTCCACCCTACTACGATTCGATGTGCGCTAAATTGACGGTATGGGCGTTGACGTGGGAACAACTTCTCAACCGATCGGTTCGCGCACTGAATGATATTGGCGTGTACGGCGTCAAGACGACGATTCCGTATTATCTTGAAATTCTCAAGTCGCGCGAATTTCGCAGCGGCGTATTCAATACGAGTTTCGTCGACGCACATCCGGAACTCATCAATTATTCAACCAAGCATCCGATGCGCGATGTTGCCGCCGCCGTAGCCGCGGCAATCACTGCTCATACCGGTCTGTAGTTCGAGGAACAGGCATATGCCGCAGGTTCACATTACCGACACCATTCTTCGCGACGCACACCAATCGCTCATTGCGACACGCATGCGCATCGAAGACATGCTGCCCATCTGCTCCAAGCTGGACGCTATCGGATTCTGGTCGCTGGAGGTCTGGGGCGGCGCAACATTTGACGCCTGTGTTCGCTTTCTGAAAGAAGACCCGTGGGAACGCTTGCGCGCGTTACGCGCCGCGCTTCCAAACACGCGCCTGCAAATGCTGCTTCGTGGCCAGAACCTCCTCGGATATCGCCACTACCCCGACGACGTCGTTCGCGAGTTCGTGAAGAAATGTGCGGACAACGGGATGGATATCTTTCGCGTTTTCGATGCGCTGAACGATCTGCGTAATATCCGATCGTCGGTGGAAGCCGTAAAAGCGGCAGGCAAGCATGCGCAAGGGACAATTTGCTACACCACCAGCCCGGTCCACACGATCGAGCAGTTTGTCGCAATGGCAAAAGAGATCGAAACCATGGGTTGCGACAGCGTCGCCATTAAGGACATGGCCGGTCTCCTTACACCCGCGGCCACGGCAACTCTGGTACGCGCGCTGAAAAACAGCATCAAGATTCCCGTACATCTGCACTCCCACGCGACGACCGGTCTGGCACCGATTTGCCAATGGAAGGCGGTTGAAAACGGCTGCTTGCATATCGATACCGCGATCTCCACGTTTTCCGGTGGGACCAGTCACCCGGCCACCGAAACCATGGTCGCGGCGTTCAAAAACACCGAGTTCGACACCGGACTGGATCTCGGCAAACTTCAGGAAATCGGGTTCTACTTTCAGCAAGTGCGCAAGAAGTACCACCAGTTTGAAAGTGAGTTCACTGGTCTGGACACGCGCGTGCAGGTGAACCAGGTCCCCGGCGGAATGATTTCCAATCTGTCAAATCAACTGAAGGAACAAGGTGCGTTGCATCGGATGAACGATGTTCTCGACGAGATACCTCGCGTTCGAGAAGACCTGGGATACCCGCCGCTGGTCACACCGACATCACAGATCGTGGGCACGCAGGCCGTGCTGAATGTCATCGCAGGAACTCGCTACAAAAACATCACCAACGAAGTGAAGTTTTATTTGCAAGGACGCTACGGCCGCCCCCCGGCCCCGGTGAACAGCGTGGTTCGCCAACAAGCCATCGGAAACGCGGACGTCATCGACAGCCGCCCTGCGGACCTGCTGCAGCCAGAAATGGAAAAGTTACGCGATGAGATCGGCTCGCTGGCAAAGAGTGAAGAGGATGTTCTGACGTATGCGATGTTCCCGGAAATCGGGCGAGATTTTCTCGATCGGCGCGCCAATGGAACCTTGAACCCAGAAGCGCTTGAACCCATCGGCAAGCCCAACGAAGGGTATTACTGCGCTGTCGCAACGGAATTCAATATCACGCTGCACGGCGAAACCTACCATATCAAGGTCACGGGTACGGGACACAAGACAAAAGACACCCGACCTTTCTTCGTCAGCGTTGATGGCATCCCCGAAGAGATCAACGTTGAGATCCTGGATGAATTCATTTCCGCTCCGGTCAATGGCCCGACTTCATTTGGTGCGGCGGGGAATCTCGCTTCTGCCGGCGTCAAGGGAAGCAAGCGGCCTCGCGCAACCAAACCGGGACATGTCACGTCGTCCATGCCGGGAGTCATTGTCGATGTTCTTGTTAAAGTCGGCGACGCGGTGAAACCCGGCGATCCGGTCCTGGTCACTGAGGCGATGAAGATGGAAACTGAAGTGCAAGCTCCCATTGCGGGCAAAGTCGTCCAAGTCCACGTCAAAAAAGGCGATAGTGTGAATCCCGACGAAGCGCTTATCGAGATTGAGTGATGCAGATCGTTTTGGCGTCGACGTCGCCGTTCCGCAAGCAGCTCCTCGAACGCCTGAATTTCCCTTTCGAAGCGGCTTCACCCGACGTCGACGAAACTCCGGTTCCGGGCGAACTTCCTTCAAAACTGGTGGCCCGACTTGCAGAAGCAAAAGCCCGCGCTGTCGCCACGAACTATCCCGGAGCGATCGTCATCGGGTCTGACCAGACTGCAGAAATCAACGGCAGACTGCTTAACAAACCCGGCAACCACGAGCGCGCCGTTGAACAACTGAATTCCTGTTCGGGAAAGACCGTGGTTTTCCACACCGGGCTGTGCGTGATTGACACACGAACCGGCAATACCCAAGTCGATGTCATTCCTTTTCGCGTGCACTTTCGAACGCTGGCGCCAGACCGGATCGAACGATATCTCCGTCATGAGCAACCCTATAACTGCGCGGGAAGTTTTAAATCCGAAGGTTTGGGAGTTGCCCTGTTTGAAAAACTCGAAGGCGATGATCCAACCGCGCTGATTGGACTGCCGCTCATTCGGCTTGTGACGATGCTTGAACATTGCGGTCTTACTCTTCCGTAGAAAATCGATTTGCCGACATTACTGACGTCCCGGATTTTCTTAGTTTCCGACTCATCGCGCCGATAACGGAACATGTCCGAACCAGTCATCGACGTCGTAAACCTGAGCAAGCGCTATGACACCAAAACGGTGTTCGATCGCGCCAATCTCGCGATTTCTTCCGGTCAGGTTGTTGCTCTTGCCGGCGAGAACGGTTCCGGAAAAACAACCCTGCTTGAGATTCTGATGGGACTTCGACCGGCCACTTCGGGCCGGGCTTATCTTCTTGGCGAAGACGTATCCATGGACCACTTCAGCGCGCGATCACAGGTGGCATTCCTCAGCGAGACCGTTCCTTTTTATCCCAACTTTACGGTACAGGAAACATTGGACTTCCACGCCGCGTTCTACACCAATTGGGATTCAGGGTTCGCAAAACAGCTCATCGATCGCCTACGCCTGTTACCCACTGATCAAATATCAGAGCTATCGCGTGGACAGAAACTTCGCGTCGGACTTGTTTGCGCGTTTGCACATCGGCCGCGACTCTATCTGTTTGACGAGATTACTGCCGGAATGGATCCACTGGTGCGCACCGAACTGTTTGATCTGCTCAAGGAAGAGATCCGTGAGAAAAACGCGACCGTGCTCTTCGCGACAAATCTGTTGCATCAGGTCCATGAAATCGCGACGCATATCGTCTACGTGATCGAACATCAATTGACGCAGCCCGAATCCATTGCTCCGGGTGGCGCAAACCTTGAAACCGAATTCGTCAGGAAGGCACGTGAACTACGAGACGCCGGCCGCTAGTCTCGCTCAACTGCGAGACAAGGACGTGCGGGCACTGTACCCCGTCCTTGCCGCAAGCGCCGCCCTCGCGCTTGCCGTCGTCGCCGTTTTCACCATTGATGCGCTGCTGGCGCGTTTTGAGTCCTCAACAACGGGAATATTGTTGCTGGGAATCCTCGTCGCCTCGCAGTTTATTTCTGCCGCGATGGCAACGTCGAAACTGCAGGAACTGGTCTGGTCGCGCGAATACATCGACGGTACCGTCGCATATCTTCGCACCCTTCCAATGCCACGTGCGCGAATCTGGTTTATCAAAGTTCAAATAACTGCGATTGGCGGAGCAATCGTCCTGGCATTGCTTTGCGTTTCCTTTGCGTACGGAATCCCGTATGTGGTGAACGTATTCGGAACCGAACCACCCGTGTGGGGCATCGGTTGGTTTCAGCGTGTGATGAAAACCCCGGGAGCCTCAATTTTCATACCCAGTATCATCTACGTTCTGGCGGGACTGGCATTGTTGTCTTATGCCTACACCTGCGCACCCGTGGGCGCACGACGATGGCGACAGCGGCAACCCGTATGGCTCGACATCGCCGGGCGTCGATTTTCGGCACATCGTCTCAACGCCGGATTTATCGTTCTGATCGGCGTTACACTCCTGTCATTTTCCGCGCTTGAGCTCCCGATTATCATTCCCGCGTCATTGATTTCCGCGAGCTTGATCGTCTGGTATCTGAGCTCGTATCTCGCTTTCAGCGCCATTCCGCTGTCGCCGTCCGCACTGCGACGTTGGGCGGCGATTTGCGCGATTGCCACAGCGATTTCCTGTGCCGTTTTTACGGCAACCAGTGTCAGTCTGTCGGGAGCACAATCGCCAGTTTTTCGATTGATCGGCTATGCACTGGCCCGACCCCTTGGCACAACGGCGTTCAGCAATCGCCTCATCGAACAAATGCAAACGTCCAAGCCGGACACCAATGATTTCATCGCCACAGGTCTCGCGACCCATTTGCTCAGTCACGCGAGCGTTTTGGAAGTTCAGCCACGCCTGGCGGCTCTCATGGATTCCCCTGTCAACTGCGCTCAACGCGGCGTCGCGCTGGCGCTATTGGCCGTCGACGCCGAAGCGAATGATCGCCGAATTGACCTGCTCGTTAATCACGACGGAATTCCGGTTTCGCCACTTCAGAACACTGAATGCGCACTTCCCGCATCGGACTTCGCAATTCTGATTCGCCACTTTGCCACGGAGACCACGGCACTGAAGCTTGCAGAGACGCTACTTCATTCCACCGACACGCACTCGAGCCTGATCGGTGCCGAACTGGCGGCACGACTGGCAGGAGCTGAATCCACGGCGACTAAGACTCTGAAACACTCGGTACTTCGCTCCATGCCGGAAATTTGCGCGTGGCGACCGGACACCGAACTTCGCGCCAGCTACGTTCACTCTCATCTAATTGCGTTGTCATTGCTGACGCTGCACGAAAATCTACTACCGTATGATGAAATGAAGCGCGCGCTTGACTCCGATTGTATTGCGGCGATGAACGGACTTCTTTCGACGTGGACTCCCATCGTACGTTCACAGGACGAGGTGCACTGGGACTTTCACGAAGAATTCGCGCGGGACTTTGAGTTTGCGACAGGCGCGCGTTTTGATTTTGATTCCCGGGCCATGGCACGACGAGAATTTCGGCAATGGACCTTGCGGGATATCGCCTGGGACAAACTTGATGCGCCGATGCGATGTTACCTTGCACGAGAATGGTATCGGGTTTACCAGGTCCCACCACTCTTCGCAACGCAACACCTTTTGGGCCTACCCACCTTTACCACGGCGTTTGGCATTTCCACCCGTCACTCCCTGTTTAGCGAGCGTGACTGCCACTAGCCTGATCATTAGCGACTGTTTTCACCAACGGATCGTGTAGCAAAAATTGCCGCGGCAACAACCAGAAAAAGAATGATCCAGATGTCAAAGCTGCCGCCACCTCCGGATTTCTGCTGTGAAGTACCGGCCGATGTGGCAGGTGGCGCGCCGCTGCCCGTTGAATCTGAAGCCGAAGTGTCACCGGCATTTGCAGTTCCATTGCTACCACTGCCCGTGTCCGAGCCGGACGACGCACTATCACCATTATCAACCGGCGGCTCCGGAACCGGCATCGGCGGCGCTGGCGAAACTGAAAAAGTGCCCGTCGCAACGATCTCCTCAATGTGATTCGCAACTTGGTTGCCCGATCCGTCGCGAAGCGCGCGACGGCCGGCGCCAAACGATGCGCCGATCACCGATCCGAATACGGCACCGGAACGGTCATACTGGTTGCCCGCCCAAGAGGCGTACAACCGGGTCCACCCTTCCTTCGCGGGAATCGACAATTTCATTGGCAGATCACAACGGGTACCGGCGACCGTCGGATAAGGTGCACAGTCGAGTTGTGCCTGCTTGCGCGTCACCTCGACCCCGGCGCTATCGTAAATACGAACGCCGACCCATCCCTTGAAGTCACCCATATTTCCACCTTCAAGAGAAATTACGATCGCTTCGCCACCGACATAACTCGTCTTGTCGGTCTTCGCCGTCAGATTAAAGGGTTCAACTCCGCTCTTGACGATGTCGCCGTGAACGCCATGCAGGTGGCATCCGTTACACGTTGGATTCGCGACAGTGTGGCAACTGCCACAGTTGGGACTGAAATAGGTATCGCGCGCGGCTGCGACCCCGGAAAGCGAGGAAAGTCCAGCGAAGATAAATATTAACGCCACAGTCAACCGGCGCGACATTGCACACCCCCAGCACATTCCCTGTTTCGCTCTCGTCATCAATGCGAGGCGAAAAACACGGCCGCATCCTAGCAATCAAAAAGCGATGATCGTTGAGAGGTGTGTCAAGAAATCCGTCGGCGTACGGCGTCGCGTTGTCAGGATGTGATGCAGATCAACAGAATTGTCGGCGCTGCGTCGCTCTGTGAGGATTCGCGACGCAGTCGCCGAGTGTTTATTTCAATGAAGGAATATTTGCTGCCGAAATCGGAAGAGCCCGACCGAGGGCGACACCGAGCCGTTGTGCAAAGCGGTCGAGGTA
>DKAR01000098.1 GCA_002450895.1 Proteobacteria bacterium UBA6921
CGACTGGGAGCGCGAGCTGGCGACCTGCCAGCCGGATTACTACAAATGGAACCAGTGGTTGTTCCTGCGCATGCTAGAGAAAGGCATCGCGTACAAGAAAACCGGCACCGTGAACTGGGACCCGATCGATCAGACCGTGCTCGCAAACGAACAGGTGATCGACGGGCGCGGCTGGNNGGCCAACTGGATCGGCAAGAGCTACGGGGTGCGCTTTGCGTTTCCGTATCAGCTCGACGGCAAGGACGAAAAACTCTGGGTGTTCACTACGCGCGCTGACACCATCATGGGCGTGACGTTCTGCGCCGTCGCCGCGGAGCATCCGCTCGCCACGCGCGCCGCGCAAGACAATCCGAAACTCGCGGCGTTTGTCGACGAATGCAAGCGCGGCTCCGTGATGGAAGCCGACATCGCCACGATGGAAAAGAAAGGCATGCCGACCGGCATCAGCGTCACGCATCCACTGACCGGCGAACAGATTCCGGTGTGGGTCGGCAATTACGTACTGATGGGTTATGGCGAAGGCGCGGTGATGGCTGTGCCTGCGCACGATGAACGCGATTTTCATTTCGCCAAGCAGTATGGACTGGCGATCAAGCAGGTGATCGAGAAGCCGTCGAACGAAGAATCCCTTCTCCCTCCGGGAGAAGGCAAGGATGAGGGAGTCATTGCCGCGCGAAGCGCGTCCACTAATTCCCCATCACCCCAGCCCTCTCCCGGAGGGAGAGGGAGAAATGCAGAGTTCTCAACCGATATCTGGCAGGAATGGTATGCCGACAAGGAGCGTGGCCGCTGCGTGAATTCCGGCAAGTACGACGGACTAAATTACGGTGCTGCCGTCGACGCCATCGCCGCTGATTTGAATTCCAAAGGCCTCGGCGAAAAGAAAACCATGTGGCGATTGCGTGACTGGGGTATCTCGCGCCAGCGCTACTGGGGTTGCCCGATCCCGATCATCCACTGCGCCAAGTGCGGCGATGTTTCGGTGCCGGACAAAGATTTGCCGGTCGTGTTGCCCGAAGACTGCGTTCCGGACGGCAGCGGCAATCCGCTCAACAGGCGCGCCGATTTCGTCAACTGCAAATGCCCGAAGTGCGGCGCCGATGCGCGGCGCGAGACCGACACGATGGATACCTTTGTCGACTCGTCGTGGTACTACGCGCGCTTTGCCAGTGGTTTCGGCAAGGACGCAATGGTCGACGCGCAAACCAATTACTGGATGCCGGTGGATCAGTACATCGGNNCACCTGCTGTATTCGCGCTTCTGGTCGAAGGTGATGCGCGATCTTGGTCTGGTGAGCTACAACGAGCCGTTCGCGAACCTGCTGACGCAAGGCATGGTGCTCAACGAAATCTTTTTCCGCAAACCGGCCGCGGGGCGCGTGCAGTACTTCAATCCGGCCGACATCGAAATCAAGGTCGACGACAAGGGTCAGCGCATCAGCGCGATCCTGAAAAGCGATGGCCAGCCGGTGGAATCCGGCGGCATCGGCACGATGTCGAAATCGAAGAACAACGGTGTTGATCCGCAACAACTCATCGACCAATACGGTGCGGATACGGCGCGCCTGTTCGTGATGTTCGCGGCGCCGCCCGAACAAACACTGGAATGGTCCGATGCGGGCGTCGATGGCGCACTGCGTTTCCTGAAGCGCCTGTGGAAGCTGGTGCACGCGCATGTCAGCGGCGGAGCCGCAGGTGCGCTCGACACCCAATCATTGAATGACGCGCAGCGCACAATCCGTCGCCAGGTGCACGAAGCCCTCGCGAAGGTGACCGACGACTACGCGCGCCGCCGCACGTTCAACACCGCGATTGCATCGGTGATGGAGCTGATCAACGCGCTGTACAAATTCGACGACGCCAGCCCGCAAGGCCGTGCGGTGATGCAGGAGGCCCTTTCACTGGTCACGATTATGCTGTCGCCGATCGTGCCGCACGTGACGCATGGTCTGTGGAGCGCGCTGGGTCAGTCCGGCGCACTGATCGACACACCGTGGCCCAAAGTTGACGAAACAGCGCTGGTGCGCGACTCCATCAACATGGCCGTGCAAGTGAACGGAAAAGTTCGCGCACAGATTCAGGTCGCGGTGAATGCCGCGCAAAAAGACATCGAGGCGGCCGCGCTGGCGGATGCCAACGTGCAGAAATTCACCGAAGGCAAACAGGTGAAGAAAGTCGTTGTTGTCCCCGGCAAACTGGTGAGCGTGGTGGTGGGCTGACACCGGCGCCGATGATCCGGCCGTCATGCCCGCGCAGGCGGGCATCCAGTGCGACGGCTTAAGCGGCGAATCGGTGCAAAAACTGGATTCCCGCCTGCGCGGGAATGACGGCAAGAAAGAACACGAGGCGGGTATCGCATGCGGCAGTGCCGACCAAGCTCTTCTATTCTCGCATCCGTCTTGATGGCGCTCACCCTTGCGGCGACGTTGTCGTCCTGCGGCTTTCACTTGCGCGGTTCGACTTCATTGCCAGCGGCGCTCAGCGTCACGGCGATCCAGGATGCCGCAACACCCACGTCTATCAGTCGCGAGCTGCGCCAGGTGCTGACCGCCAACGGCGCGCGCGTTACAGAGAATGCCGCGGAAGCGAAAGCGAGCGTCCGAATCATCGGTGAATCGTCCGACCGTCGCTTGGTGGGAACCGGGCAAACGTCCAAGGAAAAACAATACGAGCTGATTTATTCCGCGACATTCTCTGCGGCGGCGACGGACAAATCGTGGAACGTCGACGAGCAGGCAATTTCCGTTTCGCGGCAAATGATGTTTGACGAAACGCAGGTGCTTGCCAAGAACGCGGAGCAGGAGCAACTTGAGCAGGTGATGGTGCAAGACGCGGCGCGGCAAATTCTGGCGCGCATCAAGGCGCAGGCCAAATGAAACTTCGCTCTGACCAAATCTCCGGAAATCTCGCGCGCGGGTTGGCGCCGGTTTACCTCGTGAGCGGCGATGAGCCGCTGCAGCGCGGCGAAGCCAGCGACGCCATTCGCGCGGCGGCGCGCGAGCAGGGCTATGCCGATCGCCTCGTATTCAATGTCGGCACGGGCTTTGACTGGGACGCGCTGCGTGCTGAATTCAACGCGCTGTCGCTGTTCGCGCAACGCCGTGTCATTGAGTTACGTCCCGCCAACGGCAAGCTCGACAAACACGGTGCTGCCGTCGTCGTGGAGTATTGCGAACGACCCGCCGCCGACACGCTATTGCTGATCACGATCAACAAGCTGGAGCGCGACGCGCAGTCTGCGGAGTGGGTGCGACAGTGCGAGAGTCGCGGCGTGCATGTGCAAGTCTGGCCCATTGATGTCGGCGCCTTGCCGCAGTGGATCGAACGTCGCCTGGCCTCCAAGGGATTGCAGCCGAGCGCCGATGCCGTCGCGCTGCTGGCCGAACGCGTGGAAGGCAATCTGCTGGCTGCCGCGCAGGAAGTCGACAAACTCGCGCTGCTGTTTGAGGCAGGGCCGATCAGCCTTGAGCAAGTCGTCTCGGCGGTCGCCGACAGCGCACGCTTCGATGTGTATGGCCTGGCCGACGCCGCGCTGAATGGCGAATCCGCCCGCGTGTCGCGCATGCTGGACGGGCTGCGCGGCGAGGGCGAAGACCCGATCCTGGTGTTGTGGTCGCTGACGCGCGAGGTTCGCGTGTTGGCGCAGATTGCGCGAGCCCAGCAGGGCGGCATGCCGCTGGCCGGCGCGTTTGCGCAGCATCGGGTGTGGGACAAACGAAAACCCTATTTCGAGCGCGCCTTGCGCCGCCACAATCCGCGCCGCTGGCCGCAATTGCTGCGCCGCTGTGGGCGCGTCGACCGCATCATCAAGGGCCGCGCCGGCGGCAATGCCTGGGACGAATTGCAGGAAATCGCGCTCGCGATCAGCGGCATTCACCTGTTTGGTCCCGACGTGCAGCGGGTTCAACTCGCCGTACGCCCAATGGGCTGACCTGCCCGCGCATCGGGTAGTTTCCACTCCGAAAATACCCCTAAGTCCACGGAATTGATGTTTTCCCGGCACGCGGGCGACGACCTCATTTATAATCGCAGGCATGAATATTCCGCAGTACATGACTGAATTGGGCGAACGTGCCCGCCGCGCATCGCGTGCGATGGCGCGTGCCACGACGGCGCAGAAGAACGCGGCGCTGCTGGCCATGGCCGATGCATTCGAGCGCGACTGCAAATCCCTGCTGGCCGAAAATCGCAAAGACATGGACGCAGCGAAGGCCAACGGCCTCGATTCCGCCATGCTGGATCGCCTCGAGCTCAACGAAGCGCGCGTGAAAGCGATGGCCGACGGCGTGCGCCAGGTCGCCGCGCTCGCGGATCCGATCGGTGCAATCACCGAAATGAACTATCGTCCGTCCGGCATCCAGGTCGGCAAGATGCGCGTGCCGCTGGGCGTGATTGGCATCATCTACGAATCGCGGCCGAACGTGACGGCCGATGCGGCGTCGCTGTGTTTGAAGTCCGGCAACGCCACGATCCTGCGCGGCGGTTCCGAAGCGCATCATTCCAATCGCGCGATTGCCGCGTGCGTTCGTGCCGGTTTGAAATCGGCGAATCTGCCTGATGATGCGGTGCAAGTGATCGAAACCACGGATCGCGCCGCGGTGCATGAATTGGTGAAGATGACGCGCTATGTCGACGTCATTGTCCCGCGCGGTGGCAAGGGGCTGATCGAAATGGTCAGCAACGAGGCGCGCGTACCGGTCATCAAGCATCTGCACGGCATCTGCCATGTTTATATCGACGACGCGGCGGATATTGAAAAGGCCATCCCGATTGCCTTCAACGCCAAGACGCATCGCTATGGCGTCTGCAACGCGATGGAAACTTTGCTCGTCGCCGAGGCGCTCGCGGAACGCGTGCTGCCGACGCTGGCCGCAATGTATCTGGAAAAAGGCGTTGAGCTGCGCGGCTGCGAAAAAACCCGCGCGCTGGTGAAGTCATGCAAACCGGCAACCGAAGAAGACTGGAGCACCGAATATCTCGCGCCGATTCTTTCCATTCGCGTTGTGAAAGGGCTCGATCAGGCGATTGACCACATCAACACCTACGGCTCACAACACACCGATGCGATCGTCACGGAAGATCTGACACGCGCGCGGATCTTTCTTGCAGAAGTCGATTCCAGCTCCGTCATAGTCAACGCTTCCACACGCTTCGCTGATGGTTTCGAATACGGCCTCGGCGCCGAGATCGGAATCAGCACGGACAAGATTCACGCGCGCGGCCCAGTCGGTTTGGAAGGTCTCACGTCGCAAAAATACGTTGTGATCGGCGATGGTCACATCCGTAAGTAGCCCACAGACCCAAGGCCGCAGAACGCCCGCATGATCGGCATCCTCGGCGGCTCATTCGACCCCATCCATTTTGGACACCTGCGCGCGGCCGTCGAATTGCGCGACATGCTGGGCCTGCGCGAGATTCGCCTCGTGCCGTGTGGGCAGCCGCCGCACCGCAGCGGCCCGATTGCGACGGCGAAGCAACGCGTTGAAATGCTGCGCCTGGCGATCGGCGACGAGCCGGGCCTGGTGATTGACGAGCAGGAGCTGCATCGCACGGGTCCGTCCTACACGCTGTTCACCGTGCTGGCCACGCGCGAAGAAGTGAAAAACGATTCGATCTGCCTGATCGTCGGCGCCGACCAGTTCGTGGCCTTCGACACCTGGCATCGCTGGCGTGAGCTGTGCGATTTGGCGCATATTGTGGTCGTGTACCGGCCGGGCTGGAATCTTAACGGCCAGCTCGCCAACCCGGAGCTCGCGTCGCTAGTGCAGGAGCGGCTCACCGACCGGCCCGGAGAACTGAGCCTGGCGCGCGGCGGCAAACTGTTTTTCGCGCAGCTCAGTTCGATGGACATCGCGTCGTCACGCGTACGTGGTTTGATTCGTGACGGCAAAAGCGCGCGCTACCTCGTCCCCGACGCGGTGCTCGACTATATTCAAGAGGAGAGGTTGTATCGATGACAGCGGAAGAATTGACCCAGGTAGTTATCCACGCGCTTGAAGACGTGAAAGCGGTGGACATTCGGGTGCTCGACGTACGCGGAATGACCGGCATTACGGACGTCATGGTGATCGCCAGCGGTAACAGCGATCGGCAAATCCGCGCGCTGGCCAACAGCGTCATCGTCAAAGCCAAGGAATCCGGTGTGCGCCCCATCGGGGTCGAAGGCGAGCGTGAAGGTCAATGGGCGCTGGTCGATCTCGGCGATGTCGTCGTGCATATCATGCTGCCGGAAACGCGTGAGTTCTACGGCCTCGAGCGATTGTGGGGCGGCGAAGACGAAGTGAAGGTCGTGCGCTCCATCAAGGCAAAGCGCTAACCCTCGCTGTCTTTGTATGGTTGTCATCCCCGCGCAGGCGGGGATCCAGAATTCAAATAGAGGTTTTTCGCGCCAGTGCGAACGCCGTAGCCGCGCAGCGCACGTTCCGCATACACGCCAGAATCATCGTCACCCGCACAAGCGCCACAAAGACAATACCACCCCGTGCGCATCCATCTCATCGCTGTCGGAACCAAGATGCCCGAGTGGGTGCAAGACGGTTTCGGCGAATACGCGAAACGCCTTCCTCCCGAGTGCGCCCTGAAGCTCGTCGAGATCCCGGCCGAGAAGCGCGGCAAGACCAGCAGCGCGGAGCAGCTTCGTGCGAAGGAAGCCGAGCGGATCAAAGCCGCCATCCCCAAAGGCGCTCACGTCATTGCGCTGGAAGTCGGCGGCAAATCCTGGTCCACGGAACAATTGTCGACCCAGATGCAGCGCTGGATGCGCCTCGGCAGCGATGTCGCCCTCCTGGTGGGCGGCCCCGACGGCCTCGATGCATCATGCCGGGATCTTGCGAACGAACAGTGGTCGCTCTCGCCGCTGACGCTTCCGCATCCACTGGTGCGCGTCGTTCTTGCCGAGCAGCTCTATCGCGCCTGGAGTGTGCTCGCAGGACATCCCTACCATCGGGGTGGGTGACGAAACTTAGAATTTGAAACATCGCCGGTGCTCATCCGGCTTCAAAAAACTATTTCCATCGCAGACCAATGACTCGATTGAGGGGCGCCTCGTCGACAAATGTCGCGTCGAGTTCACCCGGAAAGTGTGGGTCCGCACTTGCTGGCGACAAAGTTCCGACCGAGAATAGATAAACCAATGAAACCAAAATCAAAACCAATTCTTAAACGGTTTCGACGAATCTTGCATATGAGGACCGTACGGGTCCACATGTTTACAAGTTGGGCCTACATGGGAGAACTAAAGTGTCTGAGTTAGTTGCTGATTGCCCGCGATGTGGCGCAACGCGCATCACATTTGACCTTGTGTCCGAAACTGTCGTCGCGGTCAAGTACGACTGGCAACGGTGGTATGAAGCGTTCTGTGTCTGCCGTCATTGCGGTCGGTCTACGACGTTTGTACTTGCAGAGAAAGGAATTGCTGAAGGCAAAATTATTCGCCAGAACGGGCTCTCGACAATCACAGGATCTGTAAACGGTCTTGTTAGTATAGAAACGTTTGTGAGCTTAAAGGACAAAGCAGGTGTTCCGCCACCAGAACACCTTCCCCAAGAAATAAGAGACATTTTTACCGAAGCATCTACTTGCTTCGCCGTCGGATGCCATAACGCGGCTGGTACTATGTTTCGGCTTTGTGTCGACTTGGCTACTAAATCTTTCTTGCCCGAGAAAGATGAGAACGGCCTGAATCCAAAGATTCGGCGCAATCTCGGTCTGCGTTTACCATGGTTGTTCGATCACGGCTTACTACCAGAAGCACTCAGAGACCTTTCCACTTGTGTAAAAGAAGACGGGAATGACGGTGCTCATGCTGGCACACTTGAAGAGGCAGATACGGAAGACCTGCTCGATTTCACTACTGCCTTACTGGAAAGAATTTACACGGAACCAAAACGCCTACGTCTCGCAAAAGAGCGGAGAGAGAAACGCCGCGAGAGCTAAGCCCAACAACGCTTCCAATGGACGGCGTCGCTAACGCGCCGTCGCAAGTGAAGCGGGCCGTTAAATAGCTCAAGAGTAAAGCAATGAACGTTATTTTTTTCGGTGCCGGTGCCAGCAAAGGTTCTGATTCAAGTAACGTTCCTCCACTTGGCAACGCCCTTTTTGGGGAGCTTGTTCGACATGACCCAAGAGGATGGGGAAGGCTACCGCCACCATGGGCGACCCAATTTCAACAAACGAACGGTTTCGAACAGGCCATGCAGGCTTTTATTTCCAGTGGGCAGTTTGGTTCACCACTGCAATGGGCGATGGCCGACTACTTCTTCAAGAATTTTCCCATAAGCAATTCCAATCGTTACTTGGCATTGATGAATGATCTGAAGCCACACACCTCACGCTTCGCTGTTGTAACTATTAACTACGATACTCTTCTATTTCAGGCCGCATCACGCACGAAGACCCAACTTGCTCTTGGTGCAGCAACGCATCCAGGACAACAGTTACCTGTATGTTTGCCGCATGGTTCCTGTGTTTTGTGTTGCCAAGGAATCAGTGCGACCTCAGGTGTTTCCTTCACTGGCGGGGTTTCAACGAGTGGCCAACCCCGGGTTTTTGTTGACGTCGCTGACTTTGACCGAGAGAAAGCAAGTAATGTTTTCCCACCAATCATGTCCTATTACGAGCCAAACAAGTTTACGGTTAGCTGCGCGAATGTTATCGCTCAGGAGCGGGCCATTTATGCCCAATGGATAAGGCAAGCCGAGAAGATAGCCGTCATCGGGGTCAACGTGCACCCCGCAGATCGACACATATGGGACTCCCTATCGAATACATCGGCTCAGATATTCTACTTGAGCGGAAAATCAGGAGTACAAGGCTTTCACAATTGGGCGGTTAGTGTTGGACGGACCGTCGATATTGTTTGTGACAAGCACTTCGCGGGCGGGTATGCAGACCTCAAAACATTTCTCGGTATATGAAGGCGCTACTCTACAACTGCAAGGAGTTCGGGCCCGCAAAGCCGGGGACCGGCGCTTACGTACCCTCGGCCGCTCAAGCGGAGTGCAGGGCTTCCCATAGGAGTAGCAATGGCTTGGCACAATGAAAATCAAATCGGATCGCACAAATTTCGGTGCGGATATTGCGGCAACATCGTAGCGACTGATAGAGGCTTCTTTGACAAGAACGGAAGCTCAAAGGCCTATCCATGTCCGCACTGTAGCAAGCTTTCATTTTTTGATGAGTCGGGAAATCAAACGCCCGGCGTAGCGCCCGGAAACGACGTTGGCCACCTTCCAAAGGAATTGGGAAGCATCTACAACGAAGCGCGACGCTGCGTTTCGGTCAACGCATTTACAGCTTCTGTTCTCGTATGCCGCAAGCTTCTCATGCACATAGCAGTGGAACAAAAAGCAGAGCCCGGCAAGTCATTTATTTTCTATGTTGAATACTTGGCAAGTAGTGGCTTTGTTCCGCCGAACGGAAAAGGATGGGTTGACCACATTCGGAAGAAAGGAAACGAGGCTACGCACGAAATTGTTCTCATGTCGGCGGAAGACGCAAATGAGCTTCTCGCTTTTTTTGAGATGCTCCTAAAGTTTATCTACGAGTTTCCAGCGCGTGTTCCGATTAACTAGGAGGCTCCACAACCGGTTTGAGTCGACCTGGCGATACTGCGCGCCCCCTCGACGGTTCAACCGGAGTGTTAGCGGGTAGAAAATCATGGCGACATCCAAACAGGAGCTTGGTGCATGGGGAGAGATGCTTGTGGCAAAAACCTTTGCGTGCCCCAGGTGCAAAACTTTCCGCTCGCTTCGTCGCTTGCCACCAAATTTCAAATGCGCCGATGTTATATGCGATTTTTGTGGTTACCTTGCCCAAGTTAAAACCGTTAACGTTGAGAACGTTACCAAGGTCCCAAATACGGTATTGGGAGCGGCATGGGGCCCTCAACGGATGCGAATGAAGGCGGGAATCTACTTCCCTTTGTTTCTTGTGCTCCGGAACAAAACGAAGAAGGCTGTGTTCTATTTGGCTACGGAGTTCCAAAAGCCAAGCATGTACAAGAAGCGAAAGCCCCTGTCACAAAATGCGCGTCGTGCTGGGTGGCAGGGTTTTATCTACGACATGGCATCATTAGAGAAAGGTGCGCTTGTCAAAATTCTTTAATCAACTGTCCGCTGACAACGGCTGCAAGGCGACGTCGGCGTTGATTCGCTGCCGTGCTTGAACCCAAGCATCAGACCTCCGCAACGGAAATCTCAGAATGACGCTCTTAGAAATAGCGAATAAATACCTAAACGCATGGAATGCCCACGACTCTGACGCGATAGTGCAGACGTTTTCCCCCAGCGGTACGTATTACGATCCCACGACTTCGGAGATCTCCGGCGACGCGATCGGTGCGTATGCGAAGCGCCTGTGGAGTGTGTTTCCGGATCTGTCGTTTGAGATCGTGAGTATTGCCGAGTCTGGCGTGGGCCGGGTGGTGGCGGAGTGGATGATGAAAGGGACGAACACCGGGGAGTTCCAGGGGCTGCCGCCCACCGGGCGTTCCATTTCGTTACCGGGAGTCGATGTGATTGAAATCGGGGCCGATGGAATCAAATCCGTGAAGGGCTATTTCGATTCGCGCGCCGTTCCGGATCAATTGGGTCTGCAGGTGCTCGTGCAGCCGTTCGCGCTCGGTCCATTTGCGTTTGGTAATTCGGTTGCCGTGCGGTCGGGCAAGAAGACGAAGCCCGGTGCATTTGGCATCACGACCATCTGGAACCCCGACGCGCAGACGGAGGAGATCCGCGCATTGACTCGGGCAACGGCAATAGAAATGTTGCGCATGGAAGGCTTTATCGGCCTGTCGTTTTTCAGGGCCGGTGGCCGCGGTGTAACGATCTCGGCCTGGGAGAGGCCGGAACACGTGAAGCAGCTGCGGAAGGGCGGTGCCCACTCGGAGGCCATGCGAAAATTCTGGGCCGAACTGAGTGATTCTGCCTACACGAGCGTGTGGATTCCCGATCACATCAATCCGCTCTGGGTTCGTTGCACGGCGTGCCGCAAGATGATTGATTTCGAGAAGAATGCCGGCGTGTGCAACTGCGGTCAGCCGTTACCCGAAGCCCCGTCTTACTTCTAATCGCGGCGAGTTGTTGCCAAAATAGCTTTTTCGGCGGAGGAAAGATCCATGTTTTTCAAGCAGCTCGCCACGAAGGAATCTTCTCTCTCGTATTTCTTTGGATGCGGTGGAAAAGGAAAGGCCATTGCCGTCGACGTGGTCGCGGGAGATGAAGCGTGGTTCGTCGATGAGGCGAAGAAGGCGAATGTGACGATCACGCACGTGATCGATACGCACGTTCACGCCGATCACTATTCCGGTGGGCGCGCGCTGGCAAAGATGATCAATGCGCCTTACTGCCTGCATGAAAGCGACAAAGACATGGTGAAGTTTCCGTTTCAGTCGTTGCGCGACGGGGAGATGATCGACGTCGGCAACGTGGTCGTTCAGGTGCTGCACACGCCCGGTCATACGCCGGACAGCGTGTGCCTGCTGGTGACCGACAAGCGCCGCGGCGAAGCGCCGTGGTTCGTGATCACCGGCGATACAATGTTCGTCGGTGCCATCGGCCGTCCTGACCTGGCCGGCAAGGAAAAAGAAATGGCCGCGCAGTTGTACGAGAGCATTCATGCGAAGCTGCTCGGCTTGCCGAATGAAATCGAAATCTATCCGGGCCACCAGGCGGGCAGCGCCTGCGGCGCAGGGCTGTCCGGCAAGCCTTCTTCCACGCTCGGATTCGAGAAGCGTTGGAATCCGGCACTGAGCATGGACAAGGCGGCATTTGTGGAATACCTGACGCGAGACATTCCGCCGCGGCCGCAGGGCATGGACGAAATCGTCGCCGCGAATATCGCCGCTTAGAGCGCGCTGTGGCGGCGGATCACGGGGATACGCTGCTTGCCGATCTTCGGCACGGCATTCGCGATAACCTCCCGCAGTTCCTGCATCAGCTTGTGCAGGTGTTCCTGGTCGGATTGACGCTGGGCATGTTGCGCACGGTCGTGCCGGCACTCGCGGAAACCGAGTTCGGCGTTCCGCGCGGATCGTTCCTGTTACTGATGGCATTCGTCGTCGCGTTTGGTTTTGTCAAAGGCGCGCTCAATTTCGTCGCGGGCCGACTCTCAGAAAAGCTTGGGCGTAAAACGGTGCTTCTGCTCGGCTGGGCGTTCGCCGTGCCCATTCCATTCATGATCCTGTATGCGCCGAGCTGGAACTGGATCGTCGCGGCGACGGTGTTGCTTGGCGTGAATCAGGGCTTCACGTGGTCGATGACGCAGACGGCCAAGCTCGACATCACGCGCGCGGACCAACGCGGCCTGACGCTCGGGCTCAATGAATTTTCCGGCTACGTCGGCGTTGCCATTGCCGGGATCGTCACCGGATATCTCGCCACCAGTTTCGGCCCGCGCCACGGGCTGTTTGTTTTCGGCGTGACGGTGATCCTCTTTGCGCTGGTGTTAACCGCGCTGTGGGTCAAAGAGACATTGGCCTGGGCGCATGCGGAAGGCGCGCGCCACGCCGCCGGAACCGGTACCGGACCGAAGCCGCGTTTCCCGCAGAACATTTCTGATCGACCCACTACCGGTGAAGTGTTTGCGCTGATGTCGTGGCGCGACAAGCGCATGGCGGCGCTCAGCCAGGCGGGACTCGTAGAGAAATTTGTCGATGCGCTGATCTGGGTCGTGTATCCGGTGTACTTGTATGAGCGCGGCGTCAGTCTCGCCAACGTGGGCTGGGTCGTGGGCGTGTACGGTTTCGTGTGGGGCGGATCGCAGTTTTTCACCGGAAGACTGTCAGACCACATTGGTCGTCGCCGACCGATTGTGTGGGGCATGTGGCTGTGCAGTGCCGGAGTCGCGATGATGCCGGTGTTGGAATTTACGTGGTGGTGGATTGTGTCCGCCGCGGTGACCGGATTCGGCATGGCGCTGCTGTATCCGAATCTTTCCGCCGCCGTCGCGGACATCAGCCATCCCAACTGGCGTGGCTCCGCCATCGGCATCTACCGATTCTGGCGCGATCTGGGATACGGCATCGGCGCGCTGTTGCTGGGGCTCGTCGCGCACCTGAGCGGCAATCTGGTCTCCGGGCTCTGGTTTGTTGCGCTGGCGATGTTCGTATCCGGATTCATCGTGTGGTGGTTGTGCGAAGAAACACATCCACGGATCAATCCGGCAGACACCGGTGGTTAACGCGTTGTGGCTGACGAATCCTGTGAGCCAAACTGTCTTTCAACAAGCTCACGGGTTGTTTCACTTGGCGCGCCAGAAAATTTACTCAGCTGGAAATTTTCGAATCTCGTCGTAAGCCGCATCGTCTATGGGAAAGTACCCGTTCAGTCGGACTTGAGACGGGTTCGACGGATGTCCCCACGAAGCGATCGTATCCAATAAGCGTTTACGTTCGTCGGCCGGAACACGCTGGTGCACGACAAAAAGCGCCGGCGGAACGCGATCGGTTTCGGCGATTCCGCGCAATTGGTTGCTCATTGAGCCACGCAACTGATTCATTGCTGTCGGACTTGTTCCGCACGCTTCCACGGCATGCGCGATGAGTTGATTCAGGCATGATGAGTGGGAGCGAAAGTAAACCAGTTCCAAATCCTTTTCGGTGTCCAGGCCACTCTTGCGTAGGAATGCCCGCACCAAATGGCTTATGGCCGCATCCCGCGGCGGCAGGCCCACGCGACGTCGTTTGAGATCAGTAACTGCTTTGATCTCGCTGTCCGTGGTGGTCACAATCAATGCGTACAGTTTTTCTCGGCGTGCAGCCAGCGGCACATATCCATAGTGATGTGCCGTGTTGACGTAGTCGAACGGTTGAATGAACGCAACGTCGTACGTTTGGTCTTTCAGATTCTTGGTGAACAGTTCAAATGAAGTTTTCGACGCGAGTTGTAGTTCGCGATTCAGAGCATGGTTGAAATCGGCGACAATGGGTGCATAGAGCTTTTCCATTTCGAGTGGCGGCAGATAGGGAAAAACGCCGAAAATGTACGCCGATTTGGCTGGGGGCGGTGCGTCTTCGGCAACCGCCGTGTACTGAAATGCCAAGAATAAACTCGCGGCAACGAGAAGAGCCCGGAACATCAGTGAGGCGGCTGTCTTCATATGCATTCTGCAGGAACTTTTGTTTTCATTCTTCTTCATTCCAAACTTGGTCGCACAGTGGCTAACCAATCCAGTATCTCTTAATCGGAAAGGCTCAAGATGTGACGTGCCGCAACCCATTGTAGACAAAAATTGTCGCGCTCTAGGCTCTTACTTTAGCGGCGCCAGTTGACCTTTCGGGAGCAAGTCGAGAATGAATATGTCGCTAGTTCATTAGCAGGTGCGAAATTGAATCCACCTATCTTACGGATAAAGCAAGTTTTAAAGTGCGAGCTGCTCAAATGCAATCTGAAACGCCGACGCACAGCGCAACATGCAGGCTACGGACAAACTGGAGATGGGGCAGGAGACGCGCGTTCGATTGTGATCATCCCGTAGTCGCTGCACCATTGTTTTGTTAAACGACAGCGATACGTCTACCGAGTTGTCTTGCGCTGATATTCGAAATGCAAACCCAAGAACAAATCCGCCGCCTGTCGGGTGTCGTGGCAGTGCCGACCTGTAAAGGATCTACATATGCCGCCAGTTGGATACTCGCGAGTGTGGATTGTGCCCTAGAGGTCTGCGATTTACTCTTTTGCCTGCTCGCGTGCAATGGCGCGGTAGCCGATGTCGCGGCGGAAGAACGCATCTTTCCAACTGATTGTCTTCGCGAGTTCATAGGCGCGTGCTTGCGCGGCAGTGACGGTGTCACCG
>DKAR01000117.1 GCA_002450895.1 Proteobacteria bacterium UBA6921
AACACTTAGTTAAGCGCCCTCGTCGGGCGAAAAAAAGGGGCGGAGCATTCGACTGCGGCGGTGGCCCCTGTTGATGAACGCAGCCCAAGGGCGCTTGAACGTCGTGTTGGACATGACCGCCTCTCGCGCCGCTTAATATAGAGGATTTTTTAACGAGGCTGCGACCGCGGACCAGGGGGCGTCGACACGTGGCACAGTGAGCACGATCGTGTTTTCCGTTTGTTTGCAGGAAGTCTTGCCAGGAAAGATCCGCTGCGGGGGTCTCCGGGGGTTGCCCCAACAGTTCGCGGCAGCGCGCCCGTTGTTCGTGGGCGGGGTGGGCGTACAAGCCGGCATGACGAATCGCGTGCTGCCCGGGTTCGAACACGTGGTCCAGTAAGCGGTCGATGAAGTGCGCGCGACGCAGGCGCAGGGTTTTGTCCCGCCCGTCGCGGTGATCGGTGTAGTGGAACGCGATGTGGTCATCGCCGGCCTCACGTAAGCGGGGGTTCGCGAGCGGACCGCCTTTGACGTAGCGCGCCAGATACTTCATCACCCCTTCACCATGGGCGTACGGCGGCTGAAGGCACACGTTCCACTTCTTGCGGCCCAATGCCTTGAAGGTCCGGATCCACATCGCGAGCGGCGTGTCCGGCGGCAGCGTGAGTTGCCCCGCGCGCAGCGCGTCCCACAATGCGCCGAGCAGTTTGCCGCGATACAGCGCGCGCACCACGCGCGCGGGGAACAGGTAGCCGTGTCGCGTCGATCGCCACGCACCGTCCGCGGCGAGTCCGCCGCCGGTGATCAGCGCGTGAATGTGTGGATGCAGGGACAGGTTGCGTCCCCAGGTGTGCAAGGACAGCAACAGGCCGGGCAGCGCACCCAGATGGCGCGGGTCGCGGGCCAGAGTCATCACCGTGTGACGCACCGTATCGAACAGCACCTGCACGAACCACGCGGTGTTGTAGCGCCACAACGGTAGCAGTTCATGCGGCACGGTGAAGATGGCGTGGAAATGGTCGGTCGCCAGCAAGCGTTGCATCTGCTTCTGCGTCCACTGCGCTTTGGGCAAGGCGTTGCACTGCGGGCAACTGCGATGGCGGCAGGAGTGATACTGGATCCGTTCCTCGTGTCCGTCCGGACACACCTGGACATGTCCGCCCTGCTCCGGCGTGCGACAACGCACGATCGCTTCCGCCGCCCGCAGTTGCTTCAACGGCAAGCGATGCTCCTGCGCATACGCCGCGAAGCTCTCCTGAAATATCCGTTGCAACGTCAGGGCCCCCATGTTGTCATTATCTCCCTTCGATGCTTCCTTCCACCGCGCAGCGGTTATGTTCAACTAGAAGTAGACGTCAAAATTGACGTAATTAATTGCGTCACGGCCGGTGTTATACGTCGAAATTGACGTCTAATCCGGGCATTCTTCTGACAATCTGTTGTTTTCATTCGTGCTCGAAAAACAAATGCGTCAATCGGTCCACCGTGAATGTGAGTGACGAATGCATTGTTCGTAAAAGAACCCGCTCTCACCCTCATGCAATTCGCTAAACGGCCCGTCGTTCCAATTGTATCGGTGGACACGGCACTGTTCCGTACGAGCAGAACACGCAACAATCACCGGCCTTGGGGCGCAGCAATACACCGCAGCCTTTGCACTCATAAAACCACAGGCACGCATCCGTCGGCATGGTTTCGGTTTCCGTGTGGCCACAGTTCGGGCACGTCAACGTGGACTGCAACTGAATGTCCTGACTCACGATTCGACGACAACTCTCAGGGGTGGTCACAGGATCATATGCTGCGGGTGCCGGTCACCGCAAAGCGGGAATCGGTTAGAAGCCGTATTCCTTTTCCACTTTGCAAACCCGAACACGAAACGCGTGGTACCACTCTCCCGCACGCTGTTGGGCGGCGTGGTGCTCGGCATTGGCTTTCCAGGCGGCGATGGCGTCTAGGCTCGACCAGTACGAGACGCTGAGTCCCAATCCGTCGCGGGCGGATTCGAAACCGAGAAAGCCGGGTTGTTGTGTGGCGAGTTCAACCATGCGCTGCGCGGTGGCGGCGTAGTCGTTGTCCCCTTCCGTGCGCAGCGACGTGAAGATCACGGCGTAATACGGGGGCGAGGGTGTACGTGCCGGTGCTGGGCTCTCGCTCATGCGGCGCGCGAACTAACGTGCGCCGTGATAGTGGTTGAAGATCGTTTCCGTCAGCAGCGGGTCGTTGGTTTGCAGGCGCACGACCGAGCCGGTGACGGTTTCCTTCAGTCGCAGGTAACCCTTCATCGGATGTTCGAGTTCATATTCCATGCGGTTTTCAAAAATGCGGTAGAGCAATTCGGAAACGTCCGAGAGTGAATCCGTAAAGATCGCGCCGACGGCAGTTCCACTTTCGGCATCCAGCATGTGGCTCAGGCGATGACCATCTTCCTTGATGCGCGCGTACTGTTCTGTGTCGCACAGAAAGATCACGGGCTTGCCGAGTGCGAGGGCCATCGCCGCGTCCGCATCTTTTGAGAACGTGCGTGCTTCGCTTGGGCAATACACCACGACCTTGGCGCACTTGAGCAAGAGTCCTTCGATCAGGCCCTTGTCCTGATGTCCGTTGCCCGCGCTGAGTGTGGGATCGAAGTAGCGAAGTTCGAGACTGCGCAGACGGATGTCCGAAAAGATCTGTTCCATTTTTCCGGCCATGTCGCGATATTCCTCGCGGCTGTTCATGGTGGCGGCGACATACACATCCAGATCGCCCGCCATCGAGAGGTAGCGGCGCGTATTCTTTGCCGCCAGATCGACGGTTTCCTGGTAGTCCGCGGCGAGTTTGGCGCACAGCGACTCGAGTTGTTCTTTCGAGTCGATGAATTCGTCGCGAATCTCCGCCGCGGCAAATTCCAGTTCCGCGCGACGTCCGCCGTATTTCCTGGTGACGTGTTCGCTGGCCAGCAGATCGCCTACGGTGATGTTGCCGCCGTCGTGCATTTTGTGGGTGAGCAGGGCCTCCAGCAGAATTTTGCGCAATCCCGTTTCTGAATCCGGCGTCGTTCCGAACGATCGGCCGACGCTCTCGGCAATCAGGTAGCGTTTTTCGCGCTGAATTTCTTCCAGCGGCAATGATGGGCCACGCGCTTTGGTGAGTTCCGTATTGATGCGCCGTGAGGTAAAGAAGTCGTTCAATTCCTTCAGCCCCATCGCGCGCAAGGCGCGGTAGCCGGAGCGCACGTTGCCGAAATACAGCAACGCGTCGACGTACAGCCGGTAGAGCCCCCACTTGAGGTGATCCAGCGAAACGATGGCATCGCGATTGAGAAATGATGAATCGAATCCGGGAATGCTCTCGACCGAATAGGTGTGATTCTCGGGCGCTGTCGCCCAATAGTAATTAAAGAAGCCGTCCGAAGCGGGCGCGCCATGGCCGAGCACCAGCAACTGGTTCAGTTGCACGTTGTTCAGCGGCTCGCTGCTCAGGCGCGTCAGGCGATCGAACACCTCGTTGTCTGTATTCGGGGTCAGCCAACTGCCGATGCCGCCGGTGCCCAGGGAGAAGAGTTCCAGCTCCTCGAGAATTTGCTTTTTGATCATTTGATTCGCTCCCAATTCCTGTCCCGGCTTCTGGCACAAATGAAGCCGCCGTCTCCATGACGCTCTCGCAATCGCGCCTTGGGCAAGTGCTGTATCGAGCGGTTGGGGTCCGAGTTGAGCATAGACGTTGTTCTTCAGAATGGGCGAGATCAATTACAGGCCGCGCGGATTTGACAGACGGCCGCCTTGACGGCGCTCCCTGCTCAACTAAAGTTTTTAACCATATGGTTAAACCATCTAGATCAATTGCACGCGGCACGCCAACGAACCCGGTGGTGGTTCGCATTCTGGACTGCGCCCAAACGCACTTTGCCCGTTTTGGCTATGAAGGCGCCCGTGTCGATGAAATTGCGCGCGATGCCGGTATCAACAAGGCGACGCTCTACTATCAGGTCGGCGACAAGGCAGCGCTTTACCACGCGGTGGTCGGTCCCCTGCTGGAACGCATGGCCGATGACGTGGAACGCAAGGTCAATCGCGAGCCCACGGCCGAATCACGATTGCGCGCGTATGTCGGGAGCCTGGCGCAATTGCTGGTGCAGCAGCGCGATCTGGCGCCGCTGCTGCTGCGCGAAGCCGTCGATGGCGGCGAGCATCTCACCGATGCCATGGTCGGGAACATCGCGCGTGTGAATCAGGCGCTGCGCATCGTGCTGAACGACGGTATTTCACAGGGTGAGTTTCGCGCAGTCGATATACTGACGTTGCAGAGCCTGGTGGTGGGCGGCTTGTTCTTTTATGCCGGCGCGGCGCCCTTGCGCGCACGCGTCGCCACGCTCGGATCGCACGTCGCCCTGCGCGCCGGTTCCATCCCGGCGCACCGCCTGGTCGATACAGTCATGGACCTCGTCCTGCGCGGCATCGTGTCGACTCGCGACGATCCGCTCGCGGGGGGCGACGACGACGCGCTAACGATCCGTTCCAACTAACTACAGATTCCACCCACCGAAAGCGATCAACGCTGCAGACGAAAGGAAAATTGCCGGACAAAGTTTGAACGGCAAAAAGGAAATTTTGAATCCGGTAAACAGGGAAACAGCAGCGAGAACGACAAGGCAGCCCGCCGACGCGAGATAAACGTAACCCGAAGCGGCGGCGCTGGGGTCAACAGCGGTCACAGTGGCGGCCAGGGCTCCCAAGAAAATCAGCGCCACGCCTTCAGTAATCCACTCCATCGCGACAATATTGCGATTATCAGCACTGATCTCGCCAAACCCCCGGATCACGGACTTTGTCGGAAACAGATGCGCCACACCCCACAGCACGGGCAGGGCCGAACCGACGTAGATCAAGAGTTCAGCGCTCATGCGAGATCCTTATCCAACCTCTTTATAAAGTGCGCGCGGCGGCTGTCCAGTCGGCGTAGGCGCCAGGCTTGAACTTGCGCTGATTGGATTCATCGGCGAATTCGAATTTCTTACCGATGGAAAAGCAGGGTGAGCGTTACGTCTCGACCAGCTCGTCGAGTTCGCCTTCCATATGTTTTTCGGTGAGATCGTCAAAGCCGCCGATCCATACACCGTCGATGACAATCTGGGGAACGGTGCGTGCGTTGTTGGTCGCCTGAAGCATCTCCTTCAGACCTGCCGCGTTACCGTCAACACGAACTTCATCAAAGGGAATCTTCCATTTCGTTAGAAGGTTTTTTGCCTTTGTGCAGAACACGCAGGAGCCCGTGCTGAATATTTTTACGCGTGCCATTCAAATCTCCGATTACCGCCTGTCTTTGGATCGTAACATGGGGTCACGCCTGCTTGCCTGAAAGTCCTTTCCGTTTCATTTCACCCCAGTGTCCCTTGCTGCGCAGGATCCAGCGCCACAATCCCATCAATCGCCATGCGGTATTTAGTTGTCGATACCCGAGGTTCTCGACAATCAACGCGGCCACCAGGCGCAACAAATCGCTCGGTCGCGAATACATATGAAACGACAATTCCTCGAGCAACAGCGCGCTGACGGAAAGCAGCAATCCCAGGCTGATTGCCAATAACAAGAATGCCAGCATTGCGGAGCCAGAAATGAAGTCGAACAGATACGCCACGAGAATCAGACCGTAGCCAATGGCCTCGACGGCCGGACCAATCCACTCAAATACCAGCATGAATGGAAACGCCAACCAGCCGGCGGCTCCGCTGTTGCGCGCGAACAGAAGATCCATGTTCAGGCTCAGGCTTTCACACAATCCGCGCTGCCACCGTACGCGCTGATTCTTGAGCGTGCGCAAATCCTGCGGCGCTTCGGTCCAGCAGATCGGATCGGGCACAAACGAAATGATGCACGGCTTGCCTGCGGCACGACGCGTTCGATGCAGGCGTACGACGAGTTCCATGTCCTCGCCGACGGTGTCCGTACGGTACCCGCCGGCTTCAATGACCGCCTCTTTGCGAAACAGGCCGAACGCGCCGGAAATGATCAGCAATGCGTTGAGCGGTGACCATCCCATGCGACCGAACAGAAATGCGCGCAGGTATTCGACGATCTGGATCAGTGCGAGCGGATGATTGGGAAGAGCGATGCGCGAAAGAAACCCGTCGCGCACCTCGCAGCCGTTGGCGATGCGCACGGTGCCGCCGCAGGCCACAGTGTCGACGTTGTCGGAAAACGGACGAACCACGCGGCGCAGGCTGTCACGTTGCAGGATCGAGTCCGCATCGACGCTGCAGAAGATCGGATAGCGTGCCGCGTTGATGCCCACGTTCAGGGCGTCGGCCTTGCCGCCGTTCTCTTTGTCGATCACGCGCAGGTTGGGATACTCACGCGAATGATAGATCGTTTGGACACGCTTTGTTTTCAGACGCTCGCGATACGCTTCGGGGAACGGCACCAGACCGAAATCCCGGATCAGCGTCTGCAACGTTTCGTCTTTCGATCCGTCGTTGATCGCGATGATTTCAAATTCCGGATAGTCGAGCTGTAACAGTGAATGGATGGACTGGGAAATCCCGGCCGACTCGTTGTAGGCGGGAACCAGCAGGCTCACCGGCGGCTCCAGGCCGGATTGCGCCTGCGGCAGCTTCTCCAGTTCGCTGCCCTGCAGGTAGCGCGAGATCGTCAGCAGCGAAAGCAGGTTCAACACCAGATAACCGCCGTTCAGCCCGATGAAATAGATCAGGAAGAACCACTCGGAAAATCCGGCGAAGATGGATTGCGCTGTCATGCCGATCGCTCCGCCATGACATGCGTCAGGATATCGCGCGCGAACGCGTCCGTTTGTTCCTCGCGAATCTGTTCGAGCCGTTCACGTGTCATTCCCGGCATTCCGGCCAGCGCCTGCGCCGAGCGATAACGCACCCACCATTGTTCGTCGCCGAGCAGCTCGGTCAGGCGCGGAATGTCGTCGTGTGTTCCCAGACGTCCCAATGCGCGCGCGGCGTGCAGGCGTACGTGCCAGCGGGAGTGTTTGGTGAACTCGCGCACGTCGTCCAGATAAAGCGGATCCGGCAGAACCTGCAGGCAGGCGGATATGACACGATCGTCCTCTGCATTCCGGAGCAGGTGCCCCAGTGTGCCACTGACCTGTGCGAGGTAGGCGTTTTCCAGATAACGAATCAGTCGTGGTGCCTCGTCCGGTGGTGCCCGTAACGCGGCACCGGCCAACGGTGTGGAAACGATTTCCGGTCCCGCTTCGTGAAGAATGTTGGCAACGCGCGGCGCCGGCCAGTCGTCGCGCGATTGCAGCAGCGGGATCAAAACGGGTAACGCCGCCAGCGCGTTGATATGTAGCAACGCGCGCATGGCGGAGAGTGACAAAGCCGCGTTATCGCTGTGCGCGACATCCACCAGTTCGTCCCAGGCCGAGTGCTCGCGCAGGTGGCCGAGCGCGGTGATACCCATTAATCGCTTTCGTGTGCGCCGTGACTTGAGAAATGCCAGTGCCACGCGATCTGCACCGGCCAGACGAGCCAGCTCGTTGAGCTGCTCCTTCACGTCGCCGCGAAACGATTCCTGCGCGTGATTCCACAGCGCGAGGAACGTAATTGAATCATCACGCGTGAGTTTCGGAGCTTCCTTGGGAAGGGACAGGATCGCCATCGCGAGCCGCGGCTGCCAGCGCATGATATGAATCTTGGTGTGCTGCTGACGCAACCCGAGCGAGATACGCAGATACACAATGGCGAGGACGAGCAGCAACGTCACCACGAACAGTACGGTGGCGGAGCCGATGGCCAGCGTTACGGCCTTGTTATAACTGGCGTCGTACACCCAGTCGTACTCCCCGGCGCATGTAGCTCGTGCCTTGATCGTGATCCAGCAATTCGTAACTCAACGCCCATTGCGGCGTGATCCAGTGTCGTCCGGTTAATGACAGCGTGCGCACGTCACTGGTCAACGTTCCCGATGCGCCGTGTTCGATTTCTACGCCCTGCGTGTAGCTCACACCCAGGAAGCTGGCGTCGGTGTAGTAGTAGCGCCACTGGATGCGGTGGCTGTCCGGCGAGCCGCCGCCTTCAATCTGACCGGTGTAGAACGTATAGGCGGCGTAGTGCGATCCGAAATAGCGATCGACGGTGAGGCTTTCCTGGTTCGTCCACGCATCGTCGTAGACCGTGCGCCGCAGACCGAGCTGTGTGCCGATGCCAACGGCCCAGCGCTGTTCCCATTGCACGAGACCCGAGGCACGTGGAAGCACGTCGTATGTGCCGCTGGCATTGGCTTCGAGGAGTAGCGTCGACGCGTCGCGAAGCGGCAGATAGGCGCCGGCCAGAATTTCGTTGTCGTGCAGATCGAAGCGTTCCGTCGTGCGTATTGAACCGTAGAGCGTTTGACCGTGCTCAGCCTTCCACGCCGATTCTGCGTAGACCGATCGCCACGGTGCGTATCCGTCAGTGAGGCGTTCGTACGTGGCGCCCGCTTCCACTTGCAGGTGACTCGCCTGAGCCAGCGGCCCGGCCAGCATGATCAACCCGAATGAACAACAGAGCGCGATACGCTTCATTGCCGCTTGTGCAGATGATGACGCAGCCGCGCAATCAGCTCCGCGGGATGAAAGGGTTTGATGATGTAGTCGTCCGCACCGAGTTCGAACGCGCGCAAAATGTCGCGCTCGCCGGACTTGGCCGTGAGTACGATGATCGGAACCGCATTCCACTCCGTCCGGCTGCGAATCTGCTGGATGATTTCGTAGCCGGTGCGATACGGAAGCATCAGTTCGGTGATGACCGCCGTCGGGGGCTCGATCGTCTCAATAACTTCTTCGGCCTGTTTGCCGTCCGGGGCCACGACGACCGAAAAGTTTTCGCGATCCAGCATGAACGTGAGCAGATAGTTGAGCTGCTCGTCGTCCTGAATCATCAAAAGGGTTTGGGTGGTCATGAGAGCCGCGCCGTGTGCCGCGGAAGCGCGCGATCGTGCCCGCGCAAGTGCCTGAGCCTGCGTAAAACATCGGCACTTGCGGGGCAATCTGTAAAGCGGGGAGGTATCGGGCGTTATTTTTTTCCGGAGGTATTGCCGCCGCTGGCGGCGCCGTTGCCGTGCGGGTACTCGCGCACGGTTGCGCCGGTGTAGATCTGGCGCGGCCGNNTGGCCGAAGCCCATCAGCCGGAAGCTGTCGCTCTTGTCCTTGGCGCGAGCCACGTACTTGGCGATGTTATCGGGGGTTCCGATGTCTTCCAGCATGCGGATCACGGCTTCATTGGCGCCGCCATGCGCCGGACCCCACAGCGATGCAATTCCGGCGGCGACGCTGGCAAACGGATTCGCACGCGAGCTGGAGGCGAGCCGAACCGTCGATGTGCTCGCATTCTGTTCGTGATCCGCATGCAGGATCAGGATCAACTCGAGCGCGCGGGTGCCGACCGGATCGATCTCATAGTCTTCCGCCGGGATGGCGAACATCATGCGCAGAAAGTTTTCCACGTAGCCGAGCTTGTTGATCGGGTAGACGTAGGGATGGCCGCGCGAATGTTTGTAGCTCGCCGCGGCGATGGTCGGCATCTTTGCGATCAGGCGGTGCGCTGAAATCTCGCGATGGCGTGGATCGTTCACGTCGGTTGAGTCGTGATAGAACGCCGAGAGCGCGCCGACGACGCCGACCATGATCGCCATCGGATGCGCATCGTGACGGAAGCCGCTGAAGAAGTGCAGCAGGCCTTCGTGGATCATCGTGTGATGCATGATCATGTTCTGGAAATTGGTCATCTGCGCGGCCGACGGAAGCTCTCCGTACAGCAGCAGGTAGCACACCTCGAGATAACTGCTGTGTTGAGCGAGTTGTTCGATCGGATAGCCGCGGTACAACAGCACGCCCTTTTCGCCATCGATGAAGGTGATGGCGCTTTCACAACTGCCGGTGCTCATGAAGCCGGGGTCAAAGGTCAGCAGTCCCGTTTTCTGGTAGAGCGCCCGGATATCGATTCCGCGTGGCCCCATCGTGCCATGCACAATGGGCAGCTCAACCTGCTTACCGGTGGAATTGTCCGTGATGGTGACTGTTTCCTTTGTCATGCAGACCTCGGTGGATCGAAGTGGCGTGGGACGAATCGTCGATACTGTCGTTAAGTGTAGAACTTGGGGCACAATACCGCGCGAGGTGCGCCCATGAGACTCCCCGGAAAACTGCTGTTTGGCCTGGTGCTTTTGCTGCTGCTGGGGGCGTTCTACACGTTTTTTGTTCTGAACTGGAGCTACTCGAACGGCGAGCGCGCGGGGTGGGTGCAAAAGCTCTCGCAGAAGGGCTGGGTGTGCAAGACCTGGGAGGGTGAGCTGTCCATGGTGGCCATGCCCGGAACCAGGCCGGAGAAATTCTACTTTACCGTGCACAGCGACAAGGTCGCTGAGCAGATCAATCGGGCCATGGGCAAGCGCGTGGCGCTGCGCTACGAACAGCACGTCGGCATCCCGACCTCGTGTTTTGGGGATACCCGGTACTTCATAACCGAAGTGGTCTCGGTCGAGTAGGGTATACTGCCGGCCCATGACCATCCGTGCGTACAAGGGCATCCTGCCCAAGATTGGCTCGTCCACCTACGTCGCTGAAGAAGCTTCGCTGATCGGCGACGTCACTGTCGGCAACGACGTGTCGATCTGGCCGATGGTTGTCGTGCGCGGGGACGTCAACGTCATCACCATCGGCGACCGCACGAATATCCAGGACGGCTCCGTCCTGCACGTGACCCACGACCACCCCGATATCCCCGGAGGTTACGGACTCAAGATTGGCCGCAATGTCACCGTGGGCCACAAGGTCATCCTGCACGGGTGCACGGTGGAGGACGACACGCTGATCGGCATGGGTGCCATCGTGATGGACGGCGCGGTCGTCAGATCGAATGTCTTGCTCGGCGCCGGCAGCCTTGTGCCGCCCGGTAAAGTCTTGGACAGCGGCCATCTTTGGCTCGGAAGTCCGGCGCGCAAGGTGCGGGCCCTCAACCAGAAAGAGCTCGACTGGATTGCGTACTCCGCGGGCCACTACGTGAAGCTCAAGGACGACTACCTCGCGGGTCTTGGCTGATCCGGCACTCGCGCCGTACCCTCAGTGAATGTCAGGTTTTAATCTAACGCTAATTTAATAGTTGCCGGGTTAAACCCTTCGAGGTTTCATCAGGGAATCGGTGCGTTCGTCACGCTGTCGCGCCGGGGAGCGGGACCAACCGTCGGCGGTTACTCCCCGTCGATGTCCGATCAGGAAATTGCAGTTGCAGGGATGCCTCCACAAAAAGACTCGTCGCGCGATGCACGGTCACGCGGCGGAATTGCGAGGGGACATCATCATGAATCCGGGCACGCAGTTATATCTCGGAGATCTGCCGCCGCGCGCGAGTGAAAGTGAGGTATTGGCTTTTCTCCAGGCCGCTATCGACCTGAACATTTCCCGCCGCCTGGTTAACGCCATCTTTCGCGGATTCGATTTGATGAGTGGCGTGCGCGTCCAAATTGTCGAGAAGCGCTCCAAGCGACGCCATTACCGGTTTGCCCACATCACCTGTTACAACGCCTATGTCGCCCGCTTTTTCATCGAGGCGCTGAGCGGCATGCGGATGCGCGGCTATCGGCTTGAGGCGCGCGAGTACATTCACCGCGCCAATGACTACGAGGGGTATGTAGCGCTCTCAGAAGCAGCGCAGTGGTCTGGCTTCGACCGCCGCGCCAGCGGCAATCAAAAACTCGGGAAGCCTTCTTCCCGACTCAAAGACCCGCCCGCACTTCGGCAATAACATCCGCCGTGCGCGGTCGCACGTTGCGCCACAAAAAGAACGACTCGGCGGCCTGCTCGACCAGCATTCCCAATCCATCGAGAACAATCGCGGCGTGGTGAATACGCGCCCATTCCATGAACACGGTGGGCTTGGCGCCGTACATCATGTCGTAACACAGCGCGCCGGGTGCTAGCAGATCGTCTGGAAGCGGTGGCAGCTCGCCCTGAAGACTGGCTGATGTTCCGTTGATGACCAGATCGAAGGACAGTCCAGATAGTGCGTCGAATCCACATCCGCGCACGCCGCGAAATACTTCCAGCTCGACCGCGCGTTCAACGGTTCGATTGGCGACGATGATTTCACGCGGCTCCTCTTCAAGCAGCGGCCCGAGCACGCCGCGAACCGCGCCGCCCGCGCCGAGGATCAGCACGCGCTTGTCGCGGATTGCGAAGTTGTGGTTGTCGCGAATATCACGCAGCAGGCCGACCCCGTCCGTGTTGTCGCCGCGCAGTTTGCCGCCGGGTAGAAACAGAATTGTGTTTACGGCGCCAGCGGCGTCCGCGCGCGGCGAACGCTCGTCGACTAATTGGAAGGCCTCGCGCTTGAACGGTACGGTGATGTTGAGTCCCTTGCCGCCATTCGCCTGAAAATTCCCGACGGCCTGACGGAAACCGCCCGGGTCCACCTGGATCGCGGCGTACTGAATGCGCTGCTGCGTCTGCTTTGCAAACAACGCATGAATACGCGGCGACTTACTGTGTGCAATCGGATTGCCCATCACGGCGTAGTGGTCGGACGCCGCATTGAAATCGAAAGGATCGGTCATGCACGGATTGTCGCCGCAAAGCATTACCGAGCGCAAAAATTATCCGTCGCCGCAGCGGGTCGCGGCGTGCAAAAAAAAGCCCCGCGGGAGCGGGGCTTCAAGACTGAACACTGTCGTATTGAACTAGTGGGTAACCATGTCAATCACGAGCGGCGACATCGGGTCAGGATTGGACTGGCCCGCAGTAACGTTGACTGACGATGTTGAGCCGAAGTATCCGGTCGGCGGCGTTCCCGTCGAGTTACACGCGTTGGTTGCCGATTCCACGAATGCGCACACGGTGTTGTAATTTCCCGCCGGCAGGCTGATGCTGAAGCTGCCATCGCTCTGTGTGCGCGTGGTGACAAATCGGAAGCCACCATTGATACCGCTGGTACGGATCTGGAGTTTTGCATTTCCAAACGCGACGCTGTCTTTGGTGACTTTGCCGGTGAGTTCGCCGCCGGCGGGCATGGTCAGCACGCCCAAATCCACAACCGTGGTGCTATCCGCGGTGAATGTCACCGGTTGTCCGCTCGTCAGACGTGTTCCGGCGACGGCTTGCGCTGTCATTGGATCGGCGTCGGTTGCAGGGCCATCATAGATCGCCGATCCAACCGTTTTTGATCCGCCATCCACTTTCAATTCCAGCAGGAAATTTCCCGAGCTGGGGGTGTAAACAGTCACGGTACCATCGCCGTTGCTGCCTTCAAAACCGATGTAGTTGGCACCGGTGCTGTCATAGACCTGCACTTTCACCTGGCTCAACGGCGTGGTTCCATCCGTCGTGATGGTTGCATTGACCTGGCCCACGAGGCTGGTGAAATCCTGCACTACCGGGGTGGATGTAGCCGCAGTGACGGTTGCCGTCTGGCCACGCGAGCGAACGATGTAGTCGTCGGGCTGCAACCATATGCGGTAGCCGCCGTCCTTGTTGGTTCGCGTGCCTTCAACAAATCGGCCATAGATCGTGTCATCGGCGAGGTTGCCGCCATAGAAGCGCACCGCCATGCCGGGGACCGGTAATGCCGAGCCGCTGCCCGGATCCGTCACGACGCCAGCTACTTTTCCGCCCGCAGGCAATGCGAATTTCGCAACAACGGTGTCACCAGCGTTTACAACGATCGGCGTTGCCGCAGACGCGCCGCCGCCGCCGGTCACGGCCGTGGCACTGCCGGCCGCCGGCCCGTTATAAACGCCGCCCGCATAGGCTTGCAGTGTCTGATTACGCGTGCCGACGGTGTAGGTGCCCGTGCGGACATTGATCAGATACTTTCCGTCCGGACGGGTGCGCGTAATGGCCACCGGCATGTCATTGGTAAAATCGCGAACTAGGATGTGAATGCCGCCAAGTGGTGTTACTCCGTCGGTCTGGTACACGATCCCTTTGATTTGCGCGCCTGCATCAAGCTGAAAGTCCTTGGTCACCGGTGTCGTATCCGGAACAGGAATCTTGTCCGCGCTGTACTGGCCGGGTTCGCCGCCGCCCGCAGTCCACCACTCACTGGCGGCCATGTTGGTCGACACGTGGTTCAACGCGCCAACGATGTAGTTCTTGGTGCTGCCGCTTGGAACCTTGACCGTATACACGCCACTGGCGTTTGTCTTGGTCTTCGCGCGCGTTACCCAATCCTTGAAGTCGCGTACGACCATATCCACGCCGGCCAGCGGTGCGCCGGTGCTGTCTGTCACCGTCCCCGTGATGGTTCCATCGGCGGCGATGCTGTCCAGGACGTTGGTCGCTTCTTCCTGGTTCTGCAATTCTGTGGTCAGCGCAGTGGCGATGCCGTCGATGGAGCCTGCGTCGGCCACGTCGTTCGCCAGCTTCGCAACCGTATCTTGCACACCTTCAATTTGTCCGAGGTCGAGGTTGGCAAGGGAGGCGCCCGCCGCCGCCGCAGTCGAGAGAATCAAATCGGTCGCCGCTTCGGATGCGGGGTCAATTTCCTGATCGGTGGTGCTGGTGACGATCGTGTCCATCTCGGTCGTGCCGCTGCCGACGCGCAGGACATATTTTCCGGACGGCTCGAAGGTCGATGGTGCTTCAACGCTGAATGTGCCATCGGTGTTTGTCGTGCCGGTGGCGATGGTGCTGCCCACTTGCGTGCCGGTGGAATCCACTTCGATTAAGTTGACCGTGGTGCCGGGGACGGGGTCGGTACCGGAGAGCGCCGCGACGGCAGACTTGCCGAACATTGCGGCCATCATTTGATCCAGTAGCGTCGGCTGGCGGAGCGCAAGGGCGCCACCGGGCGCGCTGACCAGGCCGGTGATGATAATCAGTTGGGGAGTGTCGCTGTTGTTTGAACTGCTGCTGCCACCACCGCTGCCACTGCAGGCGGCCAACGCGGTGGAAACGGCCAGGATCGCACCATATTTCGCGAAGTTATTGTTTCTCATAAGAAGCGAGTTCCTCATTGGGAGTAGATGATGGCCGACGGCCTGCAAGTTACGGATTTGAAATAAAGAACAGCGGCGGCAACCACTCTTATCGGCGGGTAGTTCTTAAGACTTAAGGACGAATTTGCGGTACGCGCGGGGAGTGCCCGCGCTGGACCGGGGAGAGGTACTTCTTTCGCGTTAGAGCGTTAGCGCTCTTCTTTCAGCCACTGGGCGGCGCGCTTGGCGAAGTAGGTCAGGATGCCGTCGGCGCCGGCGCGCTTGAAGGACAGCAGCGACTCCATAACTACAGCGCGCTCGTCCAGCCAGCCGTTTTGCGCGGCGGCCGTGAGCATCGCGTACTCGCCGCTGACCTGATAGACGAAGGTGGGCGCGCCGAATTCGTCCTTCACGCGGCGCACGATATCGAGGTACGGCATTCCCGGCTTGATCATCACCATGTCCGCACCTTCACGCAGGTCGAGCGCGACTTCGTGCAGGGCTTCGTTGGTATTGGCCGGGTCCTGCTGGTAGGTGTATTTGTTGCCCTTGCCAAGGTTCGCGGCCGAGCCGACCGCATCGCGAAATGGGCCGTAGAAGCTCGATGCGTACTTGGCGGAGTACGCCAGAATCCGCGTGTAAATGTGACCTTCGCTTTCCAGCGCGTCGCGCACCGCGCCGATGCGCCCGTCCATCATGTCGGAAGGTGCTACGACGTCGGCCCCCGCTTCGGCGTGCGAGACAGCCTGGCGGATCAGCACCTCAACGGTTTCATCGTTCAACACATAGCCGTTTTCGTCGATGATGCCGTCCTGGCCATGCGTCGTGAATGGATCGAGTGCGACATCGGTGATGACGCCGAGGTCGGGAATATTCTGCTTCAGGGCACGTACCGCGCGTTGCGCCAGCCCGTCGGTACTATAGGCTTCGCGTCCGTCGAGAGTTTTCTTTTCGGTTGGCACGACCGGGAACAGCGCCACGGCCGGGACACCCAGATCCACGAGTTCGGCAGCCTCTTTCAATAACTCGTCGACGGTCATGCGCTCGACGCCTGGCATCGACGGCACCGGTACGCGGTGGCGCTGGCCTTCCATGACAAACACGGGATAAATGAAATCGTTGGCCGTCAGGGTCGACTCGCGCATGAGCCGGCGCGAGAAATCGTCGCGGCGCATGCGGCGCATGCGAACACGGGGGAAGCTGCCATTGCCGGTGTCTGGGTGACTCACGTGGAACTCCTCGGGTATGAACGCTCTGAAATACTGGGAACGCGCGCGCGTTCGGCAGTTCCGGGGATCATAAACGACAAAGCGCCAAACCCGAAGGTTTGACGCCCTCCCGTCCCTCTTCCCCTACTCGGAGCGACTACTTCTTTTTCTTGCTGGCCTTCTTCTTGGCAGCCTTCTTTGCAGGCGCCTTTTTCTTAGCGGATTTCTTCGCCGGTGCCGCCTTGCGCGCGGGCTTTTTCTTGGCTGCGGGTTTTTTCTTCTTCGCCGCCGCGGCCTTTGCGGGAGCCGCCTTTCTTGCCGGCTTTTTCTTGGCCGCCGGTTTCTTCTTTTTGGCTGCGGCCGCGACCGCCGGTTTGGCCGGCTTGGCAGCTTTGGCTGGCTTGGCCAGCGTCGCTGCAGTCGGGATGCCCATGGCGGCTGTCGGTCCCAAAGCGCCGCCGAGTGCTGGAGCCGCCCCGCCTGACTTCATTTGATCCGCCGGTATCTCAATATCGTGTTGTGCAAACATGGTATCCAAGGTGCCCTCCTCAGGGAGTTCGTCGATGACTTTGATCAGGTCGTTGAAGATGTCTTGAATCTCACCCACGCCCTGCACAGTGCGCAACTTGTTCTGGTTGCGGTAGTACGCGATCAAGGGAGTGGTTTGCGCCTCGTATACGCGCAACCGGTTGCCGATCGTCTCCTCGTTGTCGTCGGAGCGATGGTGCAGGTTCCCGCCGCAGCGGTCGCAGCGATCGTCGAGTTTGGACGGGGAACTGTAGATGTTGAACACGGTACCGCAGCTCTCGCAGGTGCGGCGGCCGGTGATGCGCTGGATCAGGGCGTCAAAGTCGACGGCGATGAGGATCGCGGCGTTGATGGGTTTCTTTAGGCGGGCCAGCAGATTGTCGAGCGACTCGGCCTGTAACAGGTTGCGGGGAAAACCATCGAGAATGAATCCGCTCTGGGTATCAGGGCGATTAAGGCGTTCCCGAATCAGCTCGAGAACGATGGGGTCGGGGACCAAGTGACCGGCGTCCAGCGCGTGGCGCGCCTGCAATCCGACCGGAGTCTTGGCCTCCACAGCGGCACGGAGTATGTCGCCTGTGGATATCTGGGGAATTTTGTATTTGTCTGCAAGTCGCTTTGCTTGGGTTCCTTTTCCGGAACCCGGTGCACCAAGCAGTACGATTCTCATTGTTTCGATCCGCTCCCGTGTCTCGCGCGCCCATGCGATGGGTGTTGCGGGCCGCTCGCTTTTTTGTTGTCGCACTATGCAACCACCATGGTTGACGGTCAATGCCGGTATCAGACTTTTGAACTACACTCGCGTACCAAGCTGGGTAAAGCTAATAGTAGTACAGATCTTCACGAGCTCAATTCACGGAGAGGAATCATGGCGAAAAAGAACGCGTTCTATGCGCAATCCGGCGGCGTCACTGCAGTGATCAACGCATCAGCCTGCGGTGTGCTCGAAGCCGCGCGAAAACATAAAGCCAAGATCGGCAAAGTCTACGCGGGCCGCAACGGCATCATCGGCGCCCTGACTGAAGATCTCATCGACACCAGCAAGGAATCCGCTGCCGCCATTCGGGCGCTGCGCACGACGCCGTCCGGCGCGTTCGGATCCTGCCGCTACAAGCTTAAAAGCCTCGAGCAAAATCGGCGCGAATACGAGCGCCTGATCGAGGTCTTCAAGGCCCAC
>DKAR01000085.1 GCA_002450895.1 Proteobacteria bacterium UBA6921
GTGCGGATTTCGTGACTCATGCTGGCAAGGAACGCACCTTTGGCGCGACTTGCGGATTGCGCCTGTTCCCAGGCCGCACGCAATTCCGCCTCGGCTCTTCGCTCCCGTGCCACATCGGCGCGGGCCATCTGAACGTAAGCAATTCCGCCCACCGTTGCGACGATAAGAATTGAAAAGAACACCAGTGCAGACGCGCGATAAAACGCGATCGCATGCGTCCAGTTTTTCGCGTCGAAGTCCACGCCGGCGACCGAGTGCACCGAACCATCCGGATTAAATACCGGAACGTACGCACTGACCCATGTACCCCAGCGGTCCGTGTAGGGCGCCTCATCGAACTCAGGCGTACCATTGAACGCCTGCAACAGTGTTTCCGTCGCCTCGTAGGGCTCGCCGATTGAGGTGCGTTGCTCGCGCTCGCCTTCAAATTTGCCGTTGTGGTCGTAGTCAGTTTCGGAATCGACCAGCAACGCAATTGAACCGTCGGGCTTCCTTGCAAACGTGTAGATGTCGTTCACTGTGCGATTGACATCCTGCCAACGTTTTTGGGCCTCAATGAGCCGCAGATAGTTTGGATCGTCTGGGGGCGTGTTCAGGGTGATGGACGTGAGTCCGAGTTTTACCATCTCTTGCGCATACGTTGGGCATATACCCTCCAGCATGCCGCGCAGCCGCCCGCGCTCGCGCTCACCGAGCAACCCAGCGGAAAGCGCCCCGCACAAAACCAAAACGACCGTGAAGAGCCAGACCGAGACCAGAACATGGCGCGGCGCTGCCGAACCAATGACACTGCGGGAAACAAATACGCAAAAACCCGTCGCAACAATGGCGAACAGGGCGATGTCCAAGTTGTAATCAACCAGGAATTGGGTCATTGCAACGAACCAACTTTTTCATCAGGATGCGTTTGTGTTTCTATATCGGCAACTTACTGACTGATGCCATTCCGTGGGCTTATGCAACCTCATTCTAGACAAGGATTGAAATTTATTCCGATTTTGGGCGCCCTGGTGCTCGCTTCGCTGTTGCTTTCGGGCTGCCTTGTCAAACTCGCCTACCAAAATATCGACACCCTACTCCTGTGGAAAATAGATTCCTATTTTGATTTGTCGGCCTCGCAGTCCCGCGATGTTGAGCGTCAACTGGAAGAGCAAATCCGATGGCACCGGTCGGATGAACTCCCGAAAATGATCGAATTTTTCAAACGCGTCCAGGTCGCCGCACAATACGGGATCACCCTGACGGATCTCGAACAACTGTTCAGCAACTTCAATATGGGCGTCGCCTCAATTGCGTTGCACATCTCCGCGGATGCTGCGCAGCTTTTTGCACGAATGGACGATGAGCAGATCAAACGGCTCGAACGCGAACTCGCCAAGACGAATGAGGAATGGGAGGACCGTCTGGCGCTGCCGCCGGACAAACGCCTTAAGGAACGCGAAAAAAGAATCATCGATTATGTTGAAAACTGGGTCGGCGACCTCAGCAAGGAACAACGCGTCGCCCTCACCGAGGCCAGCAGAAAGATACCAGACATCCTTGAGGGCTGGCTGGAATACCGGCGCGAGCGCCAGCGACAGTTCATCAACATCGTAAGATCGGCGCGTTTCGATGTGGACATTGTACGTATCGCGCTGCCGCAGTGGGTTACCACCGAACCGCCGAAACAATTCCAGGAGCACCACGTTGCAGTGCAAAATTTCATTTTGGAGGTCGCCAGGACTGCGACGCCGGACCAGAAAAAATATTTCACGGAAAAACTTCAAAACTGGATTGACGATCTTCAGACTTTTACCGACAAGCCCGCATGAAAAATTCCACCCATTACCGGGACATCACGCCCTTTGTAACCAAGGATGGTTCGACGATCCGCGAATTGATGCATCCCGCGCTGCATGGCAATTCTCACCAGAGCTTCGCCGAAGCAACAATTCCGACCGGGACCAAGACCTTGCTGCACCGCCATCGCCGCGCGGAAGAGATTTATCATGTCACTGCAGGAAGCGGGCACATGACCCTTGGCGAAAAGGAATTTGCGATCGCCGCCGGTGACACGATCTGCATCGCTCCCGGCACACCGCATTGCGTTGCCAATACCGGACCCGCCGATCTCGTCATTCTGTGTGCGTGTTCCCCGCCGTATTCCCATGACGACACCGATCTGATCTAGGTCAATAAAAAAGGGCGAACGGAAGTTCGCCCTTCTTGGTCCGATTCGCCGGCTCGTTCGAGCCGGCATGAATCATCAACTACGACTAGCGCATTTGCACCGCGATCAGATTCGCATCCAATGTTGTGCTTGCATCGTCGAACGCACCTCGACCAAAGACACCGGCCACCGTGCCACCGGCGCCGAGGCGACTTTGCAGCCCGGTCACGAACGAATCAAAAGTCGTATACAACTGGACTGTCCCGTCCTGCTTGATCAAATACACGTCTTGACCTGTCGACGCCGGAATCAAGGTGGGAGCCGTCCCGGCGAGATCAGTAACCACCCCTGCGCGCAAGACGCCATGCACAATGGACCCATCGAGATTCAGCACGATCGACGTGGACGACAATGCGCTGCTCGGCGCTGCCGTCGACGGCTGCCATACAACAAGCAATGACGCCCGCACGTCCGTGACATCGACAAGCGTCTGGGCACGGAAGTCGCTCGGCGCAGAACCGAACGGCGTGACAAATCCCAGGACCTTGATTGGCGCGCCCACTTCGAGGCCCGTTGTGTCGAGGTTACCGGTGTCAATTTCGTAGGCGGTCGGATCCGCGTCGTTTGCACCGTCTGTTCCCGTGCCCGCGAAATCGAACACACCAATCCGGTTCGCATCGATCGATTCCAGATTCACAACCAGGGGCGATGCGGTTACCACGGTGCCTCGCAACTTGGTATAGGCCAGACGCACTGCGCCGCTGCTGGCATCCATTGCCAGCGAGCCCGCGCTGCTGTCGGTGAGCGTGCCATGCACGATCACGCGCTGCCCGACAGAAATCGCACTGATCGGAAGATTGTCGTTTGAACGTTGCTTGTGGACCTTGGTGGTATCCGCCACAGTCACCGCAACAGAGTCCCTGAAAATCACGCTTCCGAGTGAACGCACCAGGGTTGCACCACGAACAGTGAGAATATCGCCGTCGCGCTTGATCACGTTGCCTGTAACAACGTCGAACGTTCCACCCGTGACGCTGGACCCGGCGTACACTTCGCGCGCGACGAAGCGGCGCGGATTGAACTTGAGATCACCGACCGCAACCACGGCAGTAAACTGCGTCAGCCCATCCAGGGCTGCAAGGCCGTCGGAGCCTTCGTACGACTGGCCATTGATGTCGTAAACGGTATCGCTGTCGGTTTTTACGGTCAGCGTTCCAAAGCGACGCTCGTTGCCCGAGATGGAATGCGCGAACGGACGAACGATCACGTCAAAACTGCTGCTCGCGGTATCAACGTCGTTAAGTGCACCGCGTACGCGATGGATCTTCGGTTTGTGCGGCTCGAGGTCAGCGACAAGAATGGGATCAACTTGCACGGTGGGCTTGTCGTCGGAATCGAATGAAACGGTATTCGATGCGGCCAGATCAAAATCCAGCGTCAGGCTGGCCGGCACACCGCGCGCGATCAACAACCGGTTGCGACCTTCAAGCTTGATGGAGACTTCCAGTTCGCCGACCGGGTTTCCGTCAGCACCCACGATCTTTTCAACCTGGACCGGATTACCCGCGGCGTCTTCGACCTTGATATCCGCCGCGCTGTAATCCAGCACCATCTTGGCAGAGACATACACGCCTTCCGGAACGCTGGCTGCCGTCAGAAACTCGGTCATCTCGGTGTACTGAGCGAAGTCGACCTTGGTCGTCAACGGCATCGTCTCTACGACGGCGCCATTGGCCTTGGTCAGCGTGATCGATTTCACATCGACCGCGTAGCTCAGGAAGTCTCCCTGCGCATCGGTCAGTCCGATCAGCAGGTCGCCCTTTGTTTCAGCAGTGGCGTTGGATGCTTCGTTGTTCTTGCATCCGGCCCCCATGGCGGTGGCAACGGCCAATAGCACCGTCAGCACGCCATCACGAATTCGCTTGAGTGTGATCCACGTCATATTTGTTCTCCTGTGTTGTCCACGCGAAGTGGAGTGTTCAACAGATAGAACGCGTGACGCGGGATTCGGTTGACAGGATGTAGCGCGCTCACTCCCAGAACAGCACGATTCCGACCCCGGCAAATCGTACGGTTCCGGAAACAGAATCGCGCGTGGCCCCGGCGACGCCGTGCAGATCAACCAAGGAATTCACGTGTAGCGATGCATCGAGAGTCAAGCCACGTTCAACGCCGCCGTCGATCACCGAAACGCTGCGCGAGCCTTCCGCAGTCAGCGTAAGGCGCGTCCACCGCATGGAAGCTGTGACACTGTTTCGATTTTCCGCGTAGAGTTGGCCATCGCGCGCCAGCGCGCGGCGTTCCGCAAGAGTCAGTCCCGTAAGCGACTCCACGCCGCTGTAGTAGCGCAACGTGTCGTGCCGGCCGGCCAGCGAAAAGGCGCCCCAGTCGTATCCCAGTTGAAACCCCATGCCGGGGTTGCGAATTCTTACGTAGTCGCGCCGCACCGGGCGCTGCACGGAGATGATGCGATAACTCGGATACCACCCCATATCCCAATGGCCGGGGCTCCACACCAGCGATGCCGCGCCAGCATCCGAATAGACATTGTCGCTGCTGTTCGTGCGTTCATAACGCACCCCCAGATTCACTGCCGCAAGTGGATCGTTCGTGACCCCAATCCAGTAGGCGTTGGTTGTCAGCGTTGTTGCCTGGGAAGTGTCCCGTGAATTTTCGAATCCTGCCTGGACTCGATCGTCTGACGGGAGTCCGACATCCAGCGAAACGCGTCCGCTGATCACGTCGCTAGAATCCGCGCTGACGTCCACGCCAACGGAGGAAGGCACGCCCTGAAGCAGCGCATCAAGCAACTCATCGGCACGCGTGCACGGACTGCTCATCGTTGCGACTGCGCACAACGTCGCCGCGCACCCGGCGGACCATTTCGTTTGCGTTCGACTCGAAAAACGTGTCATCGAAACCGGGAATGAATATTTTTCAAAGTATTTTTTGACGCTTGAATCTTGGCACCAGCCCCACGGCGAGGGCCCATCGCAATATAACGCCAGTTTCGATAGGCTCGATGACAATCAGCGGTTCAATCGTTCCTCGCGGCGTTCGCGCCGCTGCTCAATCCGTCGCTGCATTTTCTCGATGAACTGTTTGCGTTGATCCGCGCTCATGGAATTCCACTTTTCGCGCAGTTCCTGGCGTCGCTCCGGCGGCAGATTGCGGAACCATTGCATGCGCCGGCGGATACGCGCCTGGTCGTCCGGCGACATATTGCGGAAATCCTGAAAACGATTGCGAATCCGCAGGCGCTGCTCGTCGGAAAGACCGTTCCATTGCTGAAACCGGGCACGCGCATCCTTGCGCTCATCGGGAGACATCGTGGCCCAGTCGCGCGCGCCGTCGCGCAGAAACTGCTGCCGCTGTGCTGCGAAGCTGTCCCATTGTTCGGCAAAGGGCAGCAGCACTTTCTGTTCCTGCGGCGTCAAGGACTGCCAGGAAATCCGGGCGTCGTCATCCGCAAGTGCCGCTGTCGCGATCCATGCGCACATCATCCAGATTCCGATGATTCGCTTAATCATGTTTCTTACCTTCCTCCGGCGCGGGGGCCGCGACCGTTTCGTTCGGATCCTGCAATTCAATGGGATCAATAAACTCGCCCTTGGCCGTGCGCCATTCGCCGAGGAACTCGAGCAGTTCGAGGCTCGCCTTTTCGTCGTCCGACGAAGGCGCGGTATCCTGTGCATGCGCGACACCGAACACCGCGAACAGCAACGCCAGCGCGCTAACCGGGTTCTTCATCAAGCCAGGCATAAAACTCCAGATCTTCGTACAGGTTCAAATCATCCTTCGCGAACAGAATTTCGATGTCGTCGACCGACGCAACGGCGGGCGCGTTTCGATCTGTTGACGTCGGTAGCATCGTCATCACGGCAAGCACCAGCGTNNCGACGCGGCGACCGCCAATCCCGCGGCAGGCACCAGCCACCCCGGGCGAGCAGCGCGCGTCGGCGACTCGCTGCGCAAGGCGGCGGCACGCGCGCGCTGCAGGCGATGAACCGTATGCGGATCAATTTTTTCAACCGACTGATCGAGCAGTTCGCGGGCTCGGTCCGTCTGTTTCGGCGTCATGTCGTTTGGGTCGCTCATACATGCTCCTCAAGAATCTCGCGCAGTGCATGCACGGCACGGGACAAGTGGGTCTTTACACTGCCTTCCGAACATTCCATGGCGCGCGCCGTTTCACTCACATCCAGTCCTTCCCAGATCCTTAGCAGAAACGCCTGTCGCTGGCGCACCGGCAGGTCGCGCAACGCCCGTTCCAGAGTCGCCATTGCGCGCTCATTTCCGGTCGCAGATTCCGGATTCGTGGCCGCCGGGTCTGCGATGGCTTCCAGCGGATCGTCCTGATCTTCCTCGTGGCGGGCTCCCAGCACTCGCATCCAGAGGGACCGCACCTTGCGCCGTCGCGACCAGTCCACGATGCGCGCATTGAGGATCCGGTAAAACAGCGGTTTCAGTTCCGCTGCACTGCGATCCGCGTAGTGGCGCACCAGCGCGCACATCGCGTCCTGCACGAGATCCAACGCATCATCCCGTTGCCGCGTAGCCAGGAAGGCCATGCGGTAGGCGCGACGTTCGACCTGGGCCAGGAAGGCATCCAGTTTTGCGTTGGTGTTTTCGGCTGCCACAACAAATGACCCTCTTGTTGTGTAAAACGCACGGGAGGCGGGACGGTTGACAGACCTTCGGCAAGATTGGGGCCGGAACCGGCCTAACGCTTCTCGCCGTTCAATAACTTGCCGGCGACGTTGTAAATCATTGAAATCTCGCTCATGCCGGTGATGCAGATGTCGAGATCACGCAGCAATCCATCTTCAACTCGATAGATCCAGCCATGCACGGCGAGTTCCTGCCCGATTTTCCACGCATTTTGTACGACCGTGGTCCGGCACAGGTTTTCCACCTGCTCAACCATGTTCAGTTCGCAAAGCGTGTCGAAGCGGCGCTCAAAGTCGGCAATCGAGTCCAGCTTGCCGCGGTATTTCAGGTACACGTCTTCAATGTGACGCAGCCAGTTGTCGATCAACCCCATCTCGCGGTTCTGCAACACGGCTTTCACGCCACCGCAGCCGTAATGGCCGCAAATGATGATGTGTTTGACCTTCAACACGTCGACGGCGAACTGGACGACGGACAGACAGTTGAGGTCCGTGTGTACCACAACGTTGGCGACGTTACGGTGAACGAACAATTCCCCCGGCAACAGTCCAACGATGTCGTTAGCGGGAACGCGTGCGTCGGAGCAACCGATCCAGAGGATTTCCGGTTGTTGCTGGTGTGCCAGCTTGGAAAAAAAATCCGGATCGCGCTTCTTGATGTCAGCGGCCCAGGCGCGATTCTTATCGAACAGGTTCTTCAGCAACCTCATGCGGGCGTTCTCATTCTCAAATCGCCGCCATGGTAACACAGGGTCCGTTGCTGCCCTGCACCTGTGTCAGTGCGTCAGCAGCAGCAAGCCACGTTTTTCGTTACTCTCGGTATCGATGGTATCCATGGCCTCGTACAAACGCTTGCTGCTGACGAGGAACGGTTTGAACGGGTCGTAAACATCCAGGACAAACACGAGGTCTTCTTTTTCCAGGTATCCGCCAATGGGCGAGTGATGGCCGCCACCGGCCTTCGGGCTCCAGAGCAGCGCGCGGGTAAAGTTAATCGTGTACCGCTGTGAGGCGTCGTTCGATTTCTTCAGGTGTTCGAGGAATTGTTCGTACGAGATATCGCGAATGACCTGCACTTTCCAGCCGCTGGAGTCGCGAATCAGCCGGCCCAATTCATCCAGCGTCAAACCCATAGCCATCGTTTTGGCGAACGTCACGTCCGATGCGTCAAAGACATTGCTCTGTTTGTATTTGTTGACTCCAATTGATTTGAGCACGTTGACCGCCGTGGCCGGTCCGCAGAACACGGGATTGATCTGGTACTCGAAACTCTGGCGATACGCCTTGGCCACCGGGAGATTCCACGCGCGTTCGAGAAGGGCGGGGTCCTGGTATCGAGGGTCGGTCTGGATCGAGACGACGACCGAGGCGGCATCGTCTTTGGCAAGCGCCGCCGTCGTTGGCATGCCAACCAGCAACGAAATGGAGAACAGCGCAGCGAACAGACTGGCCCAGGTTCGGCCGCGGATTCGGTGAAGCAGGGATTCGGTGGTCATGGTCTCGTCCTTCAGTTGTGTTCCGCGCCGGTGAAAAAGGGCACCGTCAATTCAGGGAAATGTGAGTTTCCAGAAACGAATTGCCGCACGCGCAGGTTCCGCAAGTCAATAGGTCAGAAGAATCGCGTCAGGTCCCGCGCGGTTTGGCGCGACGCGTGGGCTCGGCCTGCAAAGGATCATCGGGCCAATAATGTTTGGGATACCGGCCCTTCATGTCCTTTTTCACGTCATGGTAGGAATTTTTCCAAAACCCGGCGAGGTCACGCGTCACCTGCACCGGGCGGTGGGCCGGCGAAAGCAACTGCAGCGTCAGCGCCACGCGCCCATTGGCGATTCGAGGTGTCTCCGCAAGCCCGAACAACTCCTGAAGTCGAACGGCCAGCGTGGGCGGATCGGATTCGTAATCGAGCGGAATGCGTGATCCGGTCGGAACCACCACGTGCGTGGGCGCCTGCCGTTCGAGCTCCTGTTGGCGCGCCCAGTCCAGCTGCGATAGCAGCGCCGCATGCAGATCGATGCGCTGCAAGTCGCCCAGGCGGGTGATGCCCTGCAGATAGGGCGCAAGCCAACCCTCCAGCGTATTTAACAGCGCCGCATCGCTAACGTCCGGCCACTGATCTGCATCCTTTGCGAGGCTGGCGCGCACGAACATCCAGCGACGCTGTAATTGCCGAGTTGCCTTCGTCCAGGGCAGGCACTCCATGCCATTTTCGCGGATGCCCTGGAGCAACGCCTCGACGACCCGGTCGAGGTCAGGCTTCGGCAGCGGCTTGTCGCTGAGTATCAGGCTTTCCAACCGACGTTGCCGACGCGCGATCACCGCGCGTTCGCGGCTATCCCATACGACTTGCGCCCGCTCAACAATGTGGTCCGCGAAATATTTCTCGATTTCCGTAAGCTCGATGGGTGCCGCGAGAAAAATGCGCGCCTCGCGTTCCACGCCGTCAAGGTCCGCCGCCACGAGAAAATCATGCTTCGCCAGCGCGTCAGTCTCCGGCACGAACGCGCCGCGACCATTCGCCAGCACATATTTTCCAATGGCGCTTCCACGCCGCTGCGCAATACGGTCCGGATAGGCGAAAGCGAGCAAGAGGCCTGCTTCGAATGCGTGCTGCGGCTGCGCCGCATCCAGCCGCAAGCTGCGCTGCCATTGCTGCGCCGCCTTGCGCACCTGGAATACCGCGTTGCGGTCAACGGAAAATTTTTGCGCCGCATGTTCCGGCAGTGCGTCGCGCGATTTCGAAATTAGTATTTCAAGACGCGTACGAATATCCGCATCGCGTTCAAATCCGCGTGCGCGTAACACATCGCGCTCGCCCAATAACGCGGCCACATCGCAAGCCACGCCGCCTAGTCCCAGTTCGCGACCACGAATCACCATATGCGCCAAACGCGGATGCATCGCAAGATCCGACATGGCCCGCCCCATCGCCGTGATGCGCGCGTCAGTGTCAATTGCGTCGAGCCGTTGCAGCAATTCACGCGCCTGGGCCAATGCGGCGTGTGGCGGCGGATCCAGCCACGCCAGCGAATTGGGATCGCGCACGCCCCATTGCGCGAGCTCGAGCGACAACGGCGCGAGATCGGCCTCGAGAATTTCCGGCGTATTGAACGGGCGCAACCCTTTTTGTTCGGATTCACTCCACGCGCGATAGCACACACCCGGCTCAAGGCGGCCGGCGCGCCCGGCACGCTGCACGCTGGAGGCTTGCGACACGCGCAGTGTTTCGAGGCGCGTCATGCCACTGTTCGGATCAAAACGCGGGACGCGCTGCAGCCCGCTGTCGATGACGACGCGAACGCCCTCAATAGTCAGGCTCGTTTCCGCAATCGACGTGGCGAGTACCACCTTGCGTTGCCCTTCCGCACACGGCTCGATCGCGTGCTCCTGCGCGTCGCGCGCGAGATCGCCGTAGAGCGGATAGATATGAACGTTTGATGGTAGTTGTTGTCGCTTGAGCTCGTCTTCCACGCGGCGAATTTCACCCGCGCCGGGGAGAAAAACCAGTACGCTCCCCGGTTCATCGCGCAGCGCGGAAACGGTCGCTCGAACGACGGAGCCAATGACGTCTTCGCGTTTGATGGCTCCCAGATAACGCACATCGACGGGATAGGTTCGCCCCTCGCTAGTAACGATCGGTGCGTCGTGCAGCAGCTTTGCAATCGGTTCGACATCGATGGTGGCGGACATCACCAAAATGCGCAGCGATTCACGCAGTTGTTGCTGCATGTCGAGACACAAGGCGAGCGCCGTATCGGAATGAATGCTGCGTTCATGGAATTCGTCGAAGATCACCAGTCCGATGCCTTCCAGACCAGGATCGCTTTGCAGCATGCGCGCGAGCACGCCTTCGGTCACCACTTCAATACGCGTGCGCGCACTGACTTTCGTATCGAGCCGTGTGCGATACCCGACCGTCCCGCCAGCGTCCTCGCCCAGCGACTGCGCCATCCACATCGCGGCGTTGCGCGCCGCCAACCGGCGTGGCTCGAGCATGATGATTTTCTGCCCCGCCAGCCACGCCTCATCCAGTAGCGCCAGCGGCACGCGCGTCGTTTTGCCTGCACCTGGGGGTGCGCGCAGGACGAGCGTATTGCATTGCCCAAGACGCGCCAGAACTTCGGGAACTACTACGTCAATCGGAAACATGGGGAAGATCGCAACTCTCGGAAGGAGCCATTGTATGCGACCCGGCAAGATCTCTTGAGTACGAAATGCGGGACGCGTTGAAGGCAAATCGTTACTAAGAATCGCGAATTGGCGGCGCGCATAAGCCACTGTAAGATTTGCGTAAATTCTCCCAAGACCAACGCCTGCGGCGTTTGAAAATTCGACCCACGATCCGATAAACAGTGGTCCACCCAATTTCGGTGGTTGTCCCGGAACGCCATGCAAATCCTTTCATGCGCTGGGCGAACGGGCGAAATGGTTTCACGACCCAGGAAACTGCCAATGAGTCTTTCCAAATTATCCGCAGTCATACTTGCCACACTAATCCTCCAAAGCTGCAGCCGGGACAACGCGGCGCCGCTGCGCATTGGTATAAATCCATGGCCGGGATACGAGTTCATTTACTTGGCGCAGGAAAAAGGATTCTTCCGCGACGCCGGAGTCAACATTCGTATCATCGAATTGAATTCGCTTTCAGATGCCCGCCGCGCTTACGAACGCGGTCAGATTGATGGCATGGGTACTACAGTGATCGAGGTATTGCAGGCTCGAGACCAATCGCCGCGATTGCCGCAGATCGTTTACGCGGTCGATTATTCTGATGGCGCCGATGTTATTCTCGCGCAGCCGAATATCAAGACGGGCGAGGAACTGCGCGGCAAGCGAATTGGCGTGGAGCTCGCTTCGTTGGGCGTATTTGTTCTCGCACGCGGTCTTGCTAAATATGGCCTGACGATCACGGACATCGTCCCGAAATCAATGGATCAAATTACGATGGAACAGGCGTTTCGCCAGCAAGATCTTGATGCCATCGTCACCTACCCGCCAACGTCAATAAAAATGAGTCGCGATACGAAGGCAATGCCCTTGTTTTCATCCGCGGAAATTCCGGGCGAAGTTGTTGACGTAATCGCAATAGAGCAGGAAATTGCGCAAAAACGCGCGGACGACGTCAGAAAGATGTTGCTCGCGTTTGAGCGCGCCATCGCCTACGCCGCACAGAATCCCACCGACGCCCATCGCATAATGGCGGCGCGGGAAGGAATCACCCCGGAAGAATTTGCCACAGCATTGAAGGACGGCGTCCGAATCCTCGGGCCAACCGAGCAAGCGGAATTTTTCAGGCCGGGCGGGAAATTGTTCTCGGTCCTCGACAGCGCAGATCGTGTGTTGCGCGAAACGGGTCAGATCACCGGTGCTGACCGCCGCGACGGGTCCATTAACGGCACCTTCGTCAGCCACACCACGGAGAACTAATTCCTTGCTCGTATCCAATGCGTCACTGCGGCGAAAACTGCTGGCGCCTTTCCTTATTACGGCGGCCGCGCTGGGGGCAATTGCATTGTGGGGAAACGACCGCCTCTCGCAGCAGCGCCTGGAGGATAAGTCCCTCGAACGCGCGCAGCTGGTCGCAAATCTGCTGAACTATGTAGCGGAAAATGCCTCGTTCCGAGGCGAACTTCAGCGTACCGTCGCCTCGATCGGTGCGGAACCAGACATTCTCGAGATTGTGGTCGCAGGCGGTGCACCACCACGCATTGTTGCAAGCACAAAACAGGTCTGGATTGGTCGTGCATTGGCTGATTTGCCTGGAGAAGAGTTCGCGGATGATCTCAATCGCGCCATTGCCGGGGGTCGCGCCCATAGCCACTTCAATGAAGAATTACACCTGGTGGACTACACAGCACCGCTTCTGCTGAGTCTCTCCGATGTTGCTCATGACTCTCTTGCGAAAGGTGCGGTGATGGTACACATCGACACCGACCCGGTGCGCGCCACCGTGCAGCGTTCCACGTACACATACCTGGGAATGTTCGGCACAGTACTCTTGGCACTGAGCGGTTTCGGATACCTGCTGATTCATCGCGTCGTCCTGCGCCCGCTGGCGGCGATCGGCGCGCTCGTGTCAAAAAGCGATACTAAGAACGACGCAGCGTGGCGAACGATCCAGACCGGTGATGAGCTTGGCTCTTTGGCAAAGACACTGCGCGATTCAATGGTGCGCGCCGATTCCGCCATTCACTCGCTTGCGCAACAGAAAGATGCTGCGCGCGAAAGCGAAGACCGATATCGATTAATTGCTGCATATTCGAGCGATATCATTTCGCGGTTCGAAGCAGATGGCACGCTGCGCTACGTATCCCCGGCCAGTTCGAACGTCCTGGGATACGAGCCCGGCACCATGGTCGGAAATTCTATTTTCGACTGGATCCATCCCGATGACCTTGCCGACGCACGGCGCGCCGTCGAAACCGTCCTGGGCAGTTTCCAGCTGGAAACCATGACTTGCCGCATGCGCGGAGTCGAAGGTGATTTTGTCTGGATGGAAACATCCCTACGCGAATTGCGCGATAGCACGTCCAAGACCAGGCAGGTCGTGGCCGTATCGCGCAACATCACTGAACGCAAGGCTGCGGAAGAAGAAGTACGTGACCATGCCGAACAAATGAGCGCCATCCTCGACAACATGGTAGATGGAATCGTCACGATTAATGAGCAAGGCATCATCGATTCAATCAACCCCTCCGTTGAACAAATTTTCGGTTACGCGCGAGAAGAAATACTGGGGAAAAAAGTAAACATGTTGATGCCCAACCCTCACCGAGAGAATCACGATCAATATCTGTCGAACTACCGCCAAACGGGTACAGCGCGGATCATCGGCATCGGCCGCGAGGTTGAAGGTCAACGCAAGGATGGAAGTGTCTTCCCGCTGGATCTTGCTGTCTCGGAAATTACGCGCCAGGGGAGTCGCATGTATATCGGGATTCTACGTGACATTTCCGAACGCAAGCGTGTTGAACGCATGAAGAACGAATTCGTGTCGGCGGTGAGCCATGAAATCCGAACGCCAATGAATGCTGTCCTGGGTTACGTCCAGTTGCTTGAATATGACGACAATCTCACGTCGAAACAGAAGATCCAGCTAAGCCGCATCCGCGATGCGGGCGACCACTTGATCAACATCATTAACGATGTTCTGGATCTGTCGCGCATTGAAGCCGGAAAGGTAACCCTTAGCATTGAAGCGGTACCCGTGCAGGAAGTGCTCACAGAATGCAAGAGTTTGTCGCAGCCGCTCGCGGATAGTCGCAAGATTCATCTTCACGTTGATACCGAATCCGGACACGGCGTACAGATCCGCGCTGATCGCACCCGTCTGCGGCAGGTGCTTCTGAACCTGATCTCAAATGCGATCAAGTACAACCGCGACGGCGGTGGGGTTTGGGTACAGTGCGACTCGAATTCATCCAGCGGCGTGCGCATTAGCGTGCGCGATAACGGGCCGGGAATTTCACCAGAGAAACAATCGGGATTGTTTCAGCCGTTTAATCGGCTGGGCGCGGAGCGTGGTCACATTGAAGGTACAGGTATCGGTCTGACCATCACAAAGAATCTGGTGGAGTTGATGAGCGGAACGATTGGTGTGGAAAGCGACGTTGGACAAGGAAGCACGTTCTGGTTCGAGCTCCCATTGGATCACCGCGAGTCCATGATATCCGACACGTCAAAACAGCAACTCGCAACCGAGGGCATGGACAAGCGCCCAGGCCACCATTTGGTCCTGTACATTGAAGACAACCCAGTAAACTTCGAATTCGTACAGGCGATTTGCGAGCGCTTTTGGCCCAACATGCGGCTGCTCGGAGCGGACACCGCCGAAGATGGATTGCGTACAGCCGAGCAACACCGACCGGATCTTATCTTGATGGATCTAAACCTACCTGGTATCGACGGCTACGAAGCACTCTCAAGATTACGGAAAAATACGACACTTCGAAATATTCCGGTTGTTGCGGTTTCCGCAAATGCGATGCAGGAAAACCTGGATCGCGCGCGATCGTCGGGATTCGATGCGTTTATCCCGAAACCCATCGATGTCCCAGAGTTCTTGTCGATGCTTGACGAGCAACTGCCTACTAACCGGCGGCGCGCTATCGGAGATCGCGGTCAACGCGTGCTTGTTGTAGACGATAGTCCCGTCAATCTGGATATTGCGCTGGCGCTGATCGAAAACATGGGCCATCCGGTTGATGTCGTTGGCGATGGCGCGGCCGCTGTTCAAGCCGTACAGCGTGAGCGCTATGCCGCGATCCTGATGGATTGCGAAATGCCCACATTGGACGGCTATGCGGCAACCAGGACAATTCGCGCGCTGGGCGGCGACACAAATGAGATACCAATCATCGCGCTCACCGCACATGCGGAGGATGAAAACCGCACCAAGCGCGAAGCCGCGGGAATGGACGATTTTCTTGCCAAACCACTACGACCGGAGGAACTGGCGACAGTATTGCGACGCTGGATCGCGGTTCCGACGAAAAGTTATCCCGCCACCATACAACCAGAGAACACCGATGTTCTTGACTCACATATGACCAACCAACTGGCGCAAATGCTTGGATCGCGCCTCGGAAACATCATCGATGCCCTGATCAAAGATATTTCGAACCGGCTGGAAAGACTACGCGCGGCAATCGAATCCAGGGATACGGAGTCAATACGAAGGGAAGCTCACACGATGAAAGGAGGCAGCAGCAATCTCGGAGCCAAAGAATTCGCAGCAACGTGTCGTCGAGTTGAAGAAAAGGCCATGTCCGGAAAACTTGAAGGGATGATCAATGAACATTCAGAGCTCGCGCAGCAATTTCATGAAAAACTGGTTCCCGCACTGGAGAAACTGAAAGAAAGCGCCGGCAAGCAGTCGACCAAAATCGCGAAATAGATTTTCATTCCACGCCAAACGAATATCGAAATCGTGCGTATCGTAGAATTCCACTGATCCGAAGGTCCTGGAAACGCGGGCGAACCGAGCACGCCAAAGCTGCAGTCTTCTCAAACGGGCCCATTGGCTCGCTCACACTAGCTCCGCAGCCTGTATTTGGCGTGCACGATTATTTTTTGCCCAAAGGCTCGCCCAGACCAAAAGCTACCAACCCCAAAGCACGCCCTCGAGCAAATTTTCCAAGCCGTCAAAATCGGTCGGCCGGGTGGCTTCGAATGATTTGGCTTTCTTTGCGTACAGCGTCAACAATTCGCGCGTCGCTTCAATACCGGAGGGTCGCGTCAATAACTCCGCAAGAACGGCGCGTTGACGATCGGTGACGCGACGGCTGACGGTGACGGTTTGATCCGGAAACGCCCCGCTGGCGTACAGGATCTTCAGATGCCCTTTGTCGTCGGTGGGCAGGCGGTCGAAGAATTTATCCTGCAGTACCGCCGACTCGCATTTTCCTTCGCGAAACATTTCATACACGGTTCGCACGTCGGCAACCTCGTAAAGATCAGGCTGGATAATGGGGTTCTGAAATTGCGCCAGGACCGCGAGCGTGCCGAGGTTGGGCGACGCCGGCCCGCACATGCGTCCATTGATGATGTCTTTCAGCTGATTCCGTTTGGCGTCCCCGTCTTTTCCGACGACAACAAATGACAACTTTCCAGGCAGTTTTGCGACGGGACGATGCTGCAAGTGTTTCATGCGCCACGCGGCAAAATGGGGACCGTCGAAAATAATGTCGTACTTGTCGCCACGCATTTTCGACGAGTACTCGATCCAGTCGTACGGATGTTCGTAGACCACCGTAACGCCCAATTGCCGCGTGAGCAATTCCGCGAGCGGACCGTACAACTCCTGTCCGCGTTCCGGCGATTCGCGAGGTGGCGAAGTGAGAATCAAATCCGCCGTGGCAACCGGAGATCCGATGGCTAACAAAGCAATCAAGGTAAAACGCAATACCCTTCCGCGAGCAGCACCCATGACATTCACCCTTTATATTGGTTATTTAACAGCCGACCCTTCCGTCATTTTAGGCGTGACTTGCGGGGACTAACAGGCCGGCGCGCGTTATAGCACCTGAAGATAGTCTGAAATGCGACTCGGATCGCGTCTTTAGCGGCGAGTGCTGTTACTTTGACGCGGGACTGGGCAGGACGGGTTTTATCAACAGGGAATGCGCCGCGAGAGAATTGGGGACAGGCAAACCCATTAATTGCAATGCCGCCGGTGCAATACTCGACAATCCGGCGCCAACGGAAAGCTGCCACGGCACCTGATCGATCAACAAACACGGAACGGGATACACCGTGTGCTGCGTGTGCGGTTCTCCCGTCACCGGATCCACCATCTCTTCGCAATTACCGTGATCGGCAGTCAACAGAACGGAGACTCCGAGTTCGACAGCGATATCGAGGACACGTCCAACCTCGTGATCGAGCACTTCGACGGTCTTGATCACGGCATCGCGCACGGCCGTGTGACCGACCATGTCCCCATTCGCGAAATTGACCACTGTGAATGCATACTGGTGACTGCGTAATGCGTCGATGACGGCATCAGCCACCTTCGATGCACTCATTTCCGGTTGCAGGTCATAGGTCGCCACTTTTGGCGAATCGATGATTGCCCGATCTTCGCCGGGAAACGCGTCGCCTCGCCCCCCATTGAAGAAATACGTGACATGCGGATATTTTTCGGTCTCCGCGCAATGGAACTGCTTGAGCCCGGCCTTGCTGATGATTTCTCCAAGCGTCGTCGACGGCCGCTCGCGCTCAAATGCATACGGAAGGTCAAACCATTTGTCGTACTGCGTCATGCAGGTGACCGTGACCGGGATGAACGAACCGCGATCAAATTCCGAAAACTCTTTCTTCGTGAGCGCTGCCGTCAGTTGGCGCGGTCGATCCTTTCGAAAATTGAAGAAAATCACTGCATCATTGCGCTGAATCGTCGTCGCGTTATCGAGCAAGGTTGGCTTGATAAATTCGTCGCCTTCTCCGGCGTCGTAGGCGGCGTCTACTGCCGCTGTTGCGTCTCTTGCCTGCCGACCGACCCCATTTACCAGCGCGTCAAACGCGGCGCGAGTGCGATCCCACCGATTGTCACGGTCCATGGCGTAGTAGCGGCCCATGACGGTCGCGATGGCGCCATCGGCACGTTTCAATGCCGCTTCGAGGTCCGCGACATATTGAATTGCGCATCGCGGCGCGGTATCGCGACCGTCAGTGATCATGTGCACAATGGGTTTCACACCACGACGCCGGCACATGTCAATCAATGCGAACAAATGGTGAATGTGGCTGTGAACGCCGCCATCGGAGACCAAACCCATCAGATGGACCGGCCGACCCGCGGACTTCGCCGCCTCCACCGCGTTAACGAGAGCCGCGTTCGAATAAAAACTCTCGTCGCCTATGGCATCGTCGATCCGCACAAGGTCCTGGCGAATGATCGCGCCGCTGCCGAGCACGAGATGCCCCACTTCGGAGTTGCCCATCTGGCCATCGGGCAGTCCGACTGCTCGGCCAGACGCCTGCAATAGAGTATGCGGATAACGCGAGAAGTACCGATCGAAATTGGGCGTACGCGCCAGCGCAATCCCATTGTTCAATTTGCTGGGATTACTGCCAAAGCCATCCAGGATGATCAGCAATACAGGACGGCGGAGATGGTAGTTCGCATTAGCCATGAGAGTGCTCACTATATCGTCTGCAACGCGAGCGGCTGAATTGGGATTTTTTATTGAGTCGTTGTGCGACCGTTGAAATCTATGATGCGCGCGGTTGCCGCGACTCAAACTACTCCAACCACCGATACCCCATCCCGTACACCGTATCGATCGCCTTAAATGCCTTATCGACGGCGGAAAATTTCGAACGGATGCGTTTGACGTGCGAAGTAATCGTTGCGTCATCGACCACGATCTTCGCATCGGCCATGAGTTGATCCCGGTTTTTCACGTGCCCCGGATGTTGCGCCAGCGTATGTACCATCCAGAATTCGGTCAGCGTGAGATCAATGGCATTGCCCTTCCACTGCACCGCATAACGATTCAGGTCGATCGTCAGCGGACCCCGCTCAAGGATCTGTTCGGTGAACTGGGACGCCCGCAAGGCGTCGATCCGCGTAAACAGCGCGCTGATACGCGCCACCAGGTGCGGCAGGCTGACATCCTTGGTCAGATAGTCATCCGCCCCCAGCCGCAACCCCGACACAATATCCAGGTCACTGTCGCGAGCCGACAGGAAAATGATCGGAACCGTCGCCGACAGCGCCCGCAGCGACCGGCACAGCTCGAAACCGCCATCCGGGTCGCCGGCCAGGCCGATATCGAGCAACGCCAGATCCGGGAGGCGGCGTGAGAACGCATCCAGGGCCTCGGCCCGAGCCGAATAAAGCTGAGTGTGATAGCCATGCTTGCGCAACGCCGCCGCGTAATTCTCGCGCAAGGCGGGCTCGTCTTCGACGATGGCGATGGTGCGGCTGGCAGAGGGAGTTGGCATATGGCTTGACGGTCCGACTTATCGTCCACCCGGTCTCATTGTTTCAAATTGGCAGTTGGATTCTAGAGCCTCATCACACTAACACAGGACGGTACTTCACCGTTCGCCCCGTCAGAATTCGTCAGAATCTTTCTCGAGTTCTCCATTTGTCGAAACGAAATTGGCCATGCCAACGGTTTTTACTAACCCTCGAACACCGGCGCGCACAAGGACCACGGACTGCCAGGGATGGCGCGCTGGGACAACGTAAACCCGAGGGGAATTCGCCATGTTTCGACCACAGATTCTCGCACGCAACGTCATCAGCAGCGTGCGTTCTCATGTCATCTTCGAACGCGACTTGTACGTCACGCTGGGCGCCGCACTCGGCACCGGCATTCTAATCTCAATCGGCCTGATGGTGCTTGTACTGCTACTGTCCAGCGGCGCGCAGGCTTCGGATCGCGTCACATTGTCCGAGATCAACGAAGGCAGCCTGCTGCTCAAGACCGATGAGCCGGGTCATTTTCGCACGGCGCCGATGCTGAACAGCGAAGTCTCGATTCAGGTCAACGGAATCATCGGTCGAGCCACGGTCGTACAGCGCTTCGCAAATCCCGGTGACGATTGGGTCGAGGGCACTTACGTTTTTCCACTGCCCGAGAGCGCCGCTGTGGATCACCTGAAAATGCATGTCGGCGAACGGATCATTGAAGGCCAGATCAAGGAACGCGGAGAAGCGAAGCGTACGTATGAGCAGGCGAAGCAGGACGGCAAGAAAGCCTCGCTGGTCGAGCAGGAACGCCCCAACATGTTCACCACGTCCGTGGCGAACATCGGACCGCACGATGAAATCACCATTGAGATCGAGCTTCAGCAGACCGTGCGCTACGACCAAGGCAGTTTTTTTTTGCGCTTTCCACTGGCCATCACCCCTCGCTACATTCCCGGTCAACCTGAGTTAGCCAACAACGAACCGTCCCAGAATTCAGGGACCGGATGGTCGCCAAATACTGACCAGGTTCCGGACGCCTCGCGCATCACGCCGGTCACTCTGCCCGAGCACGTTAAAACGAATCCGGTCTACCTCAGTATCGAACTGAATGCCGGTTTTGATCTCGATACGATCCGAAGCAGTTCCCACACCATCGCCGTCACCCAGGAACCGGACGGCAAGGCGCACATCACGCTTGCAGACGGTGCCGTCCCAGCGAGTCGGGACTTTGAATTGATGTGGACCCCACAACCCAGCGCGGCACCGCGCGCCACGGTCTTCACGCAGGAACGCGACGGCGAGCTCTATCACCTGCTGATGGTTTTGCCACCCGAGAATGAGCTGGCCGGTGCGCACTACACACCGCGCGAAGTGATCTTCATCATCGATACTTCAGGCTCCATGGCGGGCACGTCGATCGAACAGGCCAAGCAAGCCCTGCTGATGGCGCTGGACCGCTTGCGCCCGACGGACAGGTTCAACATCTTCGAATTCAATTCATTCACCACACCGTTGTTCGACGCCGCGTATTTCGCAGATTCCGATCACATCTACAAAGCCCGACGCTTTGTCGAACGCCTGAATGCCAATGGCGGCACTGAGATCGCCGGCGCTTTGCATGCCGCGCTCGACGGACGGGAATCGCATGATTTGTTGCGTCAGGTAATCTTTTTGACCGACGGCAGTGTCGGCAACGAAGATGCACTGTTCGACATGATTCGTAAGCGTCTCGGCGACAGCCGCCTGTTCACGATCGGCATCGGTTCCGCACCGAATAGTTATTTCATGAAAAAAGCCGCTGAGTTCGGCCATGGCACATTCACCTACATCGGTGACGTGAACGATGTGAAGACGCGAATGACCGCGCTCTTCGCCAAACTCGAAAATCCCGCCGCGCAAAACCTGTCGGTAATCTGGCCGGTGGATGCGCAGGTTGAAACGTGGCCGCGGCAACTTCCGGATCTCTACGAGGGTGAACCGCTGGTATTGAGCGCACGCTCGAATCGTTTTGACGGCAATCTCGTCGTGACGGGACGCCGCGGTACCGAACGCTGGCACGTCACACTCCCGTTCGCAAAATCGAGTTCGGAATCGGGCATCGATGTCCGCTGGGCGCGCGCGAAAATCGAATCCATACTCGACGCCGGAATCAGCGGCGCCAATGCGGAGTTGGTCCGGCAGAACGTCATCGACATTGCGCTGCGCCATCACCTGGTCAGCAAGTACACCAGCCTGGTTGCGGTGGATGTCACGCCGGTTCGACCGCTGGACGAATTGCTGCGCCATGGTGCTGTTCCGGCGAACCTGCCTGACGGCCAGGTCCATGGAAAAATCTTCGGCTCCCTCCCACAGACAGCCACACCGAGCGAGTTGTATGTACTCGTCGGATTGTTGTTACTCGCTCTCGCGGCGTGGCTCAAACGACCCCGCGCCATTCGCATCGCGATCTGACTTGTTTCGGAGTCAATCGCCATGCGCCTCCGGGGTTCTACCTGGGCCGTACTGTCGCTCGCGCTCATCGGCGGCTTCTTGCTTGGCCAAGGTCTTTACATTCAAGCCAAGGCGCTTCTTGCGCAGGAACTTCTTCAGTCCGCCTGGCAACGCACACTGCGCGGCCAGGCACTGGTTAAACCCTGGCCCTGGGCTGACACGTGGCCGGTCGCACGCTTGAAAGTGCAATCTCACGGAATTGACACGATCGTTCTTGCCGGTGACAGCGGGCGCGTGCTGGCATTTGGGCCTGGAATGAATTTCGGATTCGCGTTACCGGGCGCGCCGGGCACCAGTGTCATCAGCGCACATCGTGATACGCACTTTCGATTCTTGGAGCATTTGAAGTCCGGAGAAAAAATCGAAGTCGAGGACAAGAACGGCCACTGGTTCCCCTATGAAGTCACGTCGTCACGTATCATCGATTCACGCGTCCCGCTGGAGTGGGCAGACGATGCAACGTCAACGCTTGTCCTTATTACCTGCTATCCGTTTGATGCGCTGGTACCCGGCGGACCCTTGCGATTTGTTGTCACGGCAAAGTCCATCCACTCGGTGTAATTGCCCTCCTCGATCTCCTGCGGTACGGTAAGCGACCGAATTCACGAGGTTTGCATGCGTCAGCGCCTGGTCGCGTTTTTTATCGGGGACATTGCGCCATCGAGTCATACCGAGAAATGGATCTCCGGCCTTGGCGCGCTGCTGGGAATCGCCGGCGCCTTCTGGATCACCCACCTGTTTCTGTCACCTGAAGACAGCGTACTTCTGATTGGATCGATGGGTGCGGCAGCCGTCCTGGTGTTCGCTGTCCCGCACGGAACCTTGTCCCAACCTTGGCCTTTGCTTGGCGGCAATCTGATTTCCTGCGTCATTGGAGTGACGTGTGCGCGATACGTTGCACATCCGGTCGCCGCCGCAGCGCTCGCCGTGGCGCTGGCGATTGTTGCAATGTACTACTTGCGATGCCTGCACCCGCCCGGTGGTGCCACGGCGCTCATTGCGGTGATCGGAGGCCCGAGCGTTCACGCACTGGGCTACCAATTCGCACTCACTCCGGTGGCGCTGAATGTAATGGCGCTCTTCGGCGTCGCACTCGCATTCAACGCATTCTTTCCGTGGCGTCGTTATCCGGCGGCGATGGCGCGACGCTCCGCTNNGTCACGCACGCCGATCTGGCGCATGCACTGGCGCAAATGAAATCCTTTGTCGACGTCAACGAACAGGATTTGGCCGACATCTACAAACTCGCACTTAATCACTCACTGGCGGACCGGATGAAACCGGAATTCGTCCACGCCGGGCGCAGTTACAGCAATGGCCGCTACGGTGATGACTGGTCCGTGCGCAGCGTGGTCGACGAATCGGGTGTCGGCACACCCGAAAAAGACAAAGTGATATTCCGCGTCGTCGCCGGCAAGGATCGCCGCACCATGGGCACCTGCACGCGGGCCGAATTCGCGCGTTGGGCAAAATACGAAGTCGAGCGGCACGAAAATACTTGGCGACGCGTCGGCGTGGAGGCGTCGGATGTTTGAACTTCATCCCGACCTGCAACGCGATGGTCTTGTCGTCGGAGATTTTCCTCTCTGCCTTCTGCTGACGATGAACGATTCAAATTTTCCGTGGTTTGTACTGGTGCCCAAACGCGATGGTGTGCGTGAGCTGTACGAATTATCCGATACCGACCGTGCGCAATTCATGGCGGAATCGACCTACACGGCACGCCAGCTCGCGCTGGAGTTTGCCGCAGACAAGATGAATATCGCCGCGTTGGGCAATATCACACCCCAATTGCACATACACCACATCGTGCGCTACAAGAACGATCCGGCATGGCCGGCGCCGGTCTGGGGAAAACTCCCGGCCCGGCCCTACTCGCCGGCGGAACGTTCGACACTGCTGGAACGCCTGCGTCGCTGCCTGACGCACGATTTCAAATTTCGCTGAGGAGCATTTCGATGCCATCGTTCGACGTTGTATCGGAAGTGAACTTGCATGAAGCCGCCAATGCCGTCGACCAGGCGAATCGTGAGGTCGGTACGCGATTCGATTTCAAAGGCACGGGAGCAAAGTATGAGCAGAAAGAAACAGCCATTACCCTGATCGCCCAAAACGATTTTCAGTTGAAACAGATGCTGGATGTCTTGCAGGGCAAACTGACGAAACGCGGCATCGACATCGCTTGCCTGAAAGTCGATGAACCACAAATTGCGGGCAAGGAGGCAAAACAACTGGTGACGCTGCGCCAGGGGATCGATCAGCCGCTTGCCAAAAAGATCGTGCAACTGATCAAGGACAGCAAGATGAAGATGCAGGCGTCGATCCAGGGCGAACAGGTTCGCGTCACAGGGAAGAAGAAGGACGATTTGCAGGACGCGATTGCCCTGCTGCGCAAGAACAAGCTGGAACTTCCGCTGCAATTTACAAATTTTCGCGATTAAGAAACCGGCGTTGTGGCATTTTGCCGCTTCGGATGATGTCGGTACGCGATATAATCCGCACATCCTTCCAGACAAAAATCTCAGCCATGATTTATGACCTTCACGCCCACTCCGTCTTCTCCGACGGGGTACTGGCGCCCGGCGACGTCGTGCGTCGTGCCCGCGCACATGGCGTAACCACGCTCGCCTTAACGGACCACGACAGTACGGATGGCCTGAGTGAAGCCCGCAGTGCCGCGAACCAGGAAGGCCTGCGGCTTGTCGCAGGCTGCGAACTCTCGGTCAGCTGGGATACTCATCTGATCCATATCCTTGGACTCAACGTAGATCCGGACAACGTGAACCTGCAGAACGGCCTCGCGACCTTGCGCGACATTCGAACGCAGCGCGCGGAAGGCATGGCTCGCCAGCTCGAAAAACATGGCATTCCGGACGCAATGCAAGGTGCGCTGCGACATTCGGCCAACGGCATCGTTACGCGACGCCATTTCGCGCAATACCTCGTCGAACTAGGACACGCGCCCACGGTCCGAACGGTGTTCGCCAAATTCTTGCGCCACGGGAAACCGGGTTACGTAAAAACCCAATGGGCCCCATTGCAGGAGGCTGTCGGATGGATCAGCGCGGCCGGCGGAATTGCGGTGATTGCCCATCCCCAGCGCTACGGAATGACCGCAACGAGGTTGCGCAAGCTGATTCAGGATTTCATGGAGTGCGGCGGCGAGGGCCTGGAAGTGGTCAGTGGCGCGGGTGCCGACGACGCGGTGCGCAGCAGTGCGGCGCTCGCGGAACGTTTTGGACTCTATGGATCGGTTGGATCGGATTTTCACGATCCCGAGTTGGGATGGAATGACCTCGGCAAGTTTGCGGCGCTTCCGGCGAACATCCAGCCGGTCTGGACGCATTCACGATTCTCGCCGGCTCAGGGACAGGCGTAACAGCCGCACGTTAACGGAGACACGCAATGACTTCGCTTGAAAACAGGATTTCTGAAGCCAAAAAACTTCTTCCAGCCTGGTTTGCCGCGCACATGATGACCGACGACTGGACGTACGGCCTGATGCTCCCCAATGGGCATGTGATTGCGATCAAGCGCGTCGATGCGGTCACGCGAGCCGCGGATGGCACGATCTGGCTCGACGTCACGCTGGCGCCGGCAGACGACTATTGGGGCGGCAATTACGATCCCGGGATCTTCGGCGCCCCATCAACACGCCGGAGCGCTTCGATCAATGTCGCGCACATCGCTGCCGCGTTTGATCTGGTAGACCACCAGGAAGACGTGGGTCACAACTAGCGGCTGCAGACCGAAATTTTCAGAGATCAATAACCCAAAAACAAAAAGGGCGACCCGAGGGTCGCCCTTTTTTTACAAATCAGATAAACCGATTTAGCCGATCTGTCGCATCAGGACCTGGGCTTCCTGTTTCTGCGTGTCGTCGCCTTCTTCCATAACCTCATCGAGAATGCTGCGCGCGCCTTCGGAGTCACCCATGTCGATGTAGGCTTTCGCCAGATCAAGCTTGGTGCCCACTTCGTCTACATCCGCGAACAGCGCGTCATCGAGCTCGCCGTTGATTTCACGATCATCGAGCGCGGTATCCAGGTCGGTCTTCGCGGTGGATGCGGCGCGGCTGAAATCCACAACGTTGTCGTCGCGCTTGGACTTGGTCGGGGCCGCCGCAATCGGCTCGTCATCCAGCTTGAAATCCAGACCGCCGTCATCCGACGAAGCTGCTGCGACCGTTTCTTCAACAGCGGTTTCCTCTTCCTTCTGATTCGACTGGCCGAACGAACCCAGGTCAAAATCCAGCGCATTTGAATCAGCCGCAGCGGCTGCTGGTTCCGGTTCCGTCTTGTCAAAAGAACTCAAATCAAAATCAAGCGAATGCCCACTGTCACCGGTCTCTGCGGGCGCTTCCGCTTTGGTCTCTTCTTCCGTATTGGAACCAAACTTGAAGTCACCGAGATCAAAATCCAGCGCGTCTCCCGTGGACGATTCGGCAGTCGCCTCCGCTTTGGGCGCGTCATTTCCGGCATCGAAGTCGAGCGAAATTTCATCCGCGGCCGGGGTTGGGCTGGAATCACCCATATTCAGATCGCCAAGATCAAACTCCTCGGCACCTGCTCCGCCACCGACATCTGCCCCGCCCAACGCGGAATCACCACCGGCACCGCCAAACATGGAGTTATCCGGAGCAAGCTCGTGGCCCATCTCGACAATGCGGCTCCACATCTCAGGCTGCTGTGAGGAGAATTCCGCCTGAATCGACTTGGCTTGCTTCACAAAGGCGTCTTTTTCCTTGCCTGCATAGTGAATTTCCATCAACTTCATCTTGAGTTCTGCGCGCTGCGGGTCTTTCTGGATCGCCTGAGCGACCAGTTCTTCCGCTTGCTTGTGACGTCCATACGCGAGGTACACATCGGCCTCGGACAGCGGATCCACTTCATTGAAGTCGGTCTGGATGCCGGCCATGCTGCTGACGGCAAAGTCGCTCATAAACGACGCGTCATCACCATCCGCCTTGGCGTCCGCACTGGAACCCGCTGAGGACGACAGGTCAAGCGTCAAAATGCTTTCCTGGAACTGCTGCATCTTGCGGCGGCGTACGTACAGCCAGGTGACCAGCACAACCAAGCCCACAATGACACCGGCAAGACCGATCAATTTGGGATCGTTCATCAGGCCTGCAAGCAATCCTGTGGATTTCTGCGTCTCGCCAGCCTTCGGTTTTGTTGCCGGCTTGGTGGCCGGTTTGGCGGCTGCGGCTGTAGCGTCCTTTTGGGCGTCCGGAGTTTCGGCTGCCTTCGGGTCGTTCGCTGCAACGTTTTCCGCCGACGCCGCCGTGGGTGCCGCAGCTTCGGGGACTGCAGCAGCCGCCGGGGCTTTGGACTGTGTTTGGATCGCAGCGAGCTGATCGTCTTTCATCTGGATCAGACGCTTCATCGTCGACAGTTGCTCTTCCAGACCGGCAACGCGGTCACGCATGTCTTGCGTTTCCTGGCGCTGAGAATCCAGTTTTTCCTGGGCAACGGACAGTTCATTACGCAAACGCGCCGCAGTGCTTGAGCCGGCGGATGCCGCCGCGCCTGGCGCTTCGCTGCCGGTGGTATCGCTGTCCGGCGCAACCAGTTTGACGCGAGCATCTGCGGGGGCAACCTGAGCGGGCGGAGCGCCGCGACGCGACATGGTCGAACCCACCATGGAACCGCGCTGTTGCTTCCATTGCTCCCACTGCAAATCGGCGATTCGCATCGCCTCTTCTTTGGAAACACTCATTGCAGCGCCCGGATCGGACAAGCGCAGCACTGCACCGCGTTTCAGATTGTTGATGTTGTTGTCGACGAACGCCTCGGGGTTATTTTCCAACAGGGCGATCATCAATTGCGGCACCGACATCTTCTTGTTGGGTCGCATCTTCATTGCGATTTCCCACAGCGTCTCATTCGACTTCACCGGACCGTAGTTCAGTCCTTCGCCAGAATCCGCGGTGGCTTCATCGCGGCCGGCGGGCTCGGGTTCAGCCGCCGGTTCAGGCTTGGCGCGACGTTTCGGCGCTGGACGCGGCTTCGGTGCAGCGGCTTCAGCCGGCGGCGCTTCCGCAATGGTCTCAGACGCCGTCGTATCTTCAACCGCAGGCGCGGGTTCCGGCTCCGGCGCGCTGGGGCGAGTTACCGGCGCAAAATCACGTTCAGCTTCCGCACGCGACGTAGACGGCGCGGCCGACATGTCAATTCCCCCCGCAGCCGGTGTCTCGGCAACAGCGGGAGCTTCGGTCGCCGGTTCAGGCGCACCCGAGGTCGGCGCAGATGCAGACGGCGTCAGTTCGCCCGGAGCTCCGGCCGCGCCTTCGACGCGCGCGCGCTCGGCGGCGACTTCGTCAACGATAAATGCAATCGGATCAGATCCCGTTTTTGCCGACGGAGCAGTCACGGCAACCGGTGGCGTATCCGTCACGACGGGCGGGTCAACGAGGACTGTGAATTCGCGAAGCAGACGGCCGTTCGGCCAATTCACTTCAATGAGGAAATTCAGAAACGGCTCGGTAATGGGTTGCGCGGAAGACACCTGGATGTAGGGGTTGCCACCGGGATTCGACACCACTTCGAACTTCAACTGCGTCAGAAACGCCGGTCGTTCGATACCAGCGCGACGAAAGGTATCTGCTGAAGCAAGTGCGACCGTCAGGTCTTTCAGCTCGCCATCTCTAGCTCGCAGCAGTTCGATGCGCGCGCTCAGTGGCTGATTCAACGCGGACTTCATGTCGATGTTGCCGAGACCCAACGCGAATACTTGCGCCGGCAACCACACCGCCAATACCGCCAACGCTAAGGCCAGTCTTTTCAACATAGCTACTCCCGCACTTCGACGTTTAAACACGCTTCTTCGCGACTTTCCCAAGGCTCAAATCTCACGCATGCCGCGGGCCCACACTGAGGGTGTGGCCCAGTCTAAAACGGACCCTCGCGCCTAAACTTTAATCGCCAAAAACTAATATAGCGTACAGAGTCTTGTTTACCAGCCGTTCGCCTCCGGGTGAATCCTGCGCCCGGCGGCTGAAAACGACGTTACGAGGCGGAAAGCCCGGCCTCGCAACAACGTTATCGGTAGTGCACCAAAACACTTAAAAACAGACCCAGCGAAAATGCGAATCAGTTCCGCACAACGGCTGAAAATTGACAGCGTTTACTGCTCTAGCAGAATTCTCAGCATACGGCGCAACGGCTCGGCCGCGCCCCATAACAACTGGTCGCCGCAGGTAAACGCGCCCAAATATTCGCCACCCATGGCCAGTTTTCGGATGCGTCCAACGGGCACGGTGAGGGTGCCCGTCACGGCCGCGGGTGTCAATTCCTTCATCGACGCTTCACGCTGATTTGGAACAACTTTTACCCAGTCGTTCGCCTTGGCGAGCATGTCGTTGATTTCGTCGAGCGGGAGATCCTTGGTGAGCTTGATAGTCAGCGCCTGACTGTGGCAGCGCATCGCTCCGATGCGGACGCAGAACCCGTCGACCGGAATCGGATTGGACTTGCGGCCGAGAATCTTGTTTGTCTCCGCCATGCCCTTCCATTCTTCCTTGGATTGGCCATTGCCGAGATCCTTGTCGATCCACGGAATCAGGCTGCCGGCCAACGGAACGCCGAAATATTCGGTCGGGTTGTCCTTGCTGCGGATCGTCTCGGCGACCTTGCGATCGATGTCGAGGATGGCCGACGCGGGGTCATCGAGAAGATTTTTGACCGCGCCGTACGCGACGCCCATCTGCTTGAGCAGCTCGCGCATGTTGTTCGCGCCCGCACCAGACGCTGCCTGATAGGTCATCGCGCTCATCCACTCTACATAGCCGCGTTGGTACAAACCGCCGAGCGCAATCAACATCAAGCTCACCGTGCAGTTGCCGCCGACGTAATTCTTCACGCCAGACTTCAAAGCATCCTTGATCACGTTGAGATTGACGGGATCAAGAATGATGACTGCGTCATCGTTCATGCGCAGCGTCGATGCCGCATCGATCCAGTAGCCGTTCCAGCCCGCGCTGCGCAGCTTGGGAAAAATTTCCGAGGTGTAGTCACCGCCCTGGCAGGTGATGATCACGTCCATCTTTTTCAATTCATCGATGCTCTTCGCATCTTTCAGCGGCGGCACATCCTTGCCAATCGCCGGGCCCTTTCCGCCGGGATTCGAAGTCGTAAAGAACACCGGATCGATCACGTCGAAATCATTTTCCGCTTGCATGCGCTGCATCAACACGGATCCGACCATTCCGCGCCAACCAATCAGTCCAACTCGTTTCATGTTACCTACCTCGTAATTCCAAAGAATTTATTTGCCACAGATGAACGCGGATCAACACAGATGTTGAATGATGCCGTGGTCAATCTGTGTTTATCTGTGTTCATCTGTGGCTGCATTCGTATTTCGCTCCTGATGGAAGCGACTCTCAAAGTGAATTCACCACCGCGTCGCCCATTTCAGACGTACCGACCTTGCGCGTGCCCTCGGTATAAATGTCGCCGGTGCGCAGTCCCTGATCGAGCACTTTCGAAACAGCCGTCTCGATGCGTTCCGCAAGTGCCGGCTCGCCGAGTGTGTAGCGCAGCATCATCGCTGCGGACAGAATCGTGGCGATCGGATTGGCAATGTTCTTGCCGGCGATGTCTGGCGCCGACCCGTGAATCGGCTCGTACATCCCCTTGTTGTTCATATCGAGCGAGGCGGACGGCAACATGCCGATCGATCCGGTCAACATCGCCGCTTCGTCAGACAAGATGTCGCCAAAAATGTTTCCGGTGACGATCACATCGAACTGCTTGGGCGCTTTCACCAGTTGCATCGCCGCGTTGTCGACGTAC
>DKAR01000222.1 GCA_002450895.1 Proteobacteria bacterium UBA6921
TCATCGGCTGATCATGTAACTTCCAGGCGGGTTTCGAAACCGGTTCTGCGTATTGATCACTCGCAAGTTCTTCACAGCTGTGCCAGTTGCCACTCGGAAAATCTTGGTCATATCGAATCGTCCAACAATTGTGCCGCGTGTCACTTGGTTACGGCGTATAAGCCGGTCGTTCGCGTCGATCACAAGCAAGTTCAAAGCAGTGACCTGCGGTTGACAAATTTAGCCAAGTGGAACGTGATTTCTCATGGACCTTTTTGAACAGGAGAACTGACAACGGACTTTTGTCACCAGTAAAACGGACCCGCACTTGCAGGCTGATGTGTAGTACGGGTGTGGAGCGTTTAGAGGAAGAGACCACCGAGACTAAATGTCTGTTATGGAGGAACTACTGGACTTTAGTTCGGCGTCACGCGAAGAACTGCAACGGGTCGACTGTCAGCATTCGCGTATTACAAAGATCAAGCGATCCCACCCGATTATCAAACTGGATCTAAAACCCCAGGAGTGCATCTCCTGTCACGGGATGATGATCGTAGCGTCCATGAATTTCACGGCGCGTCCTTTCAGTTCCACGCGCTTACCTTTCAATTCGCACCAGACTTCGCCGCCCCGGGCAGAGAGTTGGCGCGCATGAAATCGCGTCTTGCCGGTTCTTTCAGCCCAATACGGTGTCATTTCGCAGTGCGCGGATCCGGTGACTGGATCTTCCGGTATACCGGCTTTTGGTACAAAGAACCGGCTTACAAAATCTACATGCTCACCCGGGGCCGTACAGCACACGCCGAGCCGTTCCAATCGCGACAGCAGCCCCATGTCCGGTTTCAACGTGCGAATGTCGGACTCTTTTTCAAAGACCGCGACGTAATGTTTGGCCACGCGCACTTCCAGCGGCGCTCGACCCAATGCCGCCGCCAGAGATTGAAGATCGTCAAACGGTTCGGGCGTCAGGGCCGGAAAATCCATCACCAGCTGATCTTGGTGCCGCGCCACGGCCAGCTCACCGCTTTTTGTCATGAAGCGCACCACTTCATCGGGATGTTTCAATTCGGTGAATACGACAAACGCGCTGGCCAGCGTGGCATGGCCGCACAGATCCACCTCGACATTTGGCGTGAACCAGCGCAGGTCGTATCCGGATTCCGTTCGCACAATAAATGCGGTTTCCGAAACATTATTTTCGCGCGCGATCGATTGCATGACGCTGTCGGGCAGCCATTCACCCAGCGGCACCACGGCGGCAGGATTGCCTTCAAAGACTTTTGACGCAAACGCATCGATTTGAAATTGACGCAGCTTCACACAATCTCCCCTAGGCCGGGTTTTCGATATCTATGAATTCGTGCTTCAGGCCAAACCGTTCGGCCAAGTGTTCGCCCAAGGCCTGCGCGCCGTAGCGCTCGGTGGCATGATGGCCGGCGGCGAAAAAGTGCAATCCGGTTTCACGCGCGATATGGACGGTGTATTCGGAGACCTCGCCCGTCAGGTAGGCATCCACACCCAGAGCCGCGGCGCGATCGATATAGCCTTGCGCTCCACCCGTACACCAGGCGATGGTTTTGATTTCAGTCGCACGTCCGGGAATGTGCAGCGGTGGCCGATTTAGTGCCTGATGAATTGCGTGTGCCAGTTGAACGCCGGTGACGGGATCCACTTCGCCCACCAGGCCAAGACTCGGGCCACTGTCCGTGTCAAAGCTTCCGGTGACCCGAAACCCCAGCTTGCTGCCGAGACGTGCGTTGTTCCCGAGCGTGGGATGTGCGTCGAGCGGAAGATGGTATCCGATGAGACTGATATTCGATGCGAGCAGCGTCTGAAGCCGCTGCTTCTTGTACCCGATGATGCGCGCATCCTCCCCTTTCCAGAAGTAGCCATGGTGCACCAGGATCGCGTCCGCGTCCCGCTGTCGTGCGGCTTCGACAAGCGCCAGGCTCGCACTGACGCCGGACACCAGCGTCTTCACTTCCGGACGCCCTTCGACTTGCAGGCCGTTGGGGCAATAATCCCGAAAATCGCGGACGCGCAACATCTCGTCCGTATAGGCAATCAATTCAGCCAGTGCGACCATGCGTCGTCTTCCATCTTGCGCTATAGTTCCGAGTCATTTTAGCGATTTTGCCGGCATGAACTTCAAGAGTTTCGTCCGATTCATTATTCCGTACACCATTCTCGGGCTGATTGGCGCGTGGATCGTAATTACGGCGTTCCCGAACCTTTTGCAGACCGCACAAGTCGTACCGACCGTCGAAATCCGCCAGGGTGAAACCCCTGTGCTGCCGGGCCCGGCGACCGGACCGGTTTCCTACGCGAGCGCCGTCGAAGCCGCCGCGCCGGCCGTTGTGAATATATACACCACCAAAGTCGTGCAACAGCGGCAGAACCCGTTGTTCGACGACCCGCTGTTCCGCCGCTTCTTTGGAGACATCAACCAGCCACCGGCACGCCTGCAGAACAGTCTAGGCTCTGGCGTGATTGTCAGCCCGCAGGGTTACGTTCTCACCAACAACCATGTAATTTCTGGCGCTGATGAAGTCCTGGTTGCACTCAGAGATGGTCGCACGGCCCAGGCCGCCTTGGTGGGAACCGATCCGGAAAGCGATGTTGCATTGCTGTCCATCAAACTGGATCAGCTGCCGACCGTGGTATTCAGTTCGCAAGAAATCGTCCGCGTCGGCGATGTCGTCCTGGCCATCGGCAATCCGTTTGGCGTGGGACAGACGGTCACGCAAGGCATCATCAGCGCGACGGGTCGCAATCAGCTCGGCATCAATACGTTCGAAGATTTCATTCAGACGGATGCGGCGATCAATCCGGGAAACTCCGGCGGCGCGTTGATCAATGCATACGGTCAGCTGGTGGGAATCAATACAGCGATTTATTCACGCTCCGGTGGGTCGCAAGGCATTGGCTTTGCGATTCCAATGAGCATCGCCAAAAAAGTCATGGAAGAAATCATCAAGTACGGTCACGCGGTGCGCGGATGGCTGGGAATTGAGCCGCAGGATCTGTCGCCGCGCCTGGCAGAGTCCTTCGGTTTGCAGAACGTCACTGGCGTCGTTGTCGCGGGAGTGCTCCAGGGCGGCCCCGCGGATCGCGCCGGAATTGTTCGCGGCGACGTAATTACGAAAATCGGCGGGCGGGAAATCGGCGACAGCCTCGCAGCACTGAACACCATCGCCAACACACCCCCCGGCACGAATATCGAAATTCACGTGATTCACGACGGTAAGAAGTCAGTGAAAACCGCGGTGGTCGCGCAACGCCCGGTTCCAACCAATTAGTTTTCGCCTAACGCCACGTAACTGGCATAACTGAACGCATTGTCCAACACGATTGGCCACGCCCGACGCAGCGCATCAACGGCTTTAAGCTCAAGCTCCTTGCTTTCAGTCTGCTTCGATATTGTAAGCGTCGTTGAAAGCAAAACTGCCGACGGTGACGGCAATGCCCCATCTTCGAATGCCGTACGACCGGCCTGCATTGGCAAAAGAGACAGCTCCGATATCGACCAGGCAGATTCTCGAAAGAATTTCTTCCAAGCCGCCCCTACCAATTCCTTCACGAAATCCAAATCCGGCTTTGAATCAAACATCCTGGCATAGACCAGCATTCCGTCCGCGACGTAGGCATAATCTTCAAGCGTACCGCGATCCGCGCGCGGAGTTCGCAACAGGGCGCCGGACTGCCAGAAGTTCTTCAGGATTGCATCGTGCAATGTCTGCGCCGCATCGCGATACCGTTTTTCTCCGGTAAATTGTCCCGCCTCCGAAAGCGCGGCAAGCATGAGACCGTTCCATGCCGCGATTTGTTTTGTATCTACCGGGAGGGAGCGACGCGACCTGTCATTGCGCAATTTCATCAGCGCTGAATCCAGGAGGGATTTGGTCGTCGCTTCATCGCGATCCAGCGCCTTGGCGACGTCTGCAATCGCCAGCTGCGGGATCAACAAATCGCCATGCTCGAAAGCGGGCGCATCGCTCAGGCTGTAATACTTGCGCACGGCAGCAAGCTCATTTGAATCAAGCAGCGAAGCCAGCGTCGCGCGATCGAAAATGTAGTACGCCCCTTCGTCGCCACGCTCATCGACGGCCGAGAGACTGGAAACGAACAAGCCATTGGATGTGCGCATCGTGCCCAGTGCGAAATCCAGCGTCTCCCGCGCAATGGTTTCATACTCGCGAACGCCGAATTTTTTAGCACCGCGCAAGTACACGCGCGCGAGCTGTGCCTGGTCATACAACATTTTTTCAAAATGCGGTGTTCGCCAGTTCGGATCAGTCGTGTAGCGAAAGAATCCGCCCGACAGATGATCGCGCAATCCATAACGCGCCATCGACGCGAGCGTGTCGCGAAGAAAGCCGTTGAGCTTCCCATCCTGCGCGACCAGTTTCAGTCGCAACAACGCCAGCAATTGTGAACTCATGGGGAATTTGCTTTGCTCGCCAAACCCGCCGCTAACACGGTCGGCGATCTGCAGGCTCTGTTTGACCAATTCATCCGCCAGCTTCTGTGATCCAGGATTGTCGGTCGTGACGGATTCCGATTTTGGCGGTTGGGCGGCAGCACGCGCCAACTTGCTCAGATCCTCTGCCTTCGTGGACCACGATTGACTCAGCCGTACGAGTAACGTGCGCAACTCCTGGCGCGGAAAATAAACACCTCCGAGCAACGGATAACCTTCTGGCGTCACTATGACGTTCAGCGGCCATCCGGCGGAGCCGCGGTAGTGCTCCACGAACTCGATCATTTGCGCATCCAGTTCCGGCTCGAGCTCACGATCTATGATGACGGGAATGAAATGGGTGTTGAGCAGCGTACTGATTTCAGCGTCGCGAAAGCTCTCTCGCTGCATCACATGGCACCAATAACAGGCAAAGAACCCGATGGAAAGAAACAGCGGTTTTTTTTCTTCGCGCGCGCGCTGCAGTGTTGCAGCATTCCATTTTTGCCAATGGACCATATCCTCACCATGCATCGAGAGATATGGAACCGGGTCATTCTTGACCTGGTTTTCCAACGCGGCACGGCAAGGAATCGCCGTCGCGACCAGTAGAAGAATCAGAGCAAGAGAACGAATCGCTTGACGTGGTCCCGAAGTAACTTTCAATTGGACCTCGCTTGCCATCAAGGGATCAGGATCCACCGCGATCGCGTTTTTCCTGCTCCGCGATTCGGTCGAGTTCAGCGTCCATTTCTTCCGGACTCAACGGACGAAAAGGCTCATCCACCACGGTCGCCGCGGCCGTTGCCGGGGCCGTCGCGGCGGCCGCTGCACTGGCAGCAGCACGCGCATCTTTGCGCCGCACAAGAATTCGGGAGACAACAACGCCCAGCTCGAACAACAACCACATCGGAATGGCCAGCAACGTCTGCGATATGACGTCTGGCGGCGAAAGGATCATCCCGATGATGAAAGCGGCGACGATAACGTACGGCCTTTTCTCAACCAGCTGCTCGGGCGTCACGAGCCCCATCAGCACAAGTATGATGGTGGCGACGGGCACTTCAAATGTGACGCCGAAAGCGAAAAACATCCCCAGCACGAAATCGAGATATTTCGAGATGTCCGTCATCATCGAAACGCCTTCCGGCGTGGTGTTGGTAAAAAACTGGAAGACCAACGGAAACACCACGAAGTAACAGAAGGCGATCCCTGCGTAGAAAAGAACGACGCTGGAAATAATCATGGGCATCGCCAGTTCACGTTCGTCCTTGTACAAGCCCGGCGCCACAAAGGCCCACAGCTGGTAGAGAATCACCGGAATCGCGGCGAACAGCGCAGCCCACATCGTGAACTTGAACGGGGTCAGAAACGGCGATGCAACTTCTGTTGCGATCATGGTGCTGCCCTTGGGCAGGAAGCGCATCAGAGGCTCGGCGAGAAACGTGTAAATTTCATTCGAAAACGGAAACAGCACAGCGAACATGACGGCCACGGCGATCAGCGCGCGCACCAGTCGGGTTCGCAACTCAATGAGATGCGCGACCAGCGGCAGCGGCTCGTGCTCCGCGCTACTGGGTTTTTTCTGCTTCATTGATTCGAACCGCGGCAGGTTGTGGCGCGTCCGGCGCCGTGACCGAAGGCGATGCGTTCGTTTCCTTCGCGGCGGATTCTGAAGAGGGTAACGCGGCGGGCTTTCCGGTCACCGGCACGGTGGGTTTGTCATCTTCCAGGGTAACGTGGCGTTCCAGAATCTTCTGCTGTTCTTCCACCAGCCGCTTGAGCTCGTCTGCCTTGGCAATTTCGCGGTGGAATTCCGTTTGGACGGTGTTAACCATGCGCTTCACGCGCCCGACCCAAAGCCCGACATTGCGTGCGAGACCTGGAAGTTTGTCGGGACCAAAGACCAGCAAAGCGATGACGCCAACCAGCAGTAACTCAGAGAAACCGATTTCAAACATGGGACGCGCCCAATGCCGTGATGCGGCGCTTACGACTTGTTCTGTTCTTTGGTCGCTTGACCTTCAATGACGTTGCCTTGCGCGTCCTGGTGGGTCACCTTGGCTGCGCCCGGCGCGGCTTCGGAACCCTCTTCCTCGCCGTCCTTCATCGATTTCTTGAAGTTGCGAATTGCACTGCCCAAATCACCGCCCACATTGGCCAGTTTCTTGGTCCCGAACAACAACATAACGATGGCCAGGATAATCAGGAGCTGCCAAATGCTAAAACCCATGTCATTTCTCCAAGTCGGTGATGGCGCCCGCCTACTTGGCCCGGGCCGCCTTTTCGTCGAGCCCTGAAACGCCGTGCCGGCGTTTGAGCTCATTCAATACATCGTCGGGGCTAAGTCCTTGTTGGGCCAGCAGGACGAGCGTATGAAACCACAAATCGGCCGTTTCATAAATGACGCGGTCCGCCTTTCCGTCCTTTGCAGCCATAATAGTTTCAGCTGCTTCTTCGGCGATCTTCTTCAGAATCGCATCCAGTCCTTTGGCATACAGGCTTGCGACGTACGATGAGTCGGCCGCAGCGCTTTTTCGCTGTTCCAGCGTTTCCGCCAAGGTCTTCAATATATCGGCCATAGGCTGATTCACTTGTAAATCTGCGCCGGATCCTTGATTACCGGATCGACACTCTCCCACGAATTACCATCGAAGCGCTGAAAAAAGCAGCTGTGCCTTCCAGTATGGCACGCCAAACCGCCCATTTGTTCCACACGAAGGAGAAGTACGTCGTTGTCACAGTCCATCCGTAACTCCTTGACGATCTGGACATGGCCGGATTCTTCCCCCTTGCGCCAGAGCTTGTTGCGGGATCGGGACCAATAAATCGCCCGACCTTCATTGATCGTCAGCTCGAGCGACTCGCGGTTCATCCAGGCGAACATCAGCACGCGACCAGTATCGTGCTCCTGCGCAATGACCGGAACGAGGCCGTCAGCGGTCCACTTGATCTGGTCCAGCCACGTCGTCACAGGCGCACCTCGATACCGCGAGCGGCCATGTGGCGCTTCGCCTGCTCAATGGTGTAAGTCCCAAAGTGAAAGATGCTGGCCGCCAAGACAGCGTCGGCGTGACCCTCGGTAATTCCGTTGGCGAGATCATCCAGGGTGCCGACGCCCCCGGAGGCAATCACTGGAACGGGCACCGCATTGCTGACCGCGCGATTCAGCGCATTGTCGAAGCCCTGCTTGGTCCCGTCGCGATCCATGCTCGTCAGCAGAATTTCTCCCGCACCGTATTCGACCATGCGACGGGCCCAATCGACGGCATCGATTCCGGTCGCCTTGCGTCCACCATGCGTAAAGATTTCCCAGCGCCCAGGTTCGTTTTCCGCACTGACGCGCTTGGCGTCGATGGCGACGACGATGCATTGCGCTCCGAAGCGATCCGCCGCTTCCTTGACGAATTCCGGGCGGTGCACGGCGGCGGTATTGATCGAAACCTTGTCCGCGCCCGCGTTGAGCATGCGACGGATATCCTCGACGGTACGAATTCCGCCCCCCACGGTCAATGGGATAAAGACTTGTCCGGCAACGGCGTCCACAACATGCACCATCGTGTCGCGATTGTCCGACGATGCCGTGATATCAAGGAAGGTAATTTCGTCCGCGCCTTGTTCGTCGTAACGCTTGGCAATCTCCACGGGATCGCCGGCATCGCGAATCTCGAGAAAACGCACGCCCTTAACCACGCGCCCATTGTCGACGTCGAGACAAGGAATAATTCGTTTGGCGAGAGGCATGAAGTCGATTCGCTATTTCTTCGCAGAGAGTTCGTCCGCAAGATTCTGCGCTTCCCGCAGATCCAGCGTTCCCTCGTAAATTGCACGACCGGTGATGGCGCCAACAATTCCGTGGTCCGCGACATCACACAGCTTGCGCACGTCATCAATGCTCTTCACACCCCCCGATGCAATCACGGGAATATGAATTGCGCGCGCCAGCGCGACGGTGGATTCGATATTGACACCACTCAACATGCCATCCCGGCCGATGTCCGTGTACACAATCGCTTCGACACCGTCTTTTTCAAAATGCTTGGCAATATCGATGACGTCGTGATGCGAAAGCTTGGACCAGCCGTCAATAGCAACCTTGCCGTTCTTCGCGTCAAGGCCGACAACGATATGTCCGGGAAACTCGACGCACAGGTCGGCAATGAAGTGCGGTGCGTTGATGGCCTTGGTCCCGATGATGACGTACCGCACGCCAGAATCGAGATACGCCTGCACGGTGTCCTCGTCGCGAATTCCACCGCCAACCTGGATCGGGATATTTCCGTGCCGACTGGCAATCTGCTCGATGATCTTGCCGTTCATCGGCCGCCCATTTACGGCGCCATCCAGATCCACAATGTGCAGTCGGCGCGCGCCCTGCGCGATCCACTGATCGGCCATCGCGACCGGATCGTCGGAATACACCGTCTTGTCATCCATGCGCCCCTGTCTCAGCCGGACACATTTGCCTTCTTTCAAATCAATTGCAGGAATTACCAACATGACCAACCTCGATCAAACGCTATTCTTTGCCATTCCATCCAAGGAAATTTGCATACAACTGCAAGCCCGCTGCCGCGCTTTTTTCCGGGTGAAATTGCACGGCAAAAATATTGTCACGCGCGATCGCGGCCGTCAGTTTCGCTCCGTAAACCGAAGTCCCGACAATCACGCCCTCATCCGCAGGCCGCGCGTGATAACTGTGTACAAAATAAAATCGTGAATCCTGCGGGATGTCGCGCCACATCCGATGCGCTCGCTCCTGATGCACCTGGTTCCATCCCATGTGAGGCACCTTGAGCCGCTCACCGCTGACAGCGTCGCGCAGGTCATTCCCGAAAAATTCAACGCGTCCTGGAACAATGCCAAGACAGGGCGTCCCGCCATTCTCTTCTGAAAAATCCAGCAACGCCTGAAGCCCGACGCACACACACAGGAGCGGCTTGCTGCGGGCCACATCTCTAATAACATCGGTAAGCCCGAGCCGGGCAAGCTCTCCAATACAATCCCGAATCGCACCGACGCCGGGGAACACCACCCGATCCGCCGAACCAATTGCGCCGGGATCCGACGTCACACTCACTGTATAGCCCGTCGGTGCTACGCGCTCCAACGCTTTTGCAACGGAATGCAGGTTGCCCATTCCGTAATCAACAACAGCAACAGTGCTCACAGCGTCCCTTTCGTAGACGGTGTAACACCCGCCATGCGGGAGTCAGCTTCCAGCGCCATGCGAACGGCGCGCCCGAATGCCTTGAACACCGTTTCGGCAATGTGGTGAGCATTCTTTCCGCGCAAGTTGTCGATATGCAACGTCACCTGCGCATGATTGACGAAGCCCTGAAAAAATTCCCGGAACAAGTCGACGTCAAACTCGGCAATGCGTGCCCGCGGAAACTCAACGTGATAATCGAGTCCCGGTCGACCGGAGAAATCGATCACAACCCGCGACAGCGCTTCGTCCAATGGAACGTAGGCGTGGCCATATCGGCGAATGCCTTTCTTGTCGCCCACCGCCTTGGTAAAGGCTTGCCCGAGCGTAATGCCGATGTCTTCGACGGTGTGATGCGCATCGATGTGCAGGTCGCCTTTCGCCTCGATTCCAAGATCGATCATGCCGTGCCGGGCGACCTGGTCCAGCATATGATCAAGAAACGGCACGCCGGTGTTGAGTTTGGCTTTGCCGTCGCCATCAAGATTGACGCTCACTGAAATTTTCGTTTCGAGCGTGTCTCGTGCGACGGATGCCTTTCGGTCTTTTTGCTTGCGATCTGCCATAAATACTTTCTTAGCCTCTTAACCAACTTCGGCGCGAAGCGCCGCCAAAAACTGCTGATTCTCCGCCGGTGTTCCGACCGTGACTCGAAGACAATCCGCCAGCGGAGATCCGTCGCGGTGGAGATTCTTGATCAGGATTCCGCGCCGTTTCAACCCGTCAAACACAGCCACGCCACGCCCGGACGGTACGCGAAACAGGATAAAATTAGCATGGCTTGGAAACGGACGCACACCCGGCATCGCCTTGAGTGCATCAAACAGGGTACCCCGCTGCGCTCGAATTTCGCTTGTCTGCTCATCGAACACCGCAGAATGACGCAGTGCAAACTCGGCGCTCATCTGTGTCAGCGAGTTGATGTTGTAGGGAAGCCGGATTTTCTCAAATTCTTCCATCCAGCTTGCCGGTCCCGCCATCAACCCCAAACGGAGTCCGGCCAATCCCATTTTTGACAGTGTGCGCATGACCACCAGGTTGTCCTGTCGGCCAATTTGGTCCATATAAGTTGTGCCGGCGAAGGCGTGGTACGCCTCGTCAACGACGACCAGCCCCGGACTTCGCGAAATGATGAGATCGATGGTACCCCGGTCAAAAAGATTCCCGGTCGGGTTATTGGGATACGCGAGGAATACAACCGCAGGCTGATGCTGGTCGATCGCCGCAAGCATCGCGTTGCGATCCAGGTCAAAATCTTCCTGCAACGGAACGCCAACAAAACGCATGCCGGTAAATTCGGCGATCATGCGATACATCACAAAGGTTGGCTCGGGCGCGAGCATGACTCGATCCGGACCGGACACCGCCATCGCGATTAATTGAATCAACTCGTCAGACCCGTTGCCGAGCACCATCGGCATGGCCTCGGGAACGGCCATGACCGCACGCAGCTGGGATTTCAGCGCGGTACTTTGCGGATCGGGATACCGGTTCAGCGCAACGCTGGGCATTTGGGCCAGCCATTCGCGCTGCAACTCAGTGGGCCACGGATAGGGATTTTCCATTGCGTCCAGCTTGATCAATCCGCTTGCCGGCGGAACATGGTACGCGCTCAATGCCCGTACCGCCGGACGAATCCAGCGCGCTATGCGATCACTGCTCATATTAACTACCGTATTCGATATCGCGCGGACTGTGCATGTGCGGCCAAACCCTCGCCGTCCGCGAGCGCGGCAGCCACCTGGCCGAGCGTGGTGGCGGATACGGGCGAACAATGAATGATGCTTGACCGCTTCTGGAAATCGTACACGCCGAGAGGCGAAGAGAATCGGGCCGTGCGTGATGTCGGCAAGACGTGGTTGGGACCCGCGCAATAGTCACCCAACGCTTCGCACGTGTAACGCCCCATGAAAATCGCGCCTGCATGTTTGATCTTGCTGGTCCATTGCGCCGGATCTTCAATCGACAACTCAAGATGCTCAGGCGCAACAAAGTTCGAAACCTCAACAGCCTGTTCGAGATCACGCACCTGAATAAGCGCGCCCCGACTGGCCAGCGAAGCACGAATGATGTCTTTGCGCGGCATGGTTGCGACAAGGCGCTCGATTTCCGCTGCCACGCGGTCGATGAATGCTGCGTCGGGTGTGACGAGAATGGCCTGTGCGTCTTCATCGTGTTCCGCTTGCGAAAACAAGTCCATGGCGACCCAGGCGGGATCCGTTTTTCCATCACAAATGACGAGGATCTCGGATGGGCCGGCGATCATGTCGATACCCACCTGACCGAAGACCATTCGCTTTGCGGTCGCGACATAAATATTGCCCGGGCCAACGATCTTTTCGACGCGCGGAATCGTCGCGGTACCGTAGGCGAGCGCCGCCACGGCTTGCGCGCCACCGATCGCAAATACCCGGTCGACTCCGGCGATGTCCGCAGCCGCGAGGACCATGTCATTCACCACACCATCCGGCGTGGGAACAACCATGATCAACTCCTGCACGCCCGCCACTTTCGCGGGTATTGCGTTCATGAGCACCGAGGATGGATAGGCCGCCTTGCCCCCCGGAACATAAAGTCCAACACGATCCAGCGGTGTCACTTGCTGGCCAAGCACCGTGCCGTCCGCCTCGGTATATGACCAGGACTCCAAACGCTGCCGCTCGTGGTACGCGCGAACGCGCGACGCTGCGTGTTCCAGCGAAGTTCGCAGATCTGCGGGAATGCTTGCGCGCGCTTCTCGCAATTTTGCGCGCGGAATTTCCAGACGGCCCGCGTGTTCAACCGCGCAGCGATCAAAACGCCGCGTAAATTCGATCAGGGCTTCGTCACCACGGATGCGCACGGCGTTGACGATTTCGCGCACCGTGTTGTTGATGGAGTCGTCGGAAACCGACTCCCAGGCCAACAAACGTTCCAACTCCACCCAGAACGTCGGATCCGATGCATTAAGGCGGCGCATGTCTTTCATGTTCATCCTCACTTCACCGCTTGCGCGATGAGATCGATCAACTGTTTCACCGTTTCATGCTTCATCTTCATAGCGGCCTTGTTGACAATCAATCGCGAACTGATGTCGGCGATATGTTCGAGCGGCTCCAGGCCATTGGCTTTCAGCGTATTGCCAGTATCCACCAAATCGACGATGCAGTCTGCCATACCGACGAGCGGAGCCAGTTCCATCGATCCGTACAGCTTGATGATTTCAACCTGCGCGCCCTGCCGGGCAAAATAGTGGCGGGTACTGTTCACGTACTTTGTGGCGACACGAACGCGCTTACCGTCTGTGCGGGCAGCGCCGCCGCCCGATCCACGCCTGCCGGCAACCATCAAGCGGCAACGGGCAATTTTCAGATCCAACGGTTCGTACAGATCCGCGCCGCCGTGCTCCATCAGAACATCTTTTCCGGCAACACCGATATCCGCGCCGCCGTGTTGAACGTAGGTCGGAACGTCCGAGGCGCGAACGATGACAAATTTCACTTCTTTGCGATTGGTGTCGAGAATCAGTTTGCGGCTGGTCTCCGGATCGTCTACCGGTTCGATACCCGCATGCCGCAGCAGCGGGAGCGCGTCTTTATAGATTCGCCCTTTGGACAAGGCGATAGTAATGGGAGCGGCGGTCATGTCGGTCAGCCGTTTGATCGGAAACGTATTGTATTGGTTTTGGCGCAGGGCGTCTGCGCTTTCTCAGAAGATTCGCGCCGCTTCCACTGGAAAAATCGACTTTTTAGCACCGCCATAAAACCGGCCGGCCCGGCCTCAAACGGCGCGCGGGATCGACAGGAAATCAGGCGGGAACGCGCTTGATCTTGGCACCAAGCTGCGAAAGTTTTTCCTCGATTCGTTCGTAACCACGGTCAATGTGGTAGATACGATTCACGTGTGTATCGCCCTCAGCAACGAGTCCCGCAAGCACAAGACTGGCTGAAGCACGCAGGTCGGTCGCCATGACTGGAGCGCCGGACAGGTGATCCACCCCGGTGACGAGCGCTGTATTTCCTTCAAGGCGCACCCGGGCTCCCATGCGCTGCAACTCCTGAATGTGCATAAACCGGTTTTCGAACACGGTTTCGGTGACAGTCGACGTCCCTTCGGCAACCGCATTGAGCGCGCAAAATTGCGCCTGCATGTCGGTAGGGAATGCAGGATACGGTGCGGTGCGTATGCTGACCGCCTTGGGCCGACGCCCCGCCATATCCAGTTCAATCCAGTCCGGTCCGACGGAAATGTGCGCACCGGCTTCGCGCAATTTCGCGAGGACGGCATCCAGCGTATCTGAGCGCGTGTCTTTGCATTTGACGTGTCCGCCCGTGATTGCCGCGGCAACAAGATACGTCCCCGTTTCAATTCGATCAGGCAACACCGAATAGTCGGCGCCATGAAGGCGCTCAACGCCATCGATCCGGATCACGTCTGTCCCGGCCCCGGAAATTTTCGCGCCCATGGCGATCAGGCAATTGGCCAGATCCACAACTTCTGGTTCACGCGCGGCGTTTTCGAGGACGGTCGTACCGTCCGCCAGCGCCGCCGCCATCATCAGGTT